>NZ_PVBK01000029.1:0-52653 GCF_002968535.1 Neorhizobium sp. T7_12 | reverse complement strand
CGCAACGAACTTGAGACGCTCGTCCATACGGTTGCACTCCTGCCAAGGCACCTTCGCTCTCCTCGCAAAGGCAAAAAGTGTAACCATGTCTCCGGTATGAAATGTCACCCTTCTCTCGGGAAGGGCAACCATTCCGGAATAAAGCTGGGCACTGCTGACGGCTCAGGCTTCAGGGTAGTCTCCTCTGTAGGTGCCTCGCCCCTGCCCATTGCGCCGCTTGCGGACGCCTATTGGATGTTGCAAAATCGATCAACTTAAAGATGAGTTGGGTGGGAGTCTGTCTCTGGCAGGTTTCATCGAGTGATTCCAGGAGCAGTAGAGTTGAGCCAGGTAAGTAACCGGTGGGGTATAGAGCTTAACGGTCCGGAAGCGGATCAGAAGGCGTGGCGCGAGCTGCTGAAGCCGCCTTTCGATCCCTTTGTCGAAGAGGTCAAGGGCGAGCGCGGCGACTATCTGGCCCTGCGATCATCAGCCTTCGATGGGATGACGAGTTCGGAAGAGGTCCATCGGGCGGCCAAGCAATTGTTCAGCACCTTGAACGTGGCAATGTCAAAGAACGCGGACACCGATCCCGTCACCAACGGGTCGGTAATCGAGTTTGTCCCGGATGGCCAGCCCCGCAGACATCATTACGTAGAAGCGGAAGGCATCACGATGCGCTTGCGCGTCGGCATTGCCGAGATGACGGTGAGAGATGCGCAGGGCAATGTGATCGAGCCCTCACCTGCGCCATCCAGGACGCAACTGTGGATCCGCGCGGCGGCTTTGGAGCCTGAGATCGGCAGCGCTCTGCGTTACCTGCAGGGCAAGCCCGGCTGGTCCGAACTGTACAAGGCCCATGAGGCCGTTCGAAATATGCCAAACGGCGGCATATCGAAAAACGAGATAGAGCGCTTTACCCGAACAGCAAATGCTGGGGAACGGCATCACCCGAACGACAGGAACAAGCCCCATAAACGTCCGATGGAGTTATGGGAGGCCCGCGCGCTCATAACTCAGTGGGTCTCGGCGGCCATCGACGATATTTTGGCAAAGAACCCTTGATTCTCCTCATGCCCGAAATAACAATACGAATTATTTGGCAATAACAATAACATAGCAGTTCGTGGCTTCATCTCCTCCCGTGCGCCACCGTCTGCCAATGCAGACCTGAATAGATCTGACGTGACGGCTGCGGATCGATCCTCGGTTGCAGCCGCCTCGGCTGTCGTGGGCCCGGCAAGGGCTTCGCGCCGTTCGTGCCTCTTAGCGGTAGAGACCTAAGGGTGCGGAGGCTGATCGAAACACTCGATCAGCATTTCGATGAGGACCCCTACCTTCCTGGCGGGATGCTGCGCTGGTGGGCGGACAACATATATACCTGCCGCAGGGACTGGATGGCGTGTCATAACGGGAACCAGCGCCCCGGAGGCCAGATATTCACCGATCAGGCCATCGGGGAGGTATGCGATCCCCAGCCCTGCCAAGGCGGCGGCGACCAGAGCCGTGCCATTGTCGGCCTTGAAGCGCCCTTGCGGGCGGACCGTGATGGTTTTGTCGCCGTCCATGAGTTGCCAGGCTTCCGTGCCCTGCATGAGGGCCTGATGGGTGAGCAGTTCTCCCGGCGTCTCAGGCGCCCCATGCGCTTTGATATAGTCCGGGCTCGCAACGACCTTCCCATAGATCGGTCCGACGCGTCTGGCGATCAGGTTGGAGTCCTGAAGATAGCCAAGCCGTATCGCACAATCATAACCCTCCGCGATGAGATCGACGACGTGATCGCTGTAGCAGGTGTGGATTTGGAGCTGCGGGTGGCGTCGCGCCATTTCCGCCAGCACGGGAGCGAAGTGCGTGGGGCCGAAAGAAAGCGGCGCGGCAACTCGCAAGCGCCCGCGAAGGTCACCAGCTGGCAGGATGGTCTCCCTCGCCACGTCTATCTCGGCGGAAACCCTGGCTGCGTGGTCCCGGAAGGTTGCGCCTGCCTCTGTCAGAGAAGCCCCGCGTGTGGATCGGGCTAGGAGCTGGACACCAAGCTCCGCCTCGAGCCGCACAAGCCGTCGGCTGACCATCGATTTGGAGACGCCAAGCCGCAGCGCGGCCGAGGTGACGCCTCCCGCATCAGCAACTTCGACGAATGTCCGGAGATCTTCGATATCCACCAGCGTTCCTCATTCTGCGACACAGCTTAGCACAGGCGAGGGCTACCGCATCACAAACTGGAATGACAAGTTTCGTCCCGCGGCAGCGCCTCGGAGGACGCATGTCTTTTGCGCAAACGCGCTTCGATAAACCGCCAACATAGGATGAAACCATGACCTTTCGTAACGGCCTTGACTCACTTCTCCGCCCCGAAGATTCCGTCCTCGTTCTGATCGATCATCAGCCCTATCAGCTGACCAACCTCAATAGCCATGATCCTCAGGCAGTCGTCAACAATGTGACCGCGCTGGCAAAGTTGGCCAAAGCTTTCAATGTTCCGACGATCCTCACCAGCGTGATAGCGGATCGTGGCGGCAGGCTCTTCAAGCAAATCACTGACGTCTTCCCGGGGCAGGAAGTGATCGATCGGACCTGGGTGAATACCTGGGAGGACAAGAAGGTGGTGGACCTGGTCAAGGCGACCGGCCGCAAGCAATTGATCATCGCAGGTCTGTGGACCGAAGTTTGCGTAGCGATGCCTGCAATTCAGGCAGCCGGCGAAGGCTGGGACGTGACCGTCATTACCGACGCATCGGGCGGAAGTTCAACCGAGTCTCACCAGGTCGCCATCCAGCGGATGATCGCGGCCGGCGTTAACATGATGACCTGGATGGCTCTTGCCGGCGAATGGCAGCGGGACTGGGCGCGCACCGAGCACGTCGAAGAGCTGACCGAAGTGCTCATCTCGCACATGAGCGGCAGCGGCATCGCGTATCTGTGGGAGCAGCAGCTTCTCAACACGCCCGTGCCGCGCACCGCTGGGTGATCCGGGCGGGGGTGACGAAGGTCTTGAGCGATCCAGCGCCAACAGGCTGGCTGCTTACAGACTTGCGTCACCCCCAACACGCCGGCCGTCTGTGCCTGAACGCAGGGCGGCCGGCGCGATCAACGGCCACTTCCCTGCCACCCAGTGACTGGGGCCGGCTTGGCCTGCTCTATAGCGGCTTACGGCCGGTCGTTTCGTAGAACAGATGCGAGGTCACGAGCCTGCCCGGATCGGCGAGATCATGCTGCAATTCCGCGATCAGGTCGTTCAATTCATTCCCGTCGGCAAACGTCTCATGGGCGAGCTCGCCGCGGCAACTGGTTACGAAATCCAGCAGGATGGTGCGTCTCGGATGTCCCGGCGGATAGACGTTCACAATCGGCTTCACGTCGATCTCGGCCAGCCCGGCATCGCGCAGCAGGCGGTGGGTCTTTCGGCCGATGAACAGATCGACGCCGTGCGCTTCGGCATAGGCGGTATAAATTTCCAGCAAGCGGTCCCATGCCCGCGACGGGGGATCGCAGAGAAGCGCACCGAGGTCCGCCTCGTAGCTCGCAACGGTGCCGCCCGGCCGCACCAATGCAGCCATTTCCGCGACGATGCGCTCCGGCTCCGGCACATTCACGAGGACGAGCCGGGCGGTGACGAGGTCGAAGGCGTCAGGAGGAAGGCCGCTTGCTTTTGCGTCGGCCTCGACGATCTCGACATTGGCGAGCTGTTCCGCTGCGATGAACCGGCGCGCGGCCTCCACAAACGCCGCGTTCCTTTCAACGCCGACGACCCGTCCGTCGGTGCCGACCCGCGCCGCGAGGAGGCCCAGAAGCCCACGTGGGCCGCAGCCGAGATCGACCACGCGCGCGCCACCGGTGATGTTCAGGCGATCGAGAAAGCGCTCCGCCTCCGGCTTGAGCAGATCGGTTTGCTCCAGGAGCCGGCGGCTCTCGGCTTCGCCTTGCCCAAGCAGGTAGAAATCTCGTTTCAGCATTTCCTCTGTCCTTCCGCTGAGATGGCCCTGGCAGCATCGATCAGCGTGCGGCGCGTTACAATCGGCCTCGATGGCGATTTACTCTTCCGAAATGCGAGAGAATGCGAGTGAACCGGGAGGCGGCCTCAAGGCCGTCCCCGGCCTGCATGAGGGGCAGTGGGCCGGAGTGATCTCTCCCCTCAGGCCATGACTATAACCGTTCGACTATAACCGCTCGCGCTTCAGCCGGGCCGCCAGCTCGTCGACGAACAGGCGCGTCTTGGCGAGCGGTATCTTGCCGGACGGCCAGACTGCGTAAATTGGAATCTTGCTGTCCTCGAACTCTTCGAGAACCACCTCCACGGCGCCCTCATCAACGAGACTGCGGATCTGCCATAACGGCGTGAGCCCGATGCCGAGCCCACTTGCCACCGCGGCATGCGTTGCTGCCGCGCTGTCGCTGCCGAAGCGTCCATGCACACGCACGGCCTTGCGCCGCCCGCCGATCCGGAATGTCCACGTCTCGCTCGATCCTTCGGCATGGCGCAGGACGCATTGATGTTGCGTCAGATCGTCGGGATGTTCGGGGCGGCCATACTTGGCAAAGTAATCAGGCGATCCGAAGACCACCGCGCGAAGGTCGCCGAGCCGCCGCGCCTTGAGGCTGGAGTCGGCCATATCCCTGATCCGCACCGCCAGGTCGAGACCCTCTTCCAGTAGATCGACCATCCGGTCGGAGACCTTGAGCTGGATCTCAATGCCGGGATAATGCTGCATGAAGGCGGTGATTGCAGGGACCACATAGGCCGGTGCGAAGAGCACCGGGGCCGCTATCCTGAGCAGGCCGGTCGGCTCGCTGCGCGCATCGGCAGCCTCCAGCCTGGCATCGTGGATTTCCGCCAACGCCGGTTTGACACGATCGTAGAAAGCCCGTCCGGCTTCCGTCAGATATGAGCGGCGGGTGGTGCGCCGCACCAGTTCGACGCCGACGCTCTGCTCCAGTGCCGCAAGCGAGCGGTTGATAGACTGCAACGACCGGCGCAGATGACGCGCCGCCGCTGTCTGGCTGCCTTTCTCGCCGATGGCCAGGAAGGCCTCGAGGTCATCCAGTCGCTCCATATCCATTCTCTCGTTTTGCGGAAAAGTATATCGCGGCGGCCGCCAATTGTCGCGTCGCGGACCACCCTCCATCTACGAGTGACGTGCCGGCCCTCTGCCGATTTCGTCAGATAAAGACGGAGACTTCACGATGAGCAAAGCATTCGAAGCGCCGCGAATTCTTCATGCCAGCGACCGAACTGGCGGTTTCCCAAGAGCACTGTTGTGCTGGTGGGATCGGTTCTGCGCCGAGCGCCGAATTCGTGCCCGCGTCAGGAAACTGGGAGCTCTTGACGACCATATACTGCGCGATATCGGCCTGAGCCGCAGCTACGTCGAGCATGTGGCCCGGCACGGACCCGAAACAGGCCGCAGCGGAAACGGGAAAGGCAGCGACTTGTGAACCGGCCGGACGCCGGAGTTCGGACCCTCATGGGGAGTTCCAGCACGCGCCGGTCGTCAATTGTCGTACCGGCATTCCCTCTTACGGAGGCATCTTATGACCCTCAACAGACGTAGACTACTCGGCGGCGGCCTCACCTGTGCCGCAGCGTTTGCGACGGACGCGACGAAGGCAGCAGGCGCTGTCGAACGCCCCGCGCTTCCTGCCGCCGATACATTTAACTGCTGCGCCGAGGTGGTCGGTGAAGCGTCGGAAGATTTCGGGCATATCATCCACCGTCGGCCTCGCTCCGTGTTCAGGCCGTCCTCCGCGGCCGAAGTCGGGACGGCGATCCGATGGGCCGGCGACAGGGGGCTGAAGGTCGCAGCCCGCGGGCAGGGTCACTCGACCTATGGCCGCTCCATGGCGGATGGCGGCGTGGTCATCGACATGCGCGGGATAAACACCGTCCGTCGTGTCGACGCCGATCGTATTGTCGTCGGCGCCGGAGCGACGTGGCGCGAGGTGCTCATCGCCGCCTTGACGAGCGGGCTCACCCCGCCGGTCCTCACGAATTACCTGGAGCTATCGGTAGGCGGCACGCTCGCCGTTGGCGGTATCGGCGGGTCGACGTCCCGCCACGGCATGCAGACGGACAACGTTCTCGAGATGGATGTCGTGACGGGGGCAGGGCGGGAACTCACCTGTTCGCCGGACCTCAACCCCGATCTCTTCGATGCCGTCCGGGGTGGCCTCGGTCAGTGCGCCGTCATCACGCGGGCGACGCTTCGCCTGGTCCGGGCGCCCGAGCGGGTGCGCCGGTTCCAGTTATTCTATCCCGATTTCAAATCGCTGGCCGCGGACCAGCGCCTCGTGCTGGAGGACGGACGTTTCGACCAGTTGCAGGGTGCCGTCCTTCCCGATGGTACGGGCGGCTGGCGTTACCAACTCGACGGTGCCGTCTATTACGACAGCGACGCGGCACCGGACCCAAATGTGCTCGCCGGTTTGTCGGACCAGCGTGGCGCCGCGGTGATCTCGGACCTCACGTATCTCGACGACGCCGTCGCCTTTGCCAAGCTGGAGACCCTACTGCGGTCGAATGGCCAATGGTCCAATCCTCACCCGTGGTGGCTCACCTTCCTGCGCGGTTCCAACGCCGAGCGTCTTGCCGCCGGAATACTGCAGGACCTGACCAACGAGGACGTCGGGCCCTTCGGGCGCATCACCTATTACCCACTCCTGACAGGCGCCCTGCGGACCCCCTCAGTCCGGATGCCGGACGAGGATGTCGCCTTTCCCTTCAATATCATTCGTTTTCCACCCTCGAACAATATGGCCAAGATCGATGCCATGGTTGCAAGGAACCGCGCGCTCTACGAGAGCGTCCGCAGCGAAGGCGGAGTTCTGTATCCGGTCAGCGCTTTCCCGATGACGAGCGGCGATTGGCAGGATCACTTCGGGCCGGCCTGGCCGCGCCTGCGCCAAGCCAAGGAGCGTTATGACCCTCGTCATACACTGACACCTGGCTATCAAGTCTTTTGATTGTCGACCCTTCACCACGGGATCATTGGGCAACTGGTTCCGGAAGCATCGCACCAAAGATCGGAAGGTGATGTGGTGCCCCGTGCCGGAATCGAACCAGCACTCCTTTCGGAACCTGATTTTGAGTCAGGCGCGTCTACCAATTCCGCCAACGGGGCACTCGGGTAGCGGTATGCGCTCTATCACGGGGCCGCACCGGCATGCAAGGATGAAGTGAGGTTGCAGTCCCGCATGCTTGACGCCCAAGAGATTGTCCCGGATCAAGGCTGCCGGATGTGGTTTTTTCCCTTTCCTCCACGGCTTCGCATGTCAGGTCCCTCCCGTGTCCCCCTTGTATTTTAAGCATGCCGGATGTTAGCTGGTGCAGCAAAAATAGAAGCGCTGCCCATGAAACTGCCTGCTGCCAAGTCCTATGAAGACCTTTTTCGCGATTTCGCCTGGGAAATCCCGCAGCGATTCAACATGGGGGAGGCGGTCACCGATGCTTGGGCGGAAAAATTTCCGGATCGCATCAGTCTCCAGCATTTCAGCCCGGACGGCGCTCATCCGGCGCTGACCTATGGTGAGCTGTCCGGGCGGTCCGCCTCGCTTGCGAACGCCTTTGTCGCGCTGGGTCTGAAGCCCGGCGACCGCGTCGCACTTCTTCTGCCGCAGAGTTTCGAAACGGTGATCGCGCATGTGGCGATCTACAAGATGGGCGGCATTGCCCTGCCGCTGGCGCTTCTGTTCGGTGCCGAGGCGCTCGAATACCGGCTGAAGGCATCGGGTGCGACGGCGATCGTCACCAATCCCTTCGGTCTGTCGCGGCTGGCGGATCTGCGTGAAAAGCTGCCGGAGTTGCGGCATGTCATCGTCACCGGCGAGGCGCCCGCCGACGAGGGCCTTCTGGGGCTCGATGCGCTGATTGCCGCCCATCCGCCCGTGTTCGAGGTCGTCGATAGCGGTCCGGACGATCCGGCGCTGATGATCTTCACCTCCGGCACGACCGGCCCGCCGAAGGCGGCGCTGCACGGTCATCGGGTGCTGGCCGGCCATATTCCCGGTTTCCAGCTGGCGCATGAATTCGCGCCGCAGCAAGGGGACCGGATCTGGACGCCTTCGGACTGGGCCTGGGCCGGCGGTCTGCTCAATGTGTTGATGCCGGCGCTGATGCTCGGCATTCCCGTCGTCTCATCGCCCGCCCAGAAATTCGATGCCGACATGGCCTTCCGTATCATCAGCGAAATGGATGTGCGCAACGCCTTCATCCCGCCGACGGCGCTGCGGCTCCTGAAATCCGTCGAAAAGCCGCTTGAAAAATACGATCTCAAGCTGCGGACCATCGCGTCGGCCGGCGAGGCGCTGGGCCGCGAAACCTATGACTGGGCGAAGGCGGCGCTGGGGCTGACGGTCAACGAATTCTACGGCCAGACCGAATGCAATTTCGTGCTGTCCTCGGCCGCCAATCTCGGCGTGTCGCGCGGCGGAGCGATCGGGCGGGCGGTGCCGGGCCATCATGTGGCGGTGGTCGACGGCAGGGGCATCGAGCTGCCGGCCGGCAAGATGGGGCAGATTGCCATTCGTCGTCCGGATCCGGTGATGTTCCTCGGCTACTGGAACGACGAGGCGGCGACGGAGGCGAAGTTCGTCGGCGACTGGCTGATCACCGGCGATCTCGGACGAAAGGACCGCGACGGTTATGTGGAATTCATCGGGCGGGACGACGACGTCATCACCTCGTCCGGTTACCGCATCGGGCCAAGCGAGATCGAGGACTGCCTGACCGGCCATCCGGCGGTGCGGCTGGCAGCCGTGGTCGGCAAGCCGGACCCGATCCGTACCGAGATCGTCAAGGCTTATATCGCGCTCGCGCCCGGCTATCGTCCGAGCGACGAACTGGCTCTGGAGATCCGCGACTGGGTGAAGACGCGGCTCTCGATGCACGAATATCCCCGCGAGGTCGCCTTCGTCGACGATATTCCGCTGACGACCAGCGGCAAGGTGATCCGCCGGCTGCTGCGGGACAAGGCGGCCGCCGAGTGATCGTCAAGGCGTAACTACCCCGGAACGGCCGGCAAGCGACATGATCTTTTCCCGCAGCATGCGGGCCATGTTGCGGGTGTTGCGGTAGAGGTGAAGCTGGGCTGCCACCTGGCGCACGTCGCGGTCGCCGTTCTGCCTCAGGCCGATCACCAGCGTCCCCATCTCCTCGCGTTCTTCCCAGAAACGGCTCATGATCGGGTGATCGGGAATCGCGCAACTGTCGGTGCGCATGATATTGGCGTCTTCGAGATGCCACTCGGTCAGTTTCACCATCAGCAGCTTGCCGGGCGAGAACCGGGAAAAACCCTCGTCGTAGGCGGTCTTCCAAGTGTAGGCCTCGCCGGCCATGATGAAGACGATGAGCGAAGCGATCGCCCGGCCGTCGAAATCGATGGTATGGATGCGGACCGCGTCGACTTCCGCCAGGTTGGTAATCGCCTCGCGGGCGAAGGCGGCGCGGTAACGGTCGTTGATCAGGGCCGAGCGTTTGCGGCCCTTCCAGCCCTTGGCTTCGAGCGCCAGGAATTCCTCCATCCGCAACCGGATCTCTTCCGGCTGGCGGGCAACCGAATAGCTGAGCGAGCCCTTGTTGCCGAGATTGCGCCACAGGCGGCGCATTTCGCGGTAGTGGTGCGACGAGATCGAGTGTTTCAGATAGGTTTCGCCGTCGAGCAGGCTTTCCAGCATCGGCCGCTGTTGGGGATCGGTGACGGTCACCGGCAGGTTGCGGCCGATCGCGACCGCCTTGGCGAGCTGTGCGAACGGACCGGCGAGCCTGACGTCCGGCATGACCAGCACGGAGGGCAGGCGGGCTTCGCGCATGCTCAGCGCCTCGAAAAGATTGTCGATCGTCTCGGCACTGTCTTCCGCATCGACGAGCGGCGTGCCGATCGGCCCGAAGGGATTGGCCCATGCACGTATGATCGAGGCGCCGACCGAAAAACCCGGCTTCTCGACCGTGAACGGCATCAGCAGCCGCATACGACTGCGCGTGCCGGTCTCGTCGCGGATCAGCGCCAGGCGGACCTGCTTGTCCTCGACCCGCGGCATGGCGGGGGCGAGCAGCCGGGCCGAAAAGAAGATGTTCGGCTCGAGCGCACGGTTGGAGAGGAATTCGAGTTCTTCCTGCAGGTCGTAACCGAAGGCGGCGGGATATAGGCAGAGTTCGCGGCCGGGCCGGCCGACCTGGAGATGCGTGTCGGCATCCGGCCGCTCGGCGCGGAGCGCCTGGACCATGCTCATCCGGCCGCCGCCATTGCCCTCGAATTCGCTGCTGAACGGAGGTTGCGCCATGGTCAGGAAGCCTTTGAAGGAGCAGAGGGCGTCGGATCGGCAAAGGCGAAGAGCACGATGCCGAGCGTGCGGCGGACTGCGATATGCAGCAGGATAGCCTCGATCATCATCGCCGCCGCCGTCGCCATCGCGGCCCCGGTCAGGCCGAAGCGGGGGATCAGCGCGATGTTGAGAGCGATGCTCGCCAGCAGCGTCACGGCGTAAAGCAGGACGCAGAGCTTCTGGCGACCGGCCATGCTGAGCAGCACCTCTCCGGGGCCGACCATGGATTTGGCGAGGATGCCGCAGAACAGGATCGCCATCAGCCAGTAGCCGGCCGTGAACGCACTGCCGAACAGCGACAGGAGCAGTTCGCCGGCTGCCAGCGCCATGAGTCCGACGGCAAGCGACGGCCAAAAACTCCAGCGCGCGGTCTGTCCGGCAAAGGAGGCCAGCGCCGTCATGTCGTTCTCCGCCATGATGGCGGAGAAGCGGGGTCCGGCGGCTGCCTTGATCGAGAAGTAGACGAACTGCACCAGCACGATCGTCTTTGCAGCAGCGTAGTAGATGCCAACCTGGTCCGGCGGCAGGTAGAGGCCGACGACGACGACGTCCGCATTGGTCAGCAGGAAGCCGATGCCGTCGACGAGGAAGAGCGGCAGGGAATAACGGAACCAGGCGCCGATCTCGAACTGCATCGGGCCAGGGCCGTAAAGCCGGCGCAGGCGCAGCGTCAGGCGCAGCAACTGCAGGAGCGTCGTGACATAGGTCGCGGCAAGGGCCGCCTGCATGGCGGTAACGGCCGTGTGGGCAGCGCCGAACCAGAGTGCACCCAGCATGAACACGAGGATCAGGGTTGGGCGGATCAGGTAGGTGGGCGAGAGCGCCGTCACCGTCCAGCCGTTCGAACGCGCGGTGCCGTCGAGCACGTCACCGAGCGCGATCATCGGTATGGTGAAGAAGGCCAGCGACACCGGCACGAGGTAATAGGCCTCGACCGTGTGGCCGTAGACATGCAGGAACAGGAAGCCGAGGCCGGCCACCGCACTTGCCGAGATCAGCGCCACCAGGCGGACGGCAAGATTGAGCCCGCGCACGGTCGCCACTTCTTCGCGCGCCTTGTGCTGGTGCAGGAAGCGGATGACGGACGTGTGGAAGCCGAGGCAGGAGAGATTGCCGGCGAGCACGACCAGAACCCAGACGAATGCGAAGATGCCGTATTCGAACTCGCCCATCAGGCGGGCGAGCACGATCTGCGACACGAAGGCGATGGCCGCGCTTGCAACCCGGATCACGAAGGCGGTCAGCGCGCGACGCTGGGCGCGGGCTGTCTCGTCGTCGTCGGTAAGGATGGATTCGAGCTTGCGGGTCAGCGGTGCCAGCCGGGTCCTAAGACCAGGCGGAAGCAATCTTTCCGCTGTTTCGATAACCGCCATGATGGGCACGCAATACTCGTAACGACGACGGGAACAATGGGCAAAAGTGTTGCCACAGCAGGGTTAAGAAAGGGTTCGCCCAGCCGTCGATGGCTTCACGAACTGCGAACTTCAAGGCTCCCTGGAAGAACGGGTCAAAAGGTTGCGGACGGCCGGAACAGCCTGGTGAATGGCGGCAATGGCGAGTGCGACGGCAATCATCCCCACGGCAATCGCGAAGGTGAACGACATCCCGGCGGCCACGGCTTGCGGAGGTGCCGTCGCGACATCGCCCGTTCCCGAGGCCATTGCGAACACCGCGCCCATCAGCGAGGCGCCGGTGATGAGGCCGAGATTGCGCGACAGATTGAGCAGGCCTGAAACGACGCCGCGCTGCTGCGCGCTGACGTCCACCATGACCGCGGTGTTGTTGGCTGCCTGGAACAGTTGATAGCCGGGCGTCAGCATCGCGATGGCAGCGACGTAGCCGCCAATGCCGAACGTTCCTGGAAGTAGAGTGAGCCCAAGCGAGCCGGCCACCATTCCGACGAGACCGATGACGACCGCCGTCCCCGCGCCCAGGCGGTCGACGAGCCGGCCGGCCGGTACGCCGCTGAATGTGGAAACAATCGGGCCGATCGACATGACGAGCCCGACGAAAGCTGCGTCGAGACCGAGCGAACGCGAAAGATAGAACGGCCCGACCACCAGCGTCGACATCATCACCGCCGAAACAAGCGCGCTGGTTATCAATCCCGTGCTCAAGGCTGGATTGCGCAACATCGATAGTCGGATCAGGGGCGACGCCGCTTTCGCTTCGACGAGAACAAACAGGCCGGCTCCGACGGCAGCCAACAGCAGCAGAGCGGCGTTGACCGGACCAAGGCTGCCGCGGCCGATCGTCATGGCGAGTGCATAGGCTGCAAGCACCAGGGCAAGTAGCAGCGTGCCCCAGACGTCGAAGCCGGGTCTTTGGTCCGGTCTTTCGCGACGAGGATCGGCGGGCAGGTAGCGAAAGGCAAGAAGGAGCGCCAGCAGCCCCAGCGGCACGTTGATCAGGAAGATCGCCCGCCAGCCGGCGCAGGCGATCAGAAGGCCGCCCAGGGAAGGGCCGAGTGCGGTGCCGATGGCCGACATGGTTCCGAGCAATCCCATGGCCGCGCCGGTGCGTGTCTTTGGAAATATGTCAGCGACAAAAGCCATGGTGAGCGCCATCATGGCGGCGGCTCCGAGACCTTGCGCGGCTCTTGCGGCAATCAGGATACCCAGCGTCGGAGCAATCCCGCAGGCGATCGAGGCTACCGTGAAAAGGGCAATCCCGGCGAGCAGGAGCCGCCGGCGTCCCGCAATGTCGCCAAGCCGCCCGACACTGACGATCAGTGTCGTGATTGCGAGAAGATAGGCAAGGACCACCCATTGGACCTGCTGGAAGGAGGCGTCGAACGCCTGCGCCAATGTCGGCAGGCCGACATTGGCGACGCTGGTGCCGAGCGAAGAGAGCAACATCGAGAGCGAAAGACCGGCGAGCGCCCCACGGAGGGTACTCGCCCGTTCTGCCGGTTGCAGAACCGGATCGTGGGCGGCAGAGGTCATCGTTTTTCACCCCCCGCCGGTTTCGTGGTCGGCTTCGCGAGGTTGCTGACGATCCGGCGCGCCAGCGGTGCGACAACCAGCACGACCGGAAAGGCGATGATCCAGGAGGGGAGCCATGCTCCCATCCAGATCCCGAAGAAGCCGTCGATCGGCCCCGCGCTGCGGAGCGTGGAAACGCCGGAGATAAGCAGGGACATCAGGCAGGAAAGAACAAGGCCGAAAATGGCGGGTATCAGTCGAACGGGTATCATAAGGGAACCTCCAGAAACTATTGTCCAAGGGCTATCTCAAGGGCACGCATGGCGGAAGGCGCATGATTTGCATCAATTCAATGCATCTGACGCCATGTCATATTGAAGCGCCTGTGTTATGCTGCGCGCATGTCCAGACCCGATCTCAACCTGCTTTTCACCCTCGACGTTCTTCTGGCCGAAGGCAGCGTGGCGCGAGCGGCCAAACGGTTGCGGCTCAGCCAGTCGGCCATGAGCCGGGCCTTGGCGCGATTGCGCGAGACGACGGGCGATCCGTTGCTGGTGAGGGCCGGCCGCGGGCTCGTGCCAACGCCACGGGCGATCGAACTGCGCGAACGGGTCGGCGGCCTCGTGCAGGATGCGGAGGCGGTCTTGCGGCCGGTCGAGATGCTCGATCTCGGTAAGCTGGTCCGGACATTCACGCTACGCACCAGCGAGGGCTTCGTCGAGAATTTCGGGCCTGGCCTCATCGCTCGTGTCAGCGCTCAGGCGCCCGGCGTGCGGCTGCGGTTCATCCGCAAGCCGGACAAGGAGAGCACCTCGCTTCGTGACGGAAGCGTCGATCTGGAAACCGGGGTCGTCGGCGCGACGATCGGTCCGGAAGTGCGGGCCCAGGCACTGTTCCGGGACCGTTTCATCGGCGTCGTGCGCACCGGGCACCCGCTGGCCGAGGGCGAGATATCGGCTCGGCGATACGCGGCGGGCGATCATATCCTGGTTTCGCGACGGGGGCTTGAAAAGGGGGCGATCGACGAGGCTCTGGCGGCGTCGGGGCTGGAACGGCGGATCATGACGATCGTCGACGGTTTCGCGACGGCGCTAGCTCTCGCCAGGTCTTCGGATCTGATCGCCAGCATTCCGGAGCGGCACAGCGGCAACCTGCGCGCCGGGATGTTCAGTTTCGCCCTGCCGGTTCCGGTGCCTGAGATTACCGTGTCATTGCTCTGGCATCCGCGGCTGGATGCCGATCCGGCTCACCGGTGGCTGCGGACATGTGTTCGGGAAATCTGCGCCGGGTCTCCAGCCGACGCCTGATGCAGTCCTTCCGGAAGGCGGAAACGAAAACGCCGCCCAGGGGCGGCGTTCGCATCATCATGTTTTCGCGGAAGCCTCAGGCCTGCTCGAAGGCGCCGTGGCAATGCTTGTATTTCTTGCCGGACCCGCAGGGGCAGGCCTCGTTGCGGCCGATCTTGCCCCAGGTGGAGGGATCTTCCGGCCGGCGGTCTTCCGGCGCGGCGATGAAGTTCTCGCTGTCGAAGCCGTTGACCTGGTTGAGACCGGTCGTCGGATCGACATGCTGTTCGTCGTAGACGGTCGGCGGCTGCGGCGGCTCGGGGTTCTGCACCAGCTCGACGCGCATCAGCTGGGCGGTGACCGCCTCGCGCAGGTTGGCGAGCAGGGCCTGGAACAGCTCGAAGGCTTCCGCCTTGTACTCCTGCAGCGGATCGCGCTGGGCGTAACCGCGGAAGCCGATGACCGAGCGCAGGTGGTCGAGATTGACGATATGCTCGCGCCACAGGTGGTCGAGCGTCTGGAGCAGCACGGAGCGCTCCACATAGGTCATGATATCGGCGCCGAAGCGCTCCTTGCGATCGGCCGCGGCCTTGTCGGCAGCCTCGGTGATGCGTTCGCGGATATCGGTCTCGCCGATGCCTTCTTCCTTGACCCAATCCTCGATCGGCAGGTCGAGGTTGAGCATCCGGTCGACGTCTTCGCGAAGGCCGGCGGCATTCCATTGTTCGGCATAGGCGCGTTCGGGAATGTGCTTGGCGACGAGAACTTCGATCACCTCGTTGCGCATGTCCTCGACGGTCTCGGATACGTCTTCCGAGTCCATCATCTCGATGCGCTGCTCGAAGATCACCTTGCGCTGGTCGTTGGTGACGTCGTCATATTTCAGAAGGTTCTTACGGATATCGAAGTTGCGGGCTTCGACCTTCTTCTGGGCGCGTTCGAGCGCCTTGTTGATCCACGGATGGACGATCGCTTCGCCTTCCTTGAGGCCGAGCTTCTGCAGCATGCTGTCCATGCGGTCGGAGCCGAAGATGCGCATCAGGTCGTCCTGGAGCGACAGGTAGAACTTCGAGCGGCCGGGGTCGCCCTGACGGCCGGAGCGGCCGCGCAGCTGGTTGTCGATGCGGCGGCTTTCGTGGCGCTCGGTGGCGATGACGTAGAGGCCGCCGGCGGCAAGCGCCTTTTCCTTGAGCTGCTTCACTTCCTCGCGGCTTGCCGCTTCCAGCGCATCGCGCTCCGGACCCGGCTCCATGCCTTCGAGCTCGCGTTCGAGGCGCATGTCGATATTGCCGCCGAGCTGGATGTCGGTACCGCGGCCGGCCATGTTGGTGGCGATCGTCACCGCGCCCGGCACACCGGCCTGCGAGACGATATAGGCTTCCTGCTCGTGGTAACGGGCGTTCAGGACCTGGAAATTGTTGAAGCCTGACTGGCGCAGCATTGTCGCCAGCAGTTCCGACTTCTCGATCGACGTGGTGCCGACCAGGACCGGCTGGCCGCGTTCATGGGCTTGTTTGATCTCTTCGATGATCGCCTTGAACTTTTCGTCGAAGGTCCGGTAGACCTCGTCGTCCTCGTCGATACGCTGGATCGGCAGGTTGGTCGGCACTTCGATCACTTCGAGCTTGTAGATGTTACCGAACTCTTCCGCTTCGGTCTGGGCCGTACCGGTCATCCCGGCAAGCTTTCCGTACATGCGGAAATAGTTCTGGAAGGTGATCGAGGAGAGCGTCTGGTTCTCCGGCTGGATCGTCACCTTTTCCTTGGCTTCGAGCGCCTGGTGCTGGCCTTCCGAATAACGGCGGCCGGGCATCATGCGGCCGGTGAATTCGTCGATGATGACGATCTCGTCGTTGCGGACGATATAGTCCTTGTCGCGGGTGAAGAGCTTATGGGCCTTCAGCGCGTTGTTGATATGGTGGACGATCGCCACGTTCTCGACGTCGTAGAGGGATTCGCCCTTCAGCAGGCCGGCCTGGCGCAGCAGGTTCTCGAGCTTTTCGGTGCCGACCTCGGAGAAGTTTGCAGAGCGCTGCTTCTCGTCGATCTCGTAGTCTTCCGGCGTCAGGACCGGGATGAAGGCGTCGATCGTGTTGTAGAGTTCCGAACGGTCGTCGAGCGGGCCGGAAATGATCAGCGGCGTGCGCGCCTCGTCGACCAGGATCGAGTCCACTTCGTCGACGATCGCGTAATTGTGGCCGCGCTGGACCATCTGGCTGCGCTCGTACTTCATGTTATCGCGCAGATAATCGAAGCCGAGCTCGTTGTTGGTGGCGTAGGTAATGTCGCACGCATAATTGGCGCGGCGCTCTTCGTCGCTGAGGCCATGAACGATGACGCCGGTCGTCAGGCCCAGGAAGCCGTAGAGCTTGCCCATCGTGTGGGCGTCGCGCTGGGCCAGGTAGTCGTTGACGGTGACTACATGCACACCCTTGCCGGCGAGGGCGTTCAGGTAGACCGCCAGCGTCGCCACCAGCGTTTTACCTTCGCCGGTCTTCATCTCGGCGATCGCGCCATCGTGAAGGATCATGCCGCCGGTCAGCTGTACGTCGAACGGGCGCATGCCGAGTACGCGGCGGGAAGCCTCGCGCACGACCGCAAAGGCCGGGATCAGGAGGTCGTCGAGCGTCTTGCCCTCGGCGAGCAGTTTCCTGAACTCCACCGTCTGGGCTGCAAGCTGTTCGTCGGAGAGAGCCTTGGTCTTCTCCTCGATTGCATTGATGGCGTCGACAGTCGGCTGGTAGCCGCGCACGCGGCGATCGTTTGCCGAACCGAACAATTTGCGGGCGATGCCGCCAAGGCTGACCATACGAATGGTCCTTTCTGAAATCTGTCCCATGGGGGCGCGGGACCGGTCGAACCATCGGTTTCTGATGCCGATAAAATGACCCGCCACGCCCGGAAACTCTGCTGGACGCCAAGTTGCGTGACAGATAAGAGGGGGGTCGAATGATGTCAACGGTGGCGGCCGATACAGAATGGCCACAATCCGGTGTTTGTGAAGGTTTTCTGGCCGGAATCAGACGTTCTGAAACCGGTATCCTTATCGAAAGGTCTTTATCGATGTTGCGCCACAAATTTCTCATGACGGCCGCGCTGGCCGCCGCGATCCTCTGCCAGGCTCCCGCCTTTGCGGCGGAGGATGCCGTCGTTGCCAAGGTTGGCGACCTGGAAATTCACCAGTCGGAACTGGATATTGCGGTTCAGAACCTCGACCCGCAGCTCGCCCAGCTTCCGGACGAACAGAAGAAGGTCGCAGCCCTTTCCGGCGCCATCGACGTCAAGCTGCTCGCCAAGGGTGCTCTGGCCGAAGGCATCAAGGATACGCCGGACTTCAAGAAGCGGATGGACTATATCGCCGACCGCGAGCTGCATAACGCCTACTTCCGCAAGCATGTGATCGACGCCACGACCCCGGCAGAGATCAAGGCCCGTTACGACAAGGAAATCGCCTCCCTGCCGAAGCAGGAAGAGGTGCATGCCCGCCATATCCTGGTGAAGACCGAGGACGAGGCCAAGGCAATCATCGCCGATCTCGACAAGGGCAAGGATTTCGCCGCGATCGCCAAGGAAAAGTCCCAGGATTCCAACAAGGATGAAGGCGGCGACCTTGGCTGGTTCGGCCGCGGCCGCATGGTCCCGGAATTCGAAGAAGTCGCTTTCACGCTGAAGAAGGGCGAATATAGCAAGACGCCGGTCAAGTCGCAGTTCGGCTATCACGTCATCAAGCTGGAAGACACGCGCGATGCTCCGGCGCCGGCTTTCGACCAGGTCGAGGATCAGGTCAAGCAGCTGGTGATGCGCGACAAGTACGTCGCTCTCATCACCAAGGCCAAGAGCGAACAGAAGATCGACATCAAGGATGCGGCCCTCAAGAAGGGCTATGAAGACGTCAGCAAGATGCAGGACGCGGGCGACGCGCCGGTCCAGCAGTAATTCTCGACAACGGGCCCGGATTTTCCGGGCCCTCTCCATATTTGAGCCAGGTAATTTCCGATGTCCGATTCCGTTTCGCCGCTCGCTCCGAAATCCTATCCCGACATGCCGGCAATCCGCGGCGTGCGCATGGCGACAGCCGCCGCCGGGATCAAGTACAAGAACCGCACCGACGTGCTGCTGATGGTGTTCGACGAGCCGGCGACCGTCGCCGGCGTCTTCACTCGCTCCAAGTGCCCTTCGGCGCCGGTCGATTTCTGCCGTGCCAATCTGCCGCACGGGGTGGCGCGCGCCGTGGTCGTCAATTCTGGCAATGCCAACGCCTTTACCGGCATCAGGGGCAAGGCTGCGACTGAACTCACCGCCAAATCGGCCTCCGAGGCTGTCGGCTGCGGTGAGAACGAGATCTATCTGGCTTCGACCGGCGTCATCGGCGAGCCGCTCGACGCGACGAAATTCGCAGGCGTGCTCGGCGACATGAACAGCGGCGCGACCGGCGGCTTCTGGCTCGAAGCTGCCAAGGCGATCATGACCACCGATACCTATCCGAAGGTCGCGACCCGCACGGCCGAGATCGGCGGCGTCACGGTGACGATCAACGGCATCTCCAAGGGCGCCGGCATGATCGCGCCCGACATGGCGACCATGCTGTCCTTCGTGGCGACCGATGCCGACATCGCGTCGCCGGCGCTGCAGAACCTGCTTTCCGCCGGCGTCGGTCCGACCTTCAATTCGGTCACCGTCGACAGCGACACCTCGACCTCCGATACGCTGATGCTGTTTGCAACCGGCGCTGCCGCCGACGATGGGCAGGCCCGCGTCGAGACCGCTGACGACCCGCGCCTCACGAGCTTCCGCGCCGCGCTCAACGATCTCCTGAAGGATCTGGCCCTGCAGGTCGTGCGCGACGGCGAAGGTGCGCGCAAGATGGTCGAGATCACCGTCACTGGCGCCGAAAGCGATGCAGCGGCAAAGACGATCGCGCTGTCGATCGCCAATTCGCCGCTGGTCAAGACCGCGATCGCCGGTGAAGACGCCAATTGGGGCCGCATCGTCATGGCCGTCGGCAAGTCCGGCGAAATGGCCGACCGCGACCGGCTGGCGATCTGGTTCGGCGACGTGCGCGTCGCCGTCGACGGCGAGCGAGATCCGGCCTATTCCGAAGCCGCGACCACCGCCGTCATGAAGGAACAGGACATTCCGGTGAAGGTCGATATCGGTCTCGGCAGCGGCCGAGCGACCGTCTGGACCTGCGACCTCACCAAGGAATATGTTGCCATCAACGGCGACTACCGGAGCTGACAGGAATTGAACGAAGCATCATCTCCTCAGAACGATCTGCCATTGGTCAGGCGGCTCGAAGCCGTGGGCTTTCGAGCCTGGCCGGCGGCGTCCGTCGTTTATGACGGAAGCTGGCAGGTTCGGCTGACCGGCGGCCATCCTTCAAAGCGCCTGAACTGCATCGTGCCGCTCGACCCGTCCGATCACCGCGACATGGCGATGCGGCTCGAGAAGGCTCGCAAGCGGTTCGAAAATTACGGCCGTGAGTTGGTCGTCCGGGAGACGCCGCTCGCCCCTCCTAGGCTGATCGACCATCTCGATGCCGCCGGCTGGCGGGTGTTCGAGACCGTCGACGTGCTGACTGTCAACCTCACCGAACTGGAACTGCCGGACACGCTCGATCACCTGCCGAGCCACGATATCGGCCGGTTCTGCGACGCGAGCCTGGCGATCGATAACGAAGATCCGGCGCTGAAGCCGGCGCTTGCCGAGATCCTGAGTTCGATCAAGCCGACCTCCGGCTTCTTCATCAAGGAGAATCCGCAGGAAGGAGCCGCGGCCGTGGCGCTCTGCGTCCAGGACAACGATCTTGCCGGCATCATCTCCTTTGCCGTGGCCCAGGCGCATCGGCGCGAGGGTCTCGGCACCGAAATCCTGTCTTCGGCGCTACGCTGGGCTCGTATCAGCGGTGCGCGTTCGGCCTGGCTGCAGGTCGTCTCGACCAACGAACCGGCGATGGCGCTCTATCGGAGGTTCGGCTTCCGCAAGGCCTACGAATACCGTTACTGGCGGCAGGAAAGCCAGGCATGAGCGACGCCCCCCGCAAGATACTGCTCGTCGCCGCCTGCGCGCTGATCGATACCGACGGCCGCATCCTTCTGGCGCAGCGTCCCGAAGGCAAGTCGCTGGCCGGCCTCTGGGAGTTTCCCGGCGGCAAGGTAGAGCTCGGTGAGACGCCCGAGGAGACGCTGGTGCGCGAGCTCGAGGAAGAACTCGGCATCAAGACCAGGATTCCCTGCCTGGCGCCGCTCACCTTCGCCAGCCACACCTACGAGACCTTCCACCTCCTGATGCCGCTCTATATCTGCCGTCGCTTCGAAGGCATTCCGACGGGAAGGGAAGGGCAGGCCATCAAATGGGTGCGGCCGAACGCACTCAGGGATTACCCGATGCCGCCGGCCGACGAGCCGCTGATCCCGATCCTGCAGGATCTGCTCTAATCGATAAAATTAGAGCCGCCGAATTCATACGGCGTTAAGGGATCGTTTAGCCGATTGTGGCACCTTCAAGGCTTATCCGGTAACGCGTTGATGAGGCTTTAGAAGGCATGGACGAGGAATTCTGGAAAACTGTGCGGGTCCGTCAGCGGGCGACGCATGGCTCCGGCAAAACCGGCGCGCTCAATATCGCTCTTCTGTTCGGGACGGCCGCGATCGCTCTTTCACTGATCGTGACGCCGATGCTCGCTGGCCGCAATGATGAGCGCCGACTGGCGCATGTCCAGGAGGATTTCGACCTGATCAGCACGGGCTCCATCAAGCCCGGCGAAAAGGGCGCAAGACATTATACGATCCGGCGCAGCGTGCTGCAGGAAACGCCGGGCTCGGTCTGCATCGTGCAGGGCTATGGCGTCGGCAGCGACTGCTGACACCAGGGGCTTTTTTGGCCCGCTGATGTTGATTGAAGGATATTCCATGCGCCTTTTCAGGTTTCTTCTGAAGAACAATAGCGGCGCAACGGCCGTGGAATACGGCCTCATTATCGGGATCATCTCGCTGTCGATGATCGCCGGGTTCACCACCTTTACCGACGCATTGACGAATACGTTCAAAACCATCTCTAACAGCGTTGACGACCCTGTTCCCTGAATTTGGGTCGGGGCCGTTCAGCGCGGGCTGCGACTGTTGAGAGCCTCGGCCAACCGCATCTTGGCCGAACCCGGCTTCAGCGGCTTCTGCTGGCTTTCGTGCGGGGCCCAGCCGGATGCGTAGATGATCGAAAATGTCGCGCGGATGCGGCCGTCCGGATCGGAATAACGTTCCGCATAAAGCTCTGCAGCCCTTACGAAGAAACGCCTTGTGACCGGCACGCGACTGCGGCCCGCGAGGGGGTTGGTCATGCCCATGGCGCGTAGATCGCGCATCAGCGGGAAAAGCGAGTCGTAGCGCACCGTGTAGGTCTCGGCATCGACGACCGGCAGCGAGAAACCGGCCCGCTGCAGCAGGGCGCCGACATCGCGCACATCGGCAAACGGGATGACGCGGGGGCTCGCGCCGCCGGTCAGTTCTGCCTCGGCGGAGAGAAGGACGTCGCGCATTTCCTGCAGCGTGCCGGAGCCGGGAATCGCTGCTAGAAAAAGCCCGTCCGGCTTCAACGCCCGGCGGATACGGATCAGCGTGCCGGGCATGTCGTTGACCAGGTGCAGCGAGAGCGGCGACAGGATCAGATTGACGGATTCGGGTTCCAGTGGGACGTCTTCCAATGGAGCCGTGGCGAACGCGTCTCCGGGCCTTGCGAAAGCGGCATCGGTCTCGATACGGCTCACGGTGCCGATCTTGCCGGTGGCCAGCGCCTCGCGAGCGGCGATGCCGGTTCCGCCATGAAGTTCGACCGCGGTCTCGAATTGCCGTTCGACGACCGCCAGCCGGTCTGCAAGCTCGCGGCCGGCAATGTCCAGAAGGAAGGCGGCATTGCTGTCCTTGGCGGTTATCGCGCGTCTGCGCCGTGCACCTATCAGCTGTTCGTCGAAAAGAATTTCCATGGCCGTCCACTCGTATTCTGCCGTCGCAAAGGCGCGCTCCGTCCGCTATTGTCAAGTCATGTCCGCCGAGCCCAACGTCAATGCCCTGCGACTTTTAACATCGTTTGCCGTGGGGTGGACGAGATGGGTAGGCGACCTCGTCTATCCTCCGACCTGTCCCGGCTGCGGTGTGCGAACGGGCGCGCATCAGGGCTTCTGCCCCACCTGCTGGCGGGAAATCCGGTTCATCGAGCGGCCCTATTGCGAGACGCTCGGCCTGCCGTTCTCCTACGATCCGGGGCCTGGCATTCTGTCGGCGCAGGCGATTGCCGAACCGCCCGTCTTCGACCGCCTGCGTTCGGCGGCAATCTTCGAGGGCGCGGCCCGCGACCTCGTCCATTCGCTGAAATATCGCGACCGCACCGATCTCGCGGGTATGATGGCCGGGTGGATGCTGCGTGCCTCCGATGGTTACGTCGCAAACTGCGACGGCATCCTGCCGGTGCCGCTGCATCGCTCGCGTTTCGCCTCGCGGAAATTCAATCAGGCGGCGGAGCTTGCCCGGCATCTATCGCGAAAATCCGGCCAGCCGTTCCTGCCGTCCACACTCATCCGCGTCAAACGCACGAACCGGCAGGTGGGGCTTTCGGCGCGGGCCCGCGAGGACAACGTGCGGGCGGCTTTCGCGATCGCACCAGGCCATGAGGACCGCGTCTTCGGCAAGCGGCTGGTGCTGGTCGACGACGTCTATACGACCGGTGCGACGGTTTCATCCGCCACGCGCGCATTGAGACGAGCCGGCGCCGCCGAGGTCACGGTTTTGACCTTTGCAATGGCTGTTACCGGGCCTATATGACAGAAGAAGACACTATTGCGCGCGGCCCATTCCCGCCTGGCCGCGCCCGGAGACGATCATGGCAGAGGTCACTATCTATACCCGCGAATATTGCGGTTACTGCGCACGCGCCAAGGCATTGCTGGAGACGAAAGGCGTTTCCTACACCGAGCATGACGCCACTTATTCGCAGGAATTGCGCCAGGAGATGATCGGCAAGGCGAGCGGTCGCTCGACCTTCCCGCAGATCTTCATCGACGGCACGCATGTTGGCGGTTGCGACGATCTGCACGCACTCGACCGGGCCGGCAGGCTGGACCCGATGCTGGCGAACTGAGAGGTATCCTCCATGGCTTTCAAGGCTGCCGCCATCCAGATGTGCTCCGGCGTCGATCCGGAAAAGAACGCTGCCGACATGGCGCGGCTGGTCCGCGAGGCTGCGGCGCATGGGGCGGTTTATATCCAGACCCCGGAGATGACCGGCTTCCTGCAGCGGGACCGCAAGGCTATGCGCGCCGTGCTGCGCGACGAGGCGGGCGACATCATCGTTTCGACCGCCCGCAGCCTTGCGAGCGAACTCGGCATCCATCTACATATCGGCTCGACGGCGATCGCCGTCGACGGCGGCAAGATTGCCAATCGCGCCTTCCTGTTTGCGCCCAGCGGCCGGCAGATCTGCACCTATGACAAGATCCATATGTTCGATGTCGATCTGGACAATGGCGAGAGCTGGCGCGAAAGCTCCGCTTACGAGCCCGGCAGCGAAGCGCGGGTTGCCGACCTGCCGTTCGGCAAGCTCGGTTTTGCAATCTGCTACGATGTCCGTTTCCCGCAGCTTTTCCGCACCGAAGCCTTGGCCGGCGCCGAAATCCTGACCGTGCCGGCCGCCTTCACCCGCCAGACCGGCGAGGCCCATTGGGAAATCCTGCTGCGTGCCCGTGCGATCGAGAACGGTGCCTTCGTGATCGCCGCCGCTCAAGGTGGCGTGCATGAAGACGGCCGCGAGACATTTGGCCATTCGATGATCGTCGATCCCTGGGGCAGGATGCTGGCATCCGCCGGCGGCACCGGCGAAGGCATCGTGCTCGCCGAGATCGATATTGCCGCCGTTGCTGCGGCCCGGGGAAAGATCCCGAACCTCAAGAACGCCCGCGAGTTCTCGCTCGATGCGGTTACGGACGCGGCGGGAGAGGTGGCCGCTTGATCAAGTATTCCCTCTCCTGCGAGAACGCCCACACGTTCGAAGGCTGGTTTTCGGAAGGCGCCGATTTCGACCGGCAGGTGGCGAGCGGGTTCCTCACCTGTCCGGTCTGCAATTCCGCTTCCATTTCCAAGACGCTGATGGCGCCCTCAGTTTCGACCGCCCGAAAGAAGGAAGAGAAGCAGGCGATGGTGATGGACCTCGCCCGCCAGGAGGCTATCGCCAAGCTCAAGGAAGCCGTGGCGGCGATCAAGGCCAATGCCGAGGACGTCGGCGAAAAATTTCCCGAGGAAGCCCGCAAGATCCACTACGGCGAGGCGGATGCCCGCGGCATCATCGGCCAGGCGAGCCTCGGCGAGGTGCGCGAGCTACTCGACGAGGGCATCGAAATCGCGCCGTTGCCGATCATTCCCGAAGACGCGAACTGAACGAGCGGCTGGCGATCGGGGAGAGACCAGCGTGCGTGGCGGGGTTGGGGATGGCTACTCTTTCGGAAAGAGGACGCTCTCGTAGTCCTGGGCGCCGTGGAAGATATGGAGGATCTCAACCGTCGCGCCGCCGATCCTGTACAGGATCACATAGTTGCCGTAGGGGCGTCGCCTGATCCCGCTTTCCGGATAGTCTGATAAAGCGGCAAAAGCGCCCGGTGAATTTCCGAGCTGGCGGCAGGCTTCCCTAATTCCAGTGCGAATGAGATCGCCCGCGGAGGATTATCTTTCCTGATAAATTTTGTGATTGAGGAAATGTCCGAAAGCGCTTCGTCCGTGATGACGACTTTCACGGGCTTTCCCTACTTTTCGAGGTCGCTCAAGATGCGATCGAAGGCCTCTTCGAGTGGGGTGACGCGACCCGCATCGGCGTCGGCTATCGCCCGATCAAGAGACTCATGTAGCTTCTGTCTTTGGAGGTCGCGGAGATAGCGATCACGGAGCGCGTCCTCGATATATCGATCGCGTGACTTAGTTTCACCTCGTTCGATAGCATCTTGGATGTGGCTATCCAGGACTGCGTCAAGCTTTACTGTTACTTGCGGCATATGCAGCTCCTTCTACTCCGACATGGTACCACAGGCGCCACGAATTTCCATCACGCCGGCCGCTTGGCCAGCATCATGTAGTTGACGTCCATGTCCGGCGACAGGTTCCAGCGGTCCTGCAGCGGATTGAAGAAGACGCCGGTGCGATGGATGATTTCCATGCCGGCTGAGGAGATCGGTCTTTCGAGCTCTTCCGGGCGGACCAGCTTTTCGTATTGATGGGTGCCGCGGGGCAGCCAGCGCAGGATGTTTTCAGCGGCGAAGATCGCCAGCGCTCCGGCCTTGAAGGTGCGGTTGATGGTGGCGACGAACATCAGGCCGCCGGGGCGGACCATGTTGGCGCAGGTCGTCATGAAGAAATTGACGTCCGCGACGTGCTCGACCACCTCCATGTTTAGCACGACGTCGAACGTCTCGCCGGCTTCGGCGAGCTGCTCGGCGGTGACGGCTCGATAGTCGACAGACGTCCCGGTCTCGGCGGCATGGGTGGAGGCGATGCCGATGTTCCTTTCGGACGGGTCGGCGCCGACGACGGTCGCGCCCATGCGGGCGATCGGCTCGGAGAGCAGGCCGCCGCCGCAGCCGATATCGAGGATGCGCAGGCCGGAAAGCGGCAGATGGCTCTTCGGGTCGCGGCCGAAATTTTCACAGATGCGGTCGCGGAGATAGGCGAGCCGCACGGGGTTGAACTTGTGGAGCGGCTTGAACTTGCCAGTCGGGTCCCACCACTCCGCGGCCATTGCGGAAAACCGGTCGACTTCGCTCTGGTCGATCGTGCTGCGGGCGGCTTCGGTCATGGTCGTCATCCCTTCGTTTCAGCGTTTGAAGTCGGATGATAGGGCGCGGAAGTCAAGAGTTCTGCGATGGTCAGCGTCTTTTTGACACCGTCCACTGAGGATCGCTAACGCAGTCGGCGTCCGGGCGCTGTTCCATCCTCTGCCTCGATAGCCGGAGGATGGGGCCGAAATTTTCGTAGTGGCGGACCCGCCGGGCCTGATGCGGCGACGGGCGATTTCGTCTATGTCTTTGAAAATCTGGCAGGCACAGATGGCGGTCATCCTCTCTGGAGGGGAGGGATGGCGCACCGGGAGGAGGGCAAGATGGCGATCACGGTTGAGCGATTGAAGGAGCTGCTTGCCTTCGAGGAGGTCTCCATGACGCTGGCGGACAGTTCCGCGGAGATCCACGACGGCTATATTGTCGAAAGGTTGCGTTTTCGGCTCGAGGATGGCGCGGAGGTTCGGGGTTTCCTCACCCGGCCGAGCGAAGGTTTCCTCACCCGCGGCCCGGCGATCGTCTATGCGCATGCGCATGGCGCCCGCTGGGATATCGGCGCATCCGAACTGATCGACGGCCGGCCGGCTCTGCTCGATGCCCCCGGGCCGGTTCTGGCGCGCGAAGGATATGTGGCGCTTTGCATCGACATGCCGACGTTTGGCGAGCGGGCCGGGGTGACGGAGGATGCGGCGACCAAGGCGGCGCTCTGGCACGGCAAAACGCTGTTCGGGCAGATGCTTTCCGAACAGGCGGCGGCGCTGACCTGGCTCGCCGGCCGGCCGGAAGTCGATCCGCAAAGGATCGGCGTTACGGGCCTGTCGATGGGGGCGACGCTTGCCTATTTCCTGGCGGCGATTGATCCGAGGGTGAAGGCGAACGCGCACCTATGCTGCTACGCGGATTTCGCGACGCTGGTCGAAATCGGCGCCCATGATCTGCACGGGCATTACCTGACCGTGCCGGGGCTGCTCAGGGAAACCTCGATCGGCGAAATTGCCGGGCTGGTGGCACCGCGGCCGCAGCTGATCTGCGTCGGCTGGGACGATCCGCTGACGCCGCCTGACGCGGTGGAGCGCGCCTTTGCCGAGACGGAAGCCGCCTATCTGAGGGCGGAAGCGCTCGGTGCGCTGGTGTTCCTGCCGGAGGCAGAGGTCGGGCATCGCGAGACACAAGCGATGCGGAGGGCGGTTCTGGCCTTTTTCAAAGGGTATCTCTGACGGCATCAGGCGAGCATCTTTCAGATGACGCGGATACTCGCCTGGGGCCTACGCCTACCGCGTGCCGTTCAGATGTACGCATCTCTTGGAAATCTGCTCCTTGCGCTGCGCCTTGGTATAACGAGCGATCATGCCTGCCGGGCAGCTCTTGTCGTCGAACAAGACGGCCTCGCCGGCCGCCATCGATGCGGGTGTCGGTTTGGCCTTGACCATCCTGGTCTGGGCGTTGGCCGGTGATAGCGTGGCCGGTCCGGCAAAGACCATGGCCAGCAATAGAATCAGAAAAGCGCGCAACATCGAAACCCCTCCTCCCGCTATGGTTGGTGAGGGATTGTAGCGCCCGTGCGACCGACCGGCCATTCCACCGTCCGGTGTAGCTCGACCCGAAGGAATGAGGGGGAGGACTAGCTCCCCTTCACCCTCAATCCGTTCCGGTCGAACAGGTGCAGCGGCGCACCGGCGACGGAGAGGTAGGTTTCGTCGCCCGGCGAAATCAGCTTCTGGCCGGGAACGACAGCGAGGAGTTTTTCGCCGTTCAGATCGGCGTGGATGACCGTTTCGGAGCCGAGTGCTTCGACGAGGCGCACCTTGACCTTGAGGCTTCCCGGATCATTGGCGAGCGTGATGTGCTGCGGGCGGATGCCGATCGTCAGCTTTTCGCCGACGGACAGGGAATGGCCCGAGAACGGCACGAGCAGGCGGTGGCCGCCCGCGGTCGCAAGCGTCGCCGTGCCGGTCTCCAGCTCGGCGACTTCGCCGGCCAGGAAGTTCATGTGAGGTGCGCCGATGAAGCCGGCGACGAAGCGGTTGGCGGGCGTGTTGTAGAGGTCGAGCGGGGTGCCGACCTGTTCGATCTTGCCGGCGCGCATGACCACGATGCGGTGGGCCAATGTCATCGCCTCCACCTGGTCGTGGGTGACGTAGATCATCGTCGAGCCGAGGCGTGCGTGGAGGGCTGCGAGCTCGGCGCGGGTCGAGACGCGCAGTTCGGCGTCGAGGTTCGACAGCGGCTCGTCGAGCAGGAAGGCGGTCGGGCGGCGCACGATGGCGCGGCCGATCGCGACGCGCTGGCGCTGGCCGCCGGAAAGCTGGCCGGGCCGGCGTTCCAGGTAGGCTTCTATCTCCAGCATGCGGGCGGCTTCGGTAATGCGCTCGGCCACTTCGGCCTTGGGCATATTGGAATTTTCAAGGCCAAAGGCGAGGTTCTGGCGCACGCTCATGTGGGGATAGAGCGCATAGGACTGGAAGACCATGGCAAGGCCGCGGTCGGCAGCGGACACTTCGTTGACGCGCTTGCCGTCGATCTCGATCTCACCGCCGGTGACCTTTTCAAGGCCGGCGATGGTGCGCAGCAAGGTCGATTTTCCGCAGCCGGACGGGCCGACGAAAACGATGAACTCGCCGTCCTTGATATCGAGGTCGATGTCCTTCAGGACGTCAACCGCGCCGAAGGACTTCTTGATTTTGGTGAGTGTGATCTCGCCCATCGGGGATCCTTACTTCAGGCCGGTGCCGGCAATGCCGGTGGTGATGAAACGCTGCAGGAAGATGAAGACCAGCACGACGGGGATCATTGTCACGACCGTCATTGCCAGGATGAAGTGCCACTGGACGTTCAATTCGCCGGAATAGATGCTCAGGCCCACTTGCAGGGTGTAGAGTTCGCGCCGCGACAATACGATCAACGGCCACAGGAAGTCGTTCCAGCGCCAGACGACCGAAAAGATCGCCAGAACCGCGAGCGCCGGTGCCGTCAGCGGCAGGACGATGCGCCAGTAGATCTGCCATTCGGACGCCTTGTCCATGCGCGCGGCGTCGATCAGCTCGTCCGGGATGGTCAGCATGTACTGGCGCAGGATGAAGACGCCGGTCGGTGTCGCGACCGTTGGCAGGATGACGCCCCAGAGATTGTTGAACAGGCCGAGCGACGAGATGATCGAATAGAGCGGCACCATGATCACCGAAAGCGGCACCATCAGCGTCGCGAGAATGATCAGCATCGCCAGGCTGCGGCCCTTGAACTCGTATTTCGACAGCGCGAAGGCGGCCATGGAATTGACGATCAGGGTGATCAGCGTCGCCGTCACCGTCACGAAGACCGAGTTCCACAGGTAGCGCAGGAAATCGAACTGGGTGAAGGGCGTCGTGTAGTTTTCCGTGGCGAACGAGACCGAGCGGACCGGCGTGCGGTCGCCGATGTTGACGCGGACGATTTCTCCGGGCGTCGTCGGATCGACCATCTGGGCGACGAGACCGATGCGGCGCACCTCGGCCAGCACCTTGGTCGAACCGTCCGGCATCTTGGCGTCGAAGAGCTGCAATGGCTTGTCGTAACCCTGGACCGTCGCCTGGCTGGTGACATAGGGCAGGATGGACGGCGGGAATTCGGCAAGGGCTGCCGGCGTCTTGAAGGACGAAAAGGCGAGCCAGACGGCCGGACCGAACATGATGATCAGGCCGCCGACGAGCCAGACCCAGGTGACGATATCCGTCCAGTGCCAGCTTTTGCCGCCGCGGCGGCGCAGAATGAAGCGAGAGGCGACACCCATCAGCGTTTCCCCTTCTTTTCGCCACGCTGGCCTATGCCGAGCTGGATCAGTGTCAAGACGACGAGCACGAGGCCCATCAGGATCGAGGCGGCGGCGGCGAGGCCCGGATTGCGGAGCGTCGAGGCAAAGCCGGTCTCGTAGATGTACTGGGTCAGATAGAGCGTGCTGGTGCCCGGACCGCCGCCGGTCAACACGTAGACCTCGTCGAAGATCTGAACGGCCTTGATCAGGGCGAGGACAACGACGACCAGAAGGTTCGGCGCGAGAAGCGGCAGCGTGATGCGCCGGAAGACACGCGCGGGCTTGGTGCCGTCCATTTCGGCAGCTTCATAGAGATCCTTCGGGATCGCCTGCAGGCCGGCGAGCAGGATCAGCGTGTAGAGGCCCATATGCGCCCAGATCGAGACGCCGATCGTGGCGATGAAGGTCCAGTTGCGGTCGGTAAGCCAGGTATAGGGCTCGATGCCGAACTGGTAGAGGCCGAAATTCAGGAGGCCCTGGCGCTGCAGGATCCACTTCCAGATCAGGCCGACGACGACGGGCGACAGGAGGACCGGGAAAAAGAACACGGCGCGCCAGAAGGAGCGGGCGGCGAGATCGCGGTTGAGGATCAATGCCGTAATCAGCGACAGGCCGATCATCAGCGCCACCTGCAGGATCACGAACCAGAAGGTGTTGCCGACGGCGGTCCAGAAGGCATCCTCCTGGCAGGACATCGGGTCGAGGTAGTTCGTGCAGGTGAAGAGGCGCTGATATTGCTCGGCGCCGATGAAATTGCGCTCGGAAAGGAAGAAGGCCGTGCCGCCGGTCATCGAATAGACGAAGTTGATGACGAGGGGCAGGAGCACGAAAATGCCGAAGATCAGCATGTTCGGGGCAAGGAATACGGCCGCCATGCCGCCGATACCGGCCGCTTTCTGAACGGCGCGGAGCGGTATGTCGATGATGCGCATCAGGAGATGCACGGGCGCCATGAGAAGGCTGCCGAGACGGTCGGTGAGAGACGTCGTGCTCATGTTCGTATTCCATCCCTCCTTGTCTTCTTGTCCGAATGACGAGGCTCGCCCCTCATCCGGCCTGCCGGCACCTTCTCCCCGCAGGCGGGGAGAAGGGATTTGCCGCGCCGTCGCCGGTCACCCTCGCCCGCCTGCGGGGAGAGGGTGCGCCGAGCGGAGCGGAGGCGGGGTGAGAGGCTCACCCCAATGCTGTCATCAAAGGCCGCTGTCCTTGACCTTCTGGGCGATGTCGGCGTCGATGCGCGTGAAAGCGTCATCGAGTTTCAGTTCGCCGGCCAGCGTCTGACCGACGCGGGTGACGACCGCGGCATAGACCGTGTCGGACCAGCGCCAGCCGGGCAGCTTCAGGGCGGTGTCGGCCGTGGTCTTGGATGCCTCGACATATTTGGTCAGGGCAGCCTTGGCGAAGGCGTTGTCGGTCTTGAAGTCGAGGCCGCCCTTGTCGACGACGCCCTTGTGGCCGGGCAGGAAGAGGGTGCGCTCGGAGAATTCCTTGACGATCTTCTCCTGGGCGAACCAGTCCATGACGGCCGCGACGTCCTTCGGGTTCTTGGTGTATTTCACGGCGACGAGCGCCGCGCCGCCGGGCATGCCGGTGCAGGCTGCCGGGCCGCAGGGGCTGCCGGTCGCCACCCAGTCAAAGCTGTTGCCGATCTTGGTGGTGAGGTTCGCCACCTGCCAGGAACCGGAATAGTAGAAGGCGAGCTGGCCGTTGATGAAGTCTTCGGCCGCGGCGCGGTAGGTCGAGCCGGCTGCGGAGACCCAGACGTCCTTGGCGAAGGAGCCTTCACCGACCCAACCGACGAACTTGGTCAGGAAGTCCTTGGCGCCCTTGTCGAGCGGTGCCGGCTTGCCGTCCTTGCCGACATAGTTGGCGCCGTAGGACAGGAGCGGAGCGGTCAGGCGGTGACCGGAGCGGTCGATCGCCATGGCGAAGGGAAGCTTCTGGCTATCCTTGACCTTCTTGGAAGCAGCCGCCCATTCTTCCCAGGTGGCCTTCGGGCCCGGAAGCGGAACGCCGGCCTGGTCGAACAGGGTCTTGTTGGCATAACCGCCGGTCAGGGTGATCTGCGTCATGAAGCCAGAGATCTGCTTGGAGCCGTCCGGACGCATCCAGTCGGCCTGGGCGCCGAAATTATCGTCCCAGTACTTGGCGTCCTTGACCAGCGGGCGCAGGTCGAGCCAGTGCCTGGAGAGGTCCTTGATCGCCGTGACGCGGGCGATGTCCGGGCCGTTGCCGGCTTCGAGCTGCACGGGCAGCTGATCCTTGATGACGCTGTAGGCAACGTTGTCGAGGATGACGTTGATGCCCGGGTTTTCCTTCATGAAACGGCCGACGAGGTCCTTCATGACGTCGCCTTCGACGCCGTCAGAATACCACATGATCCGCACGTCGCCGGCATGTGCTGCCGTCGACATGAGAAGGGCGAGCGCAGCGCCCGCCAGAAGCGATTTGGTTTTCATGCTCATTTCCTCCTCTTAATGGATGGGCCTCCACCCGTCCGGTTTTTAGATCACGAAGCGCTCAGCATCGTCGCTTCGCCTTTTACTGTGTAATCCGCCCGCGCGATCACGCGGCCTTCGGCTTCCACGGAGCCGTCTTTCCTGAAGCGGACGGTACCATATTCCGGGTCCTCGACAACGACGGTGCCGTCGGCTTCCTGTCTCGGGGCGAGCCCGCTGAAGCGGTACTCGACGGCAGTGAGATTGTCCGCTTCGCAGACGCGGACGATCCAGCGTGTCTTCTGGCCGTATTGGCGTAGTTCAGCCCCTGCCGACGGACCGTCGGTGACGGCCTCCAGCTTCGAGGCGGTGCGCAGCATGACGGCGCCCTTGCCGGAGCGGGCAAGCGCCACGCCGCCGGAAACGAGTGTTTCGTCGAACTCGGCCTTGGGAAACCAGGCATGGGTGAAATCCGGCTGTTCCTCATAGGTAGTGAATTCGAGGACGGCGAGGCCGCGATACTGCTGGGCACGCGGGATGGTGCCGCAGCCGCCCCAGTAGGACGGGCGGCCATAGCCGAACTGGATGGTCTCGCCCGGATGGTTGATCCAGATCGCAGCTTCCGGCTTGTCGCCGAGGCGCAGGTGCAGGATGGTCTCCTGGTAACCCCATTCGTCCCAGCGGTAATGAACCGTCGAACCCATGGCGAAGTGCTCGCCCTTGTAGTGATAGAGCGCCGCAAACGCGTTTTCGCCCTGGGCGAAACGCCATTCCTGGTGCTGGCTGCCGCGGTGATCGGCAATCGCCGCGAATTCTGCCGGGATTTCGAGGCCATGGTCGCGCAGGCAGACGGCCATCTGCGGCAGGCAGTGGACGCGGCGGCCGTACCAGCCCTTGCCCCAGAGCAGGCGGGCAACGCCGGACAGTTCCAGCGAGCGGCCGGCGCAGAGCGTGTGCTCGTAGGAGCGGCCTTGCGCTGCCGTCACCATGCCGTGATGGGCGGAGCGGGCGATGATTTCGCAGAGGCGGACGATGCCGGCCTTGGCGCGGTCGGCGATATCCTTGTCAGGCGAAAGGGCGGCAAGCGCCGTCAGGCCCTTGAGGTCGATCGGGAAATAGGGGGCCGAGTTGAACTCGGCCATTTCCCAATGTTCGAAATGGTCGAGCCAGGCGCGGACGCGGGCGGCACCGACCTTTGCCTGCTCCGCACCCTTGCGGCCGGAGCGGACGAAGGTGGCGTCGGGCAAGAGACTGCCGCCGAGATAGGCCGAGGTGTGGAACAGCAGCGCATGGTTTTCGGAGAAATACCATTGCACGTCGTTACCCGGCTCATCCATCCAGTAACGGTAATTGAGGATGGCACCGTCGATGCGGGCACGGGTCTTCTCGTTGATGTCCTTGCCCCAGACGGTGCGCGACCAGATGAGCGGCACCAGCGAGAAGTCGGCGCAGTCGTGGCAGTCCTCGATCGAGGGCAGGATTTCCTCGATCATCGCATCCGTATCGGGGCCGGAACGGCCGCTTGCCAGACGGGCGAAGGCGCGGACCGTATCGCGTTCGGAATTTTCCGAGATTTGCGCCAAGGTCTCGGTGATGCGATCGCTCAGCGATGCAGGAGCCTGCCCCTGGCTTTCGGCGTGACAGATCTCGACGCCGAGCGAACGGGACACCACGAAGCCGCCGGCATTGAGGGTAATGCGGAAGTGGCGGAAGTCGGCGGGCGCCTTTTCCGACGGGCCGATATTGAGGCTTGTGGCGCCGGCGGCCAGGGTGAAGTCGAAATCGAAGCGCTCGCGCGACATGAAATCGCCTTCGACCGCGACATTGACCTTAACCTCGACCGGCAGGGGCGCGGAGAGAAGCAGGGTGATATCGCCGCCGAAATAATGCTGGCGGTCGAAATACATGGTGTCGAGCGCTTTTTCCAGGCTTGCGGCGACGGGGCTCGTGACCGGAACCGGCATGGCGACACTGGCAGCCGGGCCGGAGAGATAGTCGAACTGATAGAAATAGCGGGCGTCACGCTCGGCGAGGTCGTCGAAGAACAGCGTGATCTCGTTGAGGCCGGCGACCAGCGGCAGTTCGAATTCCTGCTTGGCTTCGAGATTGCGGCTGTAGGGCGCCATCCAGCCGGCTTCCGTGCCGTTGACCCAGATGACGGCGCCGCCGCAGGTGCCGAGGCGGATCTTTGCCGTGCCGGCAGTTTCCGCCTCTATATAAGTGCGGGTCCAGGTGGCGAGCCGGGTCGGGCGGAACCAGAAGCCGGAGAGATCGAGCCGCGGCGAACCGAAAGGCAGCCACCAGCGGGTGGCATCGAAGGAGCCGCGGACATCCGGGCGCTTGCCGCGATAGGTGTCTGCAAAGATGGTGCGGCACGGATATTCGTGCGGAATGAAGTTCTTGACCTTGGTCAGGAAGAAGAACGGGTCCATCTCGCCCTTCATCGGGGCATCGGGCACGTCGAAACGCTCTTCGGCGATGCGGCCGAGCTGCCAGTACCGGACGGCTTCGCCCGGCCTCAACGTCTTTCGCATCCAGTTTGCTTCGGGATTCATGGCAGTCTTATCTCAGCTCGCTCAGGGCCACGGGGGCCACGTCGTTATATTCCTGGTTCTCGCCGGTCATGCCCCAGACGAAGGCGTATTGCGCGGTGCCGGCACCCATATGGATCGACCAGGCGGGCGAGAGAACCGCGTCGAGGTTCTTGACCACGAGATGGCGCGTCTCTTCCGGGCGGCCCATCAGGTGGATGACCCGTTCCTCTTCGGGCAGGTCGAAATAACAATAGGCTTCCATGCGGCGCTCATGCAGATGCGGCGGCATGGTGTTCCAGATGCTGCCGTCGGCAAGGTCGGTGATGCCGAGCAGAAGCAGGCAGGACGGCGTGACTTCCGGGTGGATGTACATGCGCAGGTTCCGCAGATTGGCGCGCTTGGGATCGCCGAATGTCAGCATCTTCGATTCCGACCGCTTGATGAGGCGGTGCGGAATGTCGGCGCCTGCAGGAACGGAGTTCATGTAGAACCGGGCCGGCTTGTCGGCCGAGGCGCTGGCGACAGAAATCTGCTCTGCGCCGCGGCCGACATAGAGCACGTCGCGGTTTTCCAGGGTGAAACTCTTGCCGTCGACCGAGACGACGCCGGTGCCGCCGAGATTGGCGATGCCCATTTCACGGGCCGACAGCAGGAAAGGCGTGCCGATCTCTTCGCCCGAACCGAAGCTCAGCGTCGACGATACCGGAACAGCGCCTCCGACGATCAAGCGGTCGACATGGGTGTAGGTGAAGCTCACCCTGTCGGCCTGGAACAGGTCTTCCATCAGGAATTCGGCCCGCAGGCGGGCGGTGTCATAGGTCTTGATGTTGTTGGGGCCAGCCCCGTAGAGAACCTTCATCGTCATGCTGTCTCGCCTCCCGGTTCCACATGCCGGATGGCTTCGGAGAGGCACAGGATCGAAAGCGCCTGTCCGTAGCCGGTCGGCTGGATGGGAATATCCCGATAGAATTGCAGATCATGGCCCATGCGCGTTCCATAGGAAACGTTGAGCACGGTGCCGGTTTCGTCGATATTGGCAAGCACCGCTTCAACGGCCTTGAGGCCGGCGGCGCGCCATTCAGGGGTGCCGAGACCGAGGCGGTAACCCTTGAGCAGGCCGTAACCAAAACCCGCCGTCGCCGAGATCTCCTCGTAGGAGGACGGGTCGTCGAGCAGAGTGCGCCAGGCGCCGGAAGCGGCCTGCAGCGGCAGCAATGCGTTGACCTGCGCCGTCAGCACGCCGAGCAGGAAATCTTTTACCGGTTTCGAAACCTCGGCGAGGTCGAAAAGGTCGAGCATGCCGGCGGTGATCCAGGCATTGCCGCGCGCCCAGCGAGCTTCCGCGAAATTATGGCGGCCCTGGAACGTCCAGCCATGGAACCAGAGGCCGGTCTTCGTGTCGGCGAGGTAACGGGAATGGACGAGGAACTGTTTTGATGCCTCATCGACCAGTTCGCGGCGACCGCTCGCCTCGCCGTAGGAGGCGAGGAAGAGGGCGACCATATAAAGCGTATCGTCCCAGAGCTCGTCGTTGTTGACCTTGTCAGAGACGTGGTGCTCGAAGGCGCCTTCCTCGGTGCGGCCCATCTCGCTCACGACGCGGTCTGCCCAGGCGTCGAGAACCGGCTTCCAGCGCGGGTCGCGGGTTTCGCGCCAGAGGACGGAAAGGCCGAGCATCGGCGCCGTGGTGTTGACGTTGAGCGTCGGGAGCCCGGCTTCGATGCGGGCCGAATACCAATTCTCGATCAGCGCCTTCAGGTCGTCGCGGCCGGTGAACAGCCAGAGACGGATCAGGCCGTAGAGGCCCACGCCCTGAGGCCATTCCCAGCTTTCGAAAGAGATATAGTCGCCGGCGGTCCCGTCGAGATTGGGTTCGTGGAAACGGCCATCGTCGCGAAGCCCGGTCATGCCGGTCACGAGGCGGTCAAGCTTTTCACGGATGTCCCGGGCTGAAAGGCCCATGTCTCAATTCCTCCCTGTGCTGCAGCATTTGCTGCGCAGCATTGCGATCCGCTTCTCCCAAGCGTGCCTTCATGAAAACATCTGAAAATTGATTGCGCAATCTGAAAATTTTTTGCAGTGTGCGCATCGATGATGGGAGGATGTCATGGCGGCGACGATCGTGCCGGGCAAGCGCGGCAAGAAAAGCCGGCGGGTGCGGCTGGAGGATATTGCGGGAAAGGTGGGCGTGTCGCTCTCCACCGTGTCGCGGGCGCTGGCCGGCGAGAAGGGCGTGCGCGCGGACATCCGCCAGCGGATCATGGAGGCGGCGAAAGACGCCAATTACGCAATGCCGACTCCGGTCGCCGGCAAGAAGGTGATCCTGGCAGCTTCGAGCGCGGCGATGATCGACTACGTGCGCAACCAGTTCACGCTCTATGTGCTGGAGGGCTTACGGGATCGGGCGCAGGCGCTCGGGCTCGACATCGTCACCCGCGCGGTCGCTGATCAGTCGGAGGAAAAGGTGGTGCTGGAAGAGGCACTGGTCGATCCGGACGTCGCGGGACTGCTGTTTCTGACCGTTGACGACGAAGGAATGCTCGAGGCCACCCGCGGCTTCGGCAAGCCGGTCGTGCTGATCAACGGTGACGATCCGATGATGCGGCTGTCGAGCGTGACCCCCTGCAATCGATCGGCGGCGCATCTGGCCACCGACTATCTCATCCGGCTGGGGCACAAACGCATCCTCTTCCTGATGCGTCCGGGCCGGCGGACGATCGACCGACGCCGCGAAGGTTGGCAGGATGCGTTCCAACATCACGGCTTGCCTTGTCCGCCGGATCTCGTCGTGCCGGTCGAGGACTGGCTGCCGGAGCTTGCCGCCCAGGCGGTGAGCGAGCGGTTACGCAGGAACGGGCTCGATTTCACGGCCGTGCTGACGGCGGGCGACAGTCTCGCGGTCGGCGCGATGATGGGGGTTCAGCAGATGGGTTATACCGTGCCGGGCGACGTTTCGGTGATGGGCATGGACGACCTGCCGCAGGCCGCCTTCCTCAATCCGCCGCTGACCACAGTGCATGTACCGATGCGCGAGCTCGGCGCCGTGGCGCTCGATCTTTTACGGGACGGGATGACCGGATTTGCAAACCCGGCACGGCGGGTGGAGCTTGCTTGTCACATTGCCGAGCGGCAATCGACCGGACCCGCCAAAGGCTAACCCCGGCCAAAACGCTTATTCATGCGCCGTTCAGAGCCGTGCTGGAACAATGGGAATGTCTCGAACATTGATATCCGGCGAAATCCGTTCGGCAGATTGTCAGTCCGGTTCGCGCGTTATTGGTTTCTCAGGAGGAAGCCCGTGAAGAAAATTCTGATGTCCGTTGCGGCACTTTGCGCCCTGTTCGCGGCGCCGTCGATTGCGGATGCGGCCGTGCGCGGGGTTGCGACAGCCAATGTCAACATGCGGTCCGGGCCAAGCACCGGCTATCCGGCCGTCGACGTCATTCCGGTCGGTGCGGCGGTAACGATCTACGGCTGCATGAGCAGCGTCAACTGGTGCGACGTCGCCTTCGTCGGCGGACGCGGCTGGGTGTCGGGCAACTACGTACAGGCGACCTATCGTTCCAACCGCGTCTATGTCGCCCCCGACTATTACGAGGGCCTCGGCATTCCGATGGTCACGTTCGACGTCGGCAACTATTGGGGCCGCTACTATCGCAACCGCGACTTCTACCGCGATCGTGATCGTTGGGATCGCTACGACTGGAGACGCGAATCGCGCCTTCCCCCGCCTCCACCCCCGCCTCCGCGCTGGGATCGTGACGGAACTCCACGCTGGGACCGGGATCGCAGCTGGAGGCCGGGCGACCGGCAGCCGCCGCTTCCGCCAGTCTGGCAGGGAGATCGCGACCGTTTCTACAGGGATCGGGGTTGACTGCAGCCGGCCCCTCCGCGGTTCGGCCGTGAGGATGACCCGCAACCCGAACCGCTGATCCCGCCTAAAAATTCAAGGAGGCCGCCTGCGGGTGGCCTTTTTTGCGCCCGGCATTAAGTAAAGCTCACACCGAAGCGTACCGTTCGGCTATGTTCTGACCATTGCGCCTTTTCAGCCTTTTCGATAAGAGACGCCGCAACTCGATGATCCTGTCACAAACGACGGGATGTCGGAACGGTTTGAAAGCAGGCGCCCAAGGCTCCCGAGCCTCTTGGCGAAACAGTGGTTTTTGTCGGTATGGCTCGCATCGTCATGAAGTTCGGCGGCACTTCGGTCGCCAATCTCGAACGCATTCACAATGTCGCGCGCCATGTGAAACGTGAGGTTGAGGCCGGGCACGAGGTCGCGGTCGTCGTCTCCGCCATGTCCGGCAAGACCAACGAGCTCGTCGGCTGGGTTCAGGACATGCCGAAGGTCTCCGGCGCCAACTCGCCTTTTTACGACGCACGCGAATATGACGCCGTCGTCGCATCCGGCGAGCAGGTGACGTCCGGCATTCTCGCCATCGCCCTGCAGTCGATGGGCATCAACGCCCGGTCCTGGCAGGGCTGGCAGATCCCGATCCGCACCGACAGCGCCCATGGGGCAGCGCGGATCATGGAGATCGACGGTTCCGAGATCGTCAAGCGGATGGGCGAGGGCCAGGTGGCCGTCGTCGCCGGCTTCCAGGGGCTCGGCCCGGACAATCGGATCGCGACGCTCGGCCGCGGCGGTTCCGACACGTCGGCGGTGGCGATCGCGGCCGCGGTCAAGGCCGACCGCTGCGACATCTATACAGACGTCGACGGCGTCTATACGACCGACCCGCGTATCGTGCCCCAGGCACGGCGCATGAAGAAGGTTTCCTTCGAGGAAATGCTCGAAATGGCGTCGCTCGGCTCGAAGGTTCTGCAGGTGCGCTCGGTCGAGCTCGCCATGGTCCACAAGGTCCGCACTTTCGTGCGTTCCAGTTTCGAGGATCCCGATGCGCCGGGCATGGGTGACCTTTTGAACCCGCCCGGTACTTTGATTTGCGACGAGGAAGAAATCGTGGAACAGGAAGTCGTCACCGGCATCGCCTATGCCAAGGATGAAGCGCAGATTTCGCTCCGGCGCCTTGCCGACCGGCCGGGCGTGTCGGCTGCGATTTTCGGCCCGCTCGCCGAAGCGCATATCAATGTCGACATGATCGTGCAGAACACGTCGGAAGACGGTTCGCGCACCGACATGACCTTCACCGTACCTTCGGGCGACGTGCAGAAGGCCATGAAGGTGCTCGACGACAACAAGGAAAAGATCGGCTTCGACGTCGTCCAGACCGAATCAGGTCTGGCGAAAGTCTCGGTCATCGGCATCGGCATGCGCAGCCATGCCGGCGTTGCCGCGCACGCTTTCAAGGCACTTGCCGAAAAATCCATCAACATCAAGGCGATCACCACCTCGGAAATCAAGATTTCGATCCTGATCGACGGTGCCTATTCCGAACTCGCCGTTCGGACTTTGCATTCCGCGTACGGTCTCGATAAGAGTTGAGAATGAACCGTTTGGACGCGCCTGCAGTTGTGGGCGCCGTCTTGCGGCTGGGGTGACCTCGTTTCGGGAGAGCATAGGCGATGAGAGACCTGTCGGCAGGTCCGCGCGTTCTGTTGAAGCGGCTGCGCGAGTTGATGGCGGAGCCGCTCGAGCCACAGGAGCGCCTTGACCGGATCGTCCGCCAGATCGCCAGCAACATGGTGGCCGAGGTTTGCTCGGTCTATGTGCTCCGCTCCGACGGCGTTCTCGAACTCTACGCGACCGAAGGCCTCAAAAAGGAAGCCGTCCACACTTCGCAGCTGAAGATGGGCCAGGGCCTCGTCGGCACGATCGCGGCCTCCGCGCAACCACTCAACCTTTCCGATGCGCAGGCGCATCCGGCCTTCCGCTATCTCCCCGAAACGGGTGAGGAAATCTACCATTCCTTCCTCGGCGTACCGATCCTGCGGGCCGGCCGCACGCTTGGCGTTCTCGTCGTCCAGAACAAGGCGAGCCGCAACTATCGCGAGGACGAGGTCGAGGCGCTCGAAACCACGGCGATGGTGATCGCCGAGATGATTGCCACCGGCGAGCTCAAGAAGATCACCCGGCCGGGCCTCGAGCTGGACCTGACGCGTGCCATCACCATCGATGCCGACGCCTATAACGAAGGCATCGGCCTTGGCCATGTGGTGCTGCACGAGCCGCGCATCGTCGTCACCAATCTCCTCAACGAAGATGCGGAGAAGGAAGTGACCCGGCTGGCGGAATCGCTCGGGTCCCTGCGCATCTCGATCGACGACATGCTGTCGCGCCGCGAAGTATCCCAGGAAGGCGAGCATCGCGAGGTGCTCGAAACCTACCGGATGTTCGCCCACGACCAGGGCTGGGTCCGCCGCATGGAAGAGGCGATCCACAACGGCCTGACGGCGGAAGCCGCGGTCGAGAAGGTCCAGAGCGATACCAAGGCGCGGATGATGCGCCTGACCGATCCCTATCTGCGCGAGCGGATGCATGATTTCGACGACCTGGCCAACCGGCTTCTGCGCCAGCTGACGGGCTTTTCCGGCCGCGCCTTCGACGAAGGTTTCCCGACGGACGCGATCATTCTCGCCCGCGCCATGGGGGCGGCCGAACTGCTCGACTATCCGCGCGCCAGCCTGCGCGGCTTGGTGCTCGAAGACGGAGCGGTGACGAGCCACGTGGTGATCGTCGCACGCGCCATGGGCATTCCGGTCGTCGGCCAGGCGGCGGGTGTCGTGGCACTTGCCGAAAACGGCGATCCGATCATCATCGACGGCGACGACGGCCAGATTCATCTGCGGCCGGTTCTCGACCTGCAGAAGGCCTACGAGGAAAAGGTACGCCTGCGGGCCCGCCGGCAGGAGCAGTTCAAGGCGCTGCGGGACGTCGAGCCGGTCACCAGGGACGGCAAGCGTATCAGCCTGCAGATGAATGCCGGGTTGCTGGTGGATCTGCCGCAGCTTGCCGAGTCCGGCGCCGACGGCATCGGTCTCTTCCGCACCGAACTGCAGTTCATGATCGCCTCGACCATGCCGAAGCTCGAGGAGCAGGAGAGCTTCTACCGCAACGTCATCAAGCAGGCGGCCGGCCGCCCGGTGACGTTCCGCACCCTCGATATCGGCGGCGACAAGGTTGTCTCCTATTTCCGGGCCCAGGAAGAGGAAAATCCGGCGCTCGGCTGGCGGGCGATCCGCCTGTCGCTCGATCGTCCAGGCCTGCTGCGCACCCAGCTTCGGGCGCTGCTCCGGGCCTCTGCCGGCGCCGAGCTCAAGATGATGCTGCCGATGGTGACCGAGGTTTCGGAAATCCACGCGGTGCGCGAGCTGATGCAGAAGGAAGTGCAGCACCTTTCGAAATTCGGCCACAGCCTGCCGCGCAAGCTGCAGTTCGGGGCGATGCTCGAAGTGCCGGCGCTGATGTGGCAGCTCGACGAACTGATGGCGGAAGTGGATTTCGTCTCGGTCGGCTCCAACGACCTGTTCCAGTTCACCATGGCGGCGGACCGCGGCAATGCCCGGGTTTCCGATCGTTTCGACAATCTCGGCAAGCCGTTCCTGCGCATTCTGCGCGACATCGCGCGGGCCGGCGAACGCAACAAGACGGTGGTGACGCTGTGCGGCGAGATGGCGGGCAAGCCGCTCTCCGCCATGGCGCTTCTGGGGGTCGGTTTCCGCTCGGTTTCGATGTCCCCGACTTCGATCGGACCGGTCAAGGCGATGCTGCTCGGGCTTGACATCGACAAGCTGTCCGCCGAATTGAACGTGGCGCTCGACGATATAAGGTCGACGGAGCCGATCCGCGCGCTGCTTGTGCGGTTCGCCGAGGCCAACAATATTCCCGTCTAGCGGATAAAAAGAATAAACGGAGTTAGTGGGTGGCGAAGCTTCCTATCGAAAAGATGCGCGAGCTGGAACGCCGGTTCGGCGAGATCGAGGCGCGCATGTCGGAAGGCCCGGCTGCCGACGTCTATGTGAAGCTGGCGTCCGAATATTCCGAACTGCAGCCGGTGGTGCGCAAGATCCGCGAATACGAGAAGTCGATCGCCGAAGTGGCCGATCTCAGGGCGATGCTGACCGACAAGGGCACCGACCGCGAGATGCACGAACTCGCCGAAATGGAGCTACCGGACGCCGAGGAACGGCTCGAGGCGCTGGAAAAGGACATGCAGGTCCTGCTTCTGCCGAAGGATGCGGCCGACGAGAGGAGCGCGATCCTCGAAATCCGCGCCGGAACGGGCGGCAACGAGGCGGCTCTTTTTGCCGGCGACCTGTTCCGCATGTACGAGCGTTATGCCGCCACCAAGGGCTGGAAGGTCGAGGTGTTGTCGGCAAGCGAAGGCGAGGCGGGCGGCTACAAGGAAATCATCGCGACCGTGACCGGCCGCGGCGTCTTTTCCAAGCTGAAGTTCGAATCCGGCGTGCACCGGGTGCAGCGTGTGCCCGATACGGAAGCGAGCGGCCGCATCCACACCTCGGCCGCGACCGTGGCGGTGATGCCGGAAGCCGAAGAGATCGATATCGAAATCCGGCCGGAAGACATCCGCATCGATACGATGCGTTCGTCGGGCGCCGGCGGCCAGCACGTCAACACCACGGACTCCGCGGTCCGCATCACCCACATGCCGAGCGGCATCGTGGTGACCAGTTCGGAAAAGTCTCAGCACCAGAACCGCGCCAAGGCGATGCAGGTGCTGCGCACCCGCCTCTACGACATGGAGCGCCAGAAGGCGGACAGCGAACGTTCCGCCGACCGCAGGAGCCAGGTCGGCTCCGGCGATCGGTCCGAGCGCATCCGCACCTATAATTTTCCGCAGGGGCGGGTGACCGACCACCGCATCAACCTGACGCTCTACAAGCTCGACCGGATGATGGAAGGTGATATCGACGAAGTGGTCGATGCGCTGATTTCTGACTACCAGGCCGGCCAGCTGGCGCAGCTCGGCGAGCAACACGGATGACGACGCTCGGAGCAGCCGTCACGGATGCCAGATCGCGGTTCTCGGCGGCGGGCCTGCCGGATGCGGCGATCGAGGCGCGGCTGCTTATTGGCGGGTTGCTCGGGCTTTCGTCGACGGAAGTTTTTACCGGCGGCGAGCGGCTGCTGACGGAGGAGGAAATCTCCCGGATCTCGAAAGCGGTCGAGCGCCGCTTGAAACGGGAGCCCGTGCACCGCATATTAGGATTACGTGAATTCCACGGCATGGAGCTCCTGATTTCGAAGGAAACGCTGGAGCCACGCCCGGACACCGAAATCCTGGTGGATTCGATGCTTGCCTATGTGAGGCAGATTGTCGCAGACAAGGGTTCGGCACGTATTCTCGATCTTGGTACCGGAACCGGAGCGGTCGTTTTGGCACTGCTGAAGGAAAGCCCAAAGGCCCAGGGGATCGGCAGCGATATTTCGCAGGATGCCCTGCAGACGGCGGCGCGGAACGCGGCGCGGCTGGGAATGGCCGAGAGATTTCGGGCGGTCCGCAGCCATTGGTTCGACGCAATTTCCGGCCGGTTCGACATAATCGTGTCAAATCCGCCCTATATACGAAGCGATGTTATCCCCGCATTGGACCCGGAAGTCCGGGATTTCGATCCGCTGGCAGCGCTAGATGGAGGTCCGGATGGGCTCGAAGCCTATCGCGCGATTGCAGCGAGTGCAGGAGATTTCCTCGAAAAGGACGGCGTTATCGGCGTCGAGATCGGGTTCGATCAGAAGGAAACCGTGACCGCGATTTTCCGCGTCGCCGGCTTTACGCTGGTGGAGGCGGTCCGCGATTATGGCGACAACGATCGGGTTCTCGTATTTACCGTGAATCATCCTTGATTTTGCAGGCAAAAGAAAAGGCTTGGATTTCCGGAGGAAGCGGGATAGCTTGCAAATACGCACTGGGACGGCTGGGAATGAACAGCGATTCGTTCGGGTTACAGGGCAACCCTTTGATCCTTCTCTTTTCGAAGAGTTGCGAAGGTTGAACAATTCCCGGTGCGTGAATCAGTTAATTTGACTTTCACAAGCGGCAGGACGCTTTGATCGGCCTGTGCGCGGCACGCGAAGTCTTGTTCGGCTCTGTCCGGCAGACCGCGTGGCCCCTTATCAGCGAAGACAGAGAATTGGTGAACGATAGATGAGGCCAGGACAGCAGAACAAACGCGGTCGAGGTCGCGGCAGTAACAATAATAACAATAGCGGCGGCGGCGGCGGAAATAACAACTTCAACCGTAAGGGCGGCAATCCTCTCAGCCGCACCTACGATAGCTCCGGCCCGGACGTGAAGATCCGCGGGACCGCCCAGCATATCGCCGAAAAATATAGCCAACTCGGCCGTGATGCCCAAAGCTCCGGCGACCGCGTGATGGCGGAGAACTATCTCCAGCACGCCGAACACTATAACCGCATCATTGCCGCCGCACAGGCGCAGATGCAGGATCGGTTCCAGCACGACAATCGTGGCGACTACCAGGACCGGGACGGCAACGTTCAGGATCAGGACGACATGGACAATAGCGATGGCGAGGACAACGGTTACTCGCAGCAGCCGTCCATGGACGAGGCGCCGCAGCCGCAGGTCCAGCAACAGCAGCCGCGCCGGGAGCAGCGTGAACAGCGCGAGCCCCGTGAACAACGCGAACCTCGCGACCAACAGCGCGACCAGCGGGAACCGCGCGAACAGCGTGACCAGCAGCGCGAACGGCCCCGCCGCGAAAACCGTCAGGAACAGCCGGCAGTGGCAGCGGTTCCGACCCAGGTCGCAGCACCTCAGCCAGTCGCTCCGGTCATGGATGGTTCCGGCCCGCAGCCGGTGATCGAAGGTACGCCTGCCGAAGTGGCGGTCGAGGAAGAGGCACAGGCAGAAGCCACGCCGCGCCGTCGTCGCGCCGCCGGCAGCCGCCCGCGTCGTCCGCGTCGTGGCGAAGGCGCCGGTGAAGAGGGTGGTTCCGAAGGCGAAGCCTCGGGCGACGGCTCGCAGCCGGCCCTGGCGGATGCAGCTTCTGAATAAGCCATCCTTCAAATAACGAAATCAAGAAGGCCGCTCGGGAAACCGGGCGGCCTTTTTCTTAGAGCAGGGATTGCCCTTCTGCTTCAGGCCCGAGACTGGCGCCGATCGCGGACGGAGCGGGCAAGCTCTTCGAGCACCAGGACCGATGTCTCCCAATCTATGCAGCCGTCGGTGATGCTCTGGCCGTAGACGAGAGGCTTGCCGGGCACCAGGTCCTGGCGTCCGCCGACGATATTGCTCTCGATCATCATGCCCTTGATGGCCATGTTGCCGGCAGCAATCTGCGTCCCGACGTTTTTGACGACCAGCGGCTGGTTCATCGGATCCTTGCCGCTGTTGGCATGGCTGGCATCGATGAGGATGCGCGGCTCCAAACCACGTTTTGCCGCGTCCCTTGAAACCGCCTCGACATCCGCCGCGTCGTAGTTCGGCTGCTTGCCGCCGCGAAGGATGACGTGGCAATCCTCGTTGCCGGTCGTGGTGGCGATTGCGGCCCGGCCGTCCTTGGTCACCGCCGGAAAATGGTGCGTCTGCGAGGCGGCCAGTATGGCATCGAGCGCAACTGCGACACCGCCATCGGTGCCGTTCTTGAAGCCGATCGGGCAGGAGAGGCCGGATGCCAGCTGGCGATGTACCTGGCTTTCGGTCGTCCGCGCGCCGATCGCGCCCCAGCTGACGAGGTCGGCGATATATTGCGGGGTGATCGTATCGAGGAATTCGCAGCCGGCCGGAAGGCCCGTGGCATTGATGTCCAGAAGAAGCTGCCGGGCGATCCTCAAGCCCTCTTCGATGCGGTAGCTGCCGTCCAGATGCGGGTCGTTCATCAGGCCCTTCCAGCCGACCGTGGTGCGCGGCTTTTCGAAATAGACGCGCATGATGATTTCGAGATCGCCGCTGAAACGTCGTCGCTGTTCTTCGAGCCGCGCCGCATAGTCCCGTGCGGCAACGGGATCATGGATCGAGCAGGGACCGATGACGACGATCAGCCGGTCGTCCTCGCCATGCAGGATGCGGTGGACGGTGTCGCGCGTCCAGGTCACGGTCTCGGTAACCGCCTCGTTGCGCGGGATTTCGGCGATGATGTCGGCGGGTATGGTTAGCGGTGTGATCTCGACGATGCGCCGATCGTCGATCGTATCTATCGAGGCATTGGCGGGTTTGGCATTCGGCACGGGTATGGCTCCTGTTTGGTGCTACCGTGCGGAATTGAAAAAGCCGCCAGGTAGACTAGCGGCTTGAGGGAATGTCGTTGCGTCGAAATCAGCTACGCACGGGCCCGCATCCGCTGGGGAAAGCGGTAGCTATAAAATCGCGAGGCGTAGGCGGACGTGAAGGACATGGGGTTTCTGTATTCGCTCGATTGTGGATTGTCACGCGGAAAATTTCTGAGGTTTCCGCTCGCGGATTTTGAGCTTCTGAACACTTTAAACACGAGAATCCGCTTACCATATTTCCAGCAACGCCGAGACTTCGGCAGGGCTCGCCTTTGAGGGAGCTCAATCTCAATCATCGGTCCGTGCCTTATAATGGGCGGGTCGATCACTGGAGGTACCAGAATGAATATCGAAAAATACTCCGAGCGCGTCCGCGGGTTCCTGCAGTCGGCTCAGACGCAGGCTTTGGCTTCGGGTCACCAGCAGTTTACGCCCGAACATGTGCTGAAGGTGCTGCTTGACGACGACCAGGGCATGGCGTCCTCGCTGATCGACCGCGCGGGCGGCAGCGCCAAGGAAGCGCGCATCGCCAACGACGCCGCGCTCGCGAAACTCCCCAAGGTTTCCGGCGGCAATGGCGAGATTTATCTCTCCCAGCCGCTCGCGAAGGTTTTCTCGACCGCGGAAGAGGCAGCCAAGAAGGCCGGCGACAGTTTCGTCACCGTCGAGCGCCTGCTTCTGGCGCTTGTCATCGAGACGTCCGCTTCGACCTCCGCGACCTTGAAAAAGGCCGGCGTGACCGCGCAGGGGCTGAACCAAGTTATCAATGACATCCGCAAGGGCCGCACGGCCGACGGCGCCAATGCCGAGGCCGGTTTCGAGGCCCTGAAGAAATATGCCCGAGACTTGACGGCGGAAGCCCGCGACGGCAGGCTCGATCCGGTAATCGGCCGCGACGACGAAATCCGCCGCACGATCCAGGTTCTCTCCCGCCGCACCAAGAACAATCCGGTGCTGATCGGCGAGCCCGGCGTCGGCAAGACGGCGATCGCCGAAGGCCTGGCGCTGCGCATCATCAATGGCGACGTGCCGGAAAGCCTGAAAGACAAGAAGCTGATGGCGCTCGACATGGGCGCCCTGATCGCTGGCGCCAAATATCGCGGCGAGTTCGAGGAGCGCCTGAAGAGCGTCCTGAACGAAGTGCAGTCGGAAAACGGCGAGATCATCCTGTTCATCGACGAGATGCACACGCTGGTGGGTGCCGGCAAGTCCGACGGCGCGATGGATGCGTCTAATCTCCTGAAGCCCGCGCTTGCCCGTGGTGAACTGCATTGCGTCGGCGCCACCACGCTCGACGAATACCGCAAGCATGTGGAAAAGGACCCGGCGCTTGCCCGCCGTTTCCAGCCGGTCATGGTCGAGGAGCCGACGGTCGAGGATACGATCTCGATTCTGCGCGGGCTCAAGGAAAAATACGAGCAGCACCACAAGGTCCGCATCTCGGATTCGGCCCTGGTTGCGGCTGCTACGCTTTCCAACCGCTACATCACCGATCGGTTCCTGCCCGACAAGGCGATCGACCTGATGGACGAAGCCGCTTCGCGGCTGCGCATGCAGGTGGATTCCAAGCCCGAGGAACTCGACGAGCTCGACCGCCGCATCATGCAGCTGAAGATCGAGCGCGAAGCCCTGAAGAAGGAAACCGATAGCGCCTCGGCCGACCGGCTGCAGCGTCTCGAAGGCGAAGTGACCTCGCTCGAAGAACAGGCGGATGCGCTGACGGCCCGCTGGCAGGCGGAAAAGCAGAAACTCGGCCTTGCCGCCGATTTGAAGCGGCAGCTCGACGAAGCCCGCAACGAACTGGCGATCGCCCAACGCAAGGGCGAGTTCCAGCGCGCCGGCGAACTTACCTATGGCGTGATCCCCGAACTGGAAAAGCGCCTCGTGGAAGCGGAAGCCCAGGACAGCTCGACCAATGCCATGGTGCAGGAAGTCGTAAACCCGGATGCGATCGCCCATGTGGTGTCGCGCTGGACCGGCATTCCGGTCGACAAGATGCTGGAAGGCGAGCGCGACAAGCTGCTGCGCATGGAAGATGAACTGGCGAAATCCGTCATCGGCCAGGGCGACGCGGTCCAGGCTGTCTCGCGTGCGGTTCGCCGTTCGCGCGCAGGGCTGCAGGATCCGAACCGGCCGATCGGCTCGTTCATCTTCCTTGGCCCGACCGGTGTCGGTAAGACGGAGCTGACGAAGTCGCTGGCCCGCTTCCTGTTCGACGACGAGTCCGCGATGGTTCGCCTCGACATGTCGGAATACATGGAGAAGCATTCGGTCGCGCGGCTGATCGGTGCGCCTCCGGGTTATGTCGGTTACGAGGAAGGCGGCGCGCTGACCGAGGCGGTGCGGCGCAAGCCCTACCAGATCGTGCTGTTCGACGAGATCGAGAAGGCGCATCCGGACGTGTTCAACGTTCTTCTGCAGGTGCTCGACGACGGGCGCCTGACGGACGGGCAAGGCCGCACGGTCGACTTCAAGAACACGATGATCATCATGACCTCCAATCTCGGAGCGGAATACCTGACCGCTCTTCGCGAGGGTGAGGATTCCGAAAGCGTGCGCGAACAGGTGATGGACGTCGTGAAAGCCTCGTTCCGGCCTGAATTTTTGAACCGCGTCGACGAGATCATCCTGTTCCATCGCCTGAAGCGCAACGAGATGGGGGCGATCGTCGATATCCAGATGAGGCGGCTGCTGTCGCTCCTGGCGGAACGGAAGATCGCCATCGATCTCGGTCCGGATGCCCGCGAATGGTTGGCCGACAAGGGTTACGATCCGGTCTACGGCGCGCGTCCGCTGAAGCGGGTGATCCAGAAGTTCATGCAGGATCCGCTCGCCGAGCAGATTCTCGGCGGCCAGATCCCGGACGGCTCGGCCGTTGCGGTCAGCGCCGGTTCCGACCGGCTGCTCTTCCGGGTCAAACGGGTGGTGAGCGAGGCTGCGTAAGCCGAACCGAACGTTAAAAAGCAGAATGGCGGCTTCGGCCGCCATTTTTGTTCGTGCCCAGCTGATCCGGTAAAGGCCTCAGCGGCTGGCGACCTCGTCGGCCGACTGGGTGTTGAGGATCGTATCGATCCGCTTGCGTTCCTCTTCGAACCGGGCGAGCGCCTTGCCGTTCAGCGAATTGCCGCCCGGCAGGCGGATCTTCATTGCATCGACCTTGGTGCCGTTGACGATCAGCTCGTAATGAAGGTGGGCGCCGGTCGATTGGCCGGTGGAGCCGACGTAACCGATTACCTGGCCCTGGGTGATCTTGGCGCCTTCGCGAACACCTGGCGCGATGGCGCTCTGGTGATTGTAGGATGAGACGTAGCCATTGGCATGACGGATGAGCGTCTGGTTGCCATAGCCGCCGGAATCCCAGCCGGCCTTTTCGACGATGCCGTTGCCCGTGGCGATGATCGGCGTGCCGCGCGGGGCGGCCCAGTCGGTGCCGGTATGCATGCGGGAATAACCGAGCAGCGGGTGGCCGCGCATGCCGAAGCCGGAGGTCATGCGGCCGTTCGGAAGCGGGTTACGCAGCAGGAATTGCCGGATGCTCTTGCCGTCCTCGTCGAAATAATCGACCGCGTTGTCGTCGGGGTTCTGAAAGCGGTAGAAGCGGCTCGTCGTGTCGCCAAACCGGGCGTTCACGTAAAGCAGCTGGGAATCCTTGTTCGCCTGGCCCTTTTCGTCGGCGACCGAGAAGAAAGCCTCGATCTTGTCCGTCGGCTTCAACTGGGCCTGCAGATCGACATTGCTGGCAAGCAGTTTTACCAGCGTGCCGGTCATCTCCTTGCTCATGCCGTAGGAGAGGGCTGCCCGATAGATGCCGTCATAGACGCGCGGCAGTTCCCGGCCGGCAACGATCTGTGGTGATTGTTCGCTGAAGGCCGAGGCGACCGCATCCAGCATCGGCGGCTCCTGGCCATCCACAAAGCGGCCGTGATCGTCGAGAGCGACGGTTACCCGGTGGTCGCCTCGCCGATAGAGGCTGGCGCGGACGACGAGGACCATATCACCTTCCTGGATGACGCCGATGCGCAGCACGTCGCCGATGGAAAGGTCGGCCTCGCCGAGGCGGGACTGCAGGTAGCCGGAAATCTCGCGCGCCTTGCCTTCCGGATAACCGACCTCGGTCATCGCCTGGCTGACCGTCTCGGCCTTGCGGACCGGAATGATGTCGTCGGCATATTCGCGGGTGCGGGCGTTGATCGCCTCAGGCACAGAAACCGAGATGTTTTCCTCGACGACACGGGCCGACAGGCCGGCGGTGATGTCAAGGCCGCCGCCGTCCTCCTTCGACGAGAAGCGTTGCGGGTCGACATAATAGAGTGCCGAAAGCTGGCCGCTGCCGTCGGTGAGCACGGAACCGTTGGAGCGGACGTTCTCCTCGACCTCTTCCAGCGTCATCGCCTGCGCGAAGGCATACATGCTGCCCTTGATGGGGAAGGCCACAGTCTGGAGACTGACCTCGGACTCGACGTTCGAGCCGTAGATGACGCCGGCACGCGCGGCAGGCGGCGGCGGGGTCTCGCTCGACGAGAAGATCGTCATCGGATCGAAGTTCGGGTAATCTTCCTGCGCCACATGGTTTGCGGCAAGATTCATCTTCACATGCGCGAAAGGCTTGCGGCGGACGACTTCCTTATTGCCCTCGCGCACGACCGTCGAGACTTCCATCACCTTCCGGTCGGTCGGCATGGCGACGATATTGCTGCCGAGCAGCCTTTTGCCGCGCGAGGCGGCATCTGCATCGTTGGTCGGGATGGAGGCGGAGGCTTCGGCGGGGATGGCAAGCTGTTGCCGGCCGTCGAGGGCGGCAAACAAAGCAACGCCCATCAGGATCGAAGAGGTAATGCCGGTCAGGAAGGTGCCGGACAGCCAACGCAACGAAATCTCACGTCGATCCGGAGCGCGACGGCCGTCGGCGAGGATCGGCGGTTCGTTGCCGAGCGAGCGGATCATGCTGCGGGCCGTCATCATGCCAATTTAAGCCAGTCCCTGATACTCGTTATTGCCGTAGGCAGCTTCTATACTGCCTGCGGGACCTTGGGCCAAACATGTGCCCCTTTCAGTCTAGAGAGTCAAATCGCCACGGTGCAAACGCGTACACTTCACCGAGGCGTTGTTCCGATTCCCTGCTGGGATCGTGGTAACCATGAGATTGTGAATTTGTCGGGGCGGTTTTGGGGCAGGAGCCAAAAGGGCCTTGTTTATGTACGTCTCAAGGGCTCGAAAGTCGGGAGAAAACGGCTTTCAGGGAGTTTTCCCGGAAATTCACCTTTAAAATCAGTGAGATGACGTTTTTCTCAAGATTTCTGAATCAATGCTGTTGACTTCAAACTGGGGTCGGCTCTATAACCCGCTCACTGAACGAGGGCGGCGGCGCTGCTGGCGACGACGACTTTCGTTCTTCAGAAATCACTGATTGATTGGCGCATGCTGGTTGGGACCG
>NZ_PVBK01000028.1:0-55970 GCF_002968535.1 Neorhizobium sp. T7_12 | reverse complement strand
CTCTCTTGCACATTTCGGCCTCCCAAAGACAATGACAGGCGACGGTACCACGACCCACACGCTCAGTTGTCAGCGGAGGAGTAAGTTCGTTCAGGGGTGGTCAAGGTGCGGAGACAACAGCGCTTACGCTTCACCGCGACGCCGGCGACAGATTGAGGCACCGCATTCCACAATTCCTTTGCCAAAGCCTCCTCGACATCTGCGATTTCCTCCTCGGCTTTCTTCGCCCTGGTATATCCGGCCCGCTTGTCCGCCGCCTTCCATTCGCGCCGGCGGGCCGCCAATGCGGCCCTTGCTTGCCGCCGCATTTCATCCTGATCAGCGTTCGGCAGGAGACGGTCTATCTCCCGACCTGAATACGCCCAGATGAAACCACAGTCTTCGGAGAACGGGACTTTCGTGCGGGGGAAACTTCTGAATTGCCGGAGCAACTCACTCTCGAGCTTTTGCTGGCGGCGGCAGGCTTCCCCGCAAAGCCTATGAGCGGCCATCCAATCTCTCCAAAGTGATACCACCGGATCGCCTTGCTCCGATCTCTCCGTCCGCACCATTGCACCTGCCGGGGCGGGCGCGGCTGCGATCGAAGCCGCAGCGCGTGCAAGGAAGTTTCTGCGCGTGGTCTCGGGGGAGGCATCCTTATTGCCGGAGGTGGCCATTGGGACCGCCTCCGATCAGAACGAGATCCGTGAGTATCGCGTTCAGTTTTGCCCACGGTAATTTTCGGCGGATGATTGCAGACAAAGTTCTGCTATTCTCAGAATCAGCCATGATCCAAGCTCCAGAAACCAGGTTGTGGTTGAGCCTCACGCTAAGGGACGAAGGCTGGATTAATTCGTAACAGGGATACGATAACGGCAGATGATTTGCATTTCAACACAAAATCGTAGCGGTGATACGAATTGAAGCCGATCCAGTGCAAAATGGCTCGGACAGCTCTAGGCTGGGGCACGCGTGATCTAGCCAGGAACGCCGGGGTTTCCCCAGACACGATTGCGAGACTCGAACGAGGTGAGAACTTGCGCGCCTCGACAATTACTGCTGTCCAGAGCGCCATCGAAGCAGCCGGTATCGAATTCATCCCGGAGAATGGCGGCGGCGTAGGGGTACGTTTCGCGCGGGCGACGGAGCACGAGAAGTAGCGCACACTGTCCGAGAAGCCCCGACGGCAGGTAGATCCCGCCCCGGACGAGAGCCGGGCATTTCGGTCTCCTTCTATCTTGCCCCGTAAAGCGGGGTCGCCCTATAACGGCGCCATGACCTCTGACTCAAAGATCTTTGTGAGCCTGCGGCCAATCCGCAAAATCCAGCCTCGACATCAGGAACCAAGTGGGCCAAATTGCCAATGGGACGGATGCGAACAGAGCGGCACGCACCGTGCGCCGGTGGGGCGTGAAGCAGAAGGGCTATTTCTGCTATTCTGTCCCACGCATTTGGCGGCATATACCAAGGGCTACAACTTTTCACCAAGCCTGTCCGATCCCGTGACCGCCCGTTATCAGCGAGAGGCCGCCAGCGGTCTTCGGGCAACCATTGGCGTAAAGGTCAATCGAGTTACAGAACCCCCTCTCCCATCCAAGGCCCGATCAGGCTCAGCAAAAGCGATCAATGCGCGAAAGAGTGCAGCCGAGCGGCAAGCGGCAAGCGCCGCGAAACGGGTTCGCAAGCTCAAGGTTCTTGAAGCAAAAGCATTCGAGACGCTCGGCATTTCACCCGACGCGACACCTGAAGAGATCAGGAGGCGCTACAAGGAGAAACTCAAGATGCACCACCCGGACGCCAATCAAGGCGATCGCAATTCGGAAGACGAGCTCCGGGCGGCCATAGAAGCTCATAAGATCCTCAAGCTCAACGGCTTCTGTTGAAACTGGCGACGGTGCTTTTTTCTCTTGAGGACCCGGATTCCTGGCACTCCGTTTGTCCGCGACTTCAAATCAACTGCTTGGCTTTCGAGGCGGAAGACAGCCTACTCTCCAAACGGAAGTTCAATTTCTTCGCGATTTTTCTTTGCCCCCTCGATCAGGACCGTCTTAAGCCGCTCGGCATCTTGTGCCGGCAGCATCCCAGCCCCGGCTCGAATGCCTTCCTGCCACGCAGGCCCGCGTTCCCATGCTTCGTTGTAGACGAGCGCCAATTCTGCGGACCGCCTCGTCTGCAGCAGGGCCTCAAAAAGCAGCGCAGCTTGGCGGACGTCCTTCTCCCGCTTCGCTGCCCCCTGCCCGTCAAGGTGCCGGCGGCTGGCGACGATGAGCTTGTGGATCGCGTACCGGGACGGATCCGGGACAACGACCGGGACACCGCTCCGGTGGAGCAGCATTGTCCTGACGGGTTCCCTGATGAGGAAGTCGAGAAAGCGTAGTGGATCCGCGCTGGCGCCACCAAGGGCAGGCATCGTTGCCGGCTGGTCGATGTAGTCATCCGAACCACGGTTCGACGTCAGGAATTCGACCCGGTAGCCGTCAGCATTTTGGAACGCCGACGAGGCCGCAGATCCCGATCGATGGGGAACCGGCCGGAAGCTGGCGTCGACGCCCTGCAGCAGCCCAACGATCGGAGGCAGGCTGTCTTCAACCTCCCGGCTGATGGCATAATCCTGGGCGATATCCGCATCGCCGGTCAGGATCGCAGCCATGGGAAGGCGCACGCCCAGCAGTCCGGAATAGCACTGAAAAGCCACTGTGCCGATGAGAACAGCCCGGAGCCGAAAGAGACCGCCGTCTGCAAGGGCCTCGACGATGTCGCCCGACATGGCGTCAGGGGCGATCATCCCACCGTCGCGGGTCAAAGTGTTGACCAAGCGCCTGCGAGCGCGGAGATCGTCCTTGTCCCGCTTGTGATCGGCTACGCGCTGCGCGATATCCGGATCGTCGGCAGAGCCGACATAGCGACGTTTTGTACCGCCCTGTCCATCGGGTATATCGAAGTACCAGTACTTGCGCCCCTTGATGTTCGCCGGGGTGAACCGGCCTTCCGGAGGGAAGTCGGCCGTCCAGGCGGCATCGAGCGAGCGCTGGCCCAACTCGGCGAGCATCGTCTGGTACATGAGGTCGATGGACTTCATAGGCTCGACTTTGGCGTTATACTGTTTTTCAAAAACAGTATAACCATCGAGAGGATGCCGCAAGATGGGATCCTAGCTCTAGCGCCTATGCCCGGTTTGAACCAAAGACCAGCTCTTAGATTGAATATCAATGAAAATTCCTGCTCTTCACCTTCAGCGTATCGATATGAAGATCAGGCACGAACATGTCGCGCGCGGCTATAACCGGCTTCGGTTGATCCCGCGGATCCGGCCCACCTCCCCGCGCAAATTCATCACCACGGCCGGCCGGCAGCTTGAACTCTTCGTCACGATCGGCAAGGCCCACAAGGTCGCCTGACAGATCAAACAGCTGCTGGGCGACAAGATGCACGACCTCTCCTTCCCGCTGGATCCGGCCATTGATCGCCATCATCGAGGATCCGAGAACGACCCGCCGGCGTTTTTCAAACAGTGTCGGCCAGACGACGAGGTTGGCCGGTCCGGTCTCGTCCTCGATGGTGATGAACATGACGCCCCTGGCCGATCCGGGCTTTTGCCGCACGAGGACAAGACCGGCGGTATAAACCCAGCGCCCGTCCCTCGAATTCATCGCCTCTGCACAGGTGATGATGTTGCGCGCTGATAAATCCTTGCGCAGGAAGGCGATCGGATGCTGCCGCAATGTCAGCCCGGTATGACTGTAGTCCTCGATGACGTTATGCCCGTCCGTCATCTGCCGAAGTGCCACCTCCGGCTCCTGCTGCTCGGCGATTGCAGCCATTTCCCGGTGGGCCGCAGCGGCAAACAACGGCAGGGGTTCGTCGCGCAGCGCCTTGATCGCCCAGAGCGCATCCCGGCGCTCAAGCTTCAGCGACGGCAGAAAGGCATCCGCCTTGGCGAGCTGGACGAGCGCCTCCGATGGCACGCCGGATCGGCGCCACATATCGTCAACCGAGGCAAAGGCATTGCCCATGCGCGCGGCGACGATCCGCGCGGCGTCAGCGACCGCCAATCCCTTCACCTGCCGAAACCCGAGCCGGACAGCATGCCGATCACTGCTCCCGATCCGCTCCAGGGTGCAGTCCCATCGGGACCGGTTGATGCAGACCGGTCGCACCTCGACGCCGTGGGCTCTCGCGTCGCCGACAATCTGGGCCGGCGCGTAAAAACCCATCGGCTGCGAATTGATGAGCGCCGCGCAGAAGGCTTCCGGATAATGGCATTTGATATAGCTCGACGCATAGGCGATCAGCGCGAACGACGCCGCATGGCTCTCCGGAAAACCATAGGAGCCAAAGCCTTCGAGCTGGGAGAAGGTCTTTTCGGCGAATTCCTGAGTGTAGCCATTCCTCACCATGCCGGACACGAGCTTTTCCTTGAACCGCGAAACGCCGCCGGTGAACTTGAAAGTCGCCATCGACTTGCGCAGCTGGTCGGCCTCGCCACCGGTAAAGCCGGCGCAGACCATCGCGACCCTCATCGCCGACTCTTGAAACAGCGGCACGCCGAGCGTCTTGCCGAGCACCGCTTCCAGCTCGGGCGTCGGATATTCGACGGCCTCCTTGCCTTCGCGCCGGCGCAGATAGGGATGCACCATGTCGCCCTGGATCGGGCCGGGCCGGACAATGGCGACCTGTACCACGAGGTCGTAGAAGGTCCGGGGTTTCAGCCGCGGCAGCATCGCCATCTGGGCGCGGCTTTCGATCTGAAACGTGCCGAGCGTATCGGCCTTGCGGATCATCGCATAGGTCGCAGGATCCTCCTGCTCGATGTCAGACAGATCGAGATCGCGATCCTTGTGCTCGCGGATCAGATCGAACGCCTTGGCCATGCAGGTCAGCATTCCAAGCGCCAGGATGTCCACCTTCATGAATTTCAGGGCTTCGACGTCGTCCTTGTCCCATTCGATGATCTGACGGTCCTTCATCGTCGCCGGTTCGATCGGCACGAGATCGTCGAGCCGATCATGGGTGAGGACAAAACCGCCGGGATGCTGGCCGAGATGCCGTGGCGCGCCCATCAATTGCTGTGCGAGCTTCAAAGTCAGCACAAGACGCCGGTCGTCTGGATTGAGATTGAGCTCGCGGACATTGCGATCGCAGACCTCTTCCGACCAGGACCACATGCCAGACGACAGCGCCTTGATCACGTCCTCCGGCAAACCAAGTGCCTTGCCGACATCGCGGATCGCGCCGCGCGCCCGATAGCGGGTCACGGTGGCGCAGAGCGCTGCCTTTTCTCTGGTATAAGTGCGGTAAATCCACTGGATCACCTCTTCGCGCCGCTCGTGCTCGAAATCGACATCGATATCAGGCGGTTCGTCACGCTCCTGCGATACGAAGCGTTCGAACAGAAGATCATTCGTCGAGGGGTCGATGCTGGTGATGCCGAGAATGTAGCAGACGGCGCTGTTGGCGGCCGATCCACGGCCCTGGCAGAGAATGCCCTGTGACCTTGCATAGCGCACGATCGAGAAAACGGTCAGAAAATAGGGCGCGTATTTCATGGTGCGGATGAGATCGAGCTCGTGGCGCACGACCTTCAACACATCGGGCGGCAGACCTTCGGGATAGCGATCGGGCACGCATTGCCAGACATAATGCTCCAGCGATCCTTGAGCATCCTTGCCCGGTACGATCGCCTCCTCCGGATATTGGTAGGTGAGCTCTTCGAGCGAGAAAGTGCAGCGACGGACGATCTCCATGGTTCGCGCGAGGGCTTGCCGGTATCGCGGAAACAGCCGCTCCATTTCTGCCGGCGGCTTGAGGTATCGGTCGGCATGGCGCTCGCGCTCGAAACCGACCTCGTCGATCGTGGTGCGGGTGCGAATGCAGGTGACAATGTCCTGCAACTGCCGGCGGCCTGGCTCATGGAAGAGGACATCATTGGTGACGACCGTCTTCACCTTGAACCGCGCCGCAAGATTGGAAATCTCATGCAGGCGCAGCTGGTCGTTCTGCCGGCGCCGCAGACAAAGCGACACATAGGCCCGATCACCAAACAGCTCGGCCATCTTGCGCAGCTGGATCGCGCAGACGTCATCCGGCAGGTCCGGCACAAGAATGCCGATCATGCCGCCATTGTATGCGACGACGTCGTCCCAGTGCAGGATACAGTTGTTCTTTCCGCCGCGCGACTTGCCAAGCGTGATGAGGCGGGTCAGCCGGGAATAGGCAGCCCGGTCGGTCGGATAGACCAGCACCGACATGCCGTCGGCCAGATCGAGCCGGCAACCGACAACGAGGCGTAATCCCGTGGCGCGCGATGCTTCAAGCGCCCGCACGATCCCGGCCAGCGAATTGCGGTCGACAACGCCAAGGGCTTCGATGCCAAGAGCCTTGGCGGTTTCGAACAGTTCCTGCCCCGAGCTTGCACCGCGCAAGAAGGAAAAATGGGTCGTGACCTGCAGCTCGGCATAGCTCATGCGAAGATCCCATGGCAGAACCAGCGATGGCTTCCGGTGTCAGGATCGATGCCATCACCGGAGCGAAACACCCAGAGACGCTCGCCCGCCTCGTCTTCGATGACGAAATAGTCCCGCACAGCCTCCATCTCGGCGTCGCGCTGCCACCACTCGCCAAAAATCCTCTCGGGACCATCGGCCCGCTTGACCTTCCGCCGCTTGCCGCGCCAGGTGATCGAGACCGGCGGGCGGTCCGGCAGCAAGGCGATGGCCTCGATCAGCTCCGGACGCGCCAGCAGCCGAACCGGCCGGCGCCAATGACTGACCCAGGTGACCTCTACCGGATCGGCAGCAGGACCGATCCGCTGGACGGAGCGCTCGGGCACGTCGGAGGCAACCGGTGCTACCCGATACACACGCTGGCCGCGGTTGCCGTAGATATCGATCAGCGGTGTGACGTCCTTCACTTCCTCCTCGACCAGCGAGGAGGATTTCTGGCGCTCCTCCAGCGGCTCGGCCATGACGGCGGCCAGGGTCAGCTTCTCGATCCCGAAGCCGGGTTCGATCTTTTCCGTCCGGTCGCGGAACAGCTTCGTCAGCCAGGCGACATCGCGCACCGCCTTCACCGTTCCGGCGCGGATTGCCTGCCGCGAACCGTCAACTTTTTCGACGATCAGGTCGGCGCGCCGAACACCAAGGCCACGCCTTTGCAGCTCCTCGATCAGTTGTACGACCAGCCGGCCGACATATTTGTTGATGGTTTCGGCAGCACCGATCGGCTCGGCGAAGGCTCTGGAGACCTCGATAGTTTCGGCGGTGCGGATCGGATCGATCGGTTCGGAAGCGCGGCCGAACATCTGGTCGAGCCGCCGGCCAATCTCCGGACCAAAACGAAGCGTCAGCGGCGCGCGCGGCGTGTTCGCCAATTCGCCGATCGTCTGGAAGCCGAGCGTGCGCAGATCGCCGACGACTTTCCCCGGAAGGCGCAGCAACGATATCGACAGCTTTTCGACGGCGCGGACGGTCTCACCGGTCGGCACGATGACCGTTTCGCGGCTGATGGCACGGGCGCAGGCATGCGCTGCACCCCAGGTGTCGGCGATCGCGACACGGGCGGTGAGTTTTTTTGCCAGGAACTGATTAGCGATCTTGGTCACCATGGCGAGCTCGCCGCCCTGCAGGTGATCGGCACCCTCGGTGTCCATGACGATCCCGTCGATCCCATCGACGGCGACGATCGGCGAATAGAGCGTCAGCGCCCAAAGGGTAATGCGCTCAAGCGCTGCGGCATCCTTTACAGGATCCGCATCGACCAGCATCAGGCCGCGGAACAGCGCCTGTGCTTTCGCCGCCGGCATGCCGACATGCACGCCGGCTTTTCGGGCGGCGGCGTCGGCGGCCGACACCCAGCGTTTCGAGCCGCTCCTGGCGATCACGGCTATTGCCTGTTCAGGAGGAATAGACGGATCGGCGCGACGAATGCGATCCGTCGGCAGATCCGGAAGATAGATCGAGACGACCCTTGTCATCGCACGCCCTCACGAGAAACTCAGCACATTCACCCGCTTTCACGCGCATCAGTTCCAGCAACCATTGGGCCCTCCCCACACCCGGCACCGGCAATTCCTCCGACGGCATGACGCTCACCCGCCACCGCGTGGCCGACGCCGTCGGCTGCCCGAAATCATTCGCCTCCGTCTGCCGTCGCCAGCGTCGGACGGCAAGCGCCATCGTGCCCGTCCGCTCGGCCGCCAGCTGCAGCCGGCGCGAGCTGACCATCGGTAGGCGGACGAGTTCACCGACCACAGCGCCGAGCCCACCAAAGGACAGCCCCTCCTCCATGTTTGCCAGCACGTCTTCCTCCTTGTCGGATTCGACAAAGATCACCCGGTCGGGATGGAGACCGACCTGGGCGAGTGCAGGAAAGAACAGGTCTGGCCGCGTCAGGCACCAGACGATCGGGCCTTTGGTGCGGGCCGCGATGCCTGCGGCACAGAGCGCTGCTGCCGCGCCATCCACCGTGCCCGATCCGCCACCGGCAAATTCATGCAGGGCGCCATAGGCCAGGCCACCTCCCGGCAGGACCGCATCGATTTCCGGCACCCCAAAGGACAGACAGCCCGCCTTTCTGGCTGACACGCCCTCCAGCGAGGCAATGCGCTCGCGCAGATCGGAAATCACCCTTTCGCGGGCAGCAGTCATCGTTCACGGCTCCCTTCAAGGTCGCGTTGTCGGCCGACATCATGTCAGACAGAATGCAGATGTTCTCTTTCTGTTCCGCCCCAACAAAAGAGTCAAGCAACCGGAGGGATGGGAATATTATCCTGAACATTAGGAATCGGAAGAATACTCAGAAGAATCAGCCCAATAACGGCTGGCAGACTTTTTTGGAGCGCTGCGTGCGCTCGCTACTCCTTGGTGTGAATTGCGGGGACAAGACGGGATCGTCGTAGTGTCTGCAAATTTCTTCTCGATCCCCGCGCATGAGGGCACCCCGCCGACAAAACGTCGCGGATCAAGCGGCCGGACGGTCATGGCCCCCCGCCCGAAGTGTTGCTGTCCTCACTGGCGCAACGCAGGTGATAAGGCGCCGCAGTTGCGGCTCGCGCTTTAGACCGCCAATCTTGACTGGAACGAAGCGTTCGAAAGAGGCTTGACGCGGAATGTACCTGCCGGGAGTGGCCGCAGGATTTCATCTTCCGGTACGACCCCATCGAGCCAGTCCATCCGCCGATCGCGCGTCAGCACCGCCATCTGCCGGTCATGGTAGGGTGCGATGTCGACATTCGCCTCGATCGTCAGGACGGCATAGGCCTCCGGCCAGCCATGGGACGCCTGCCGCCAGATACCCGCGAAATAGAACCAGTCACCGTTCTTGAACGAGAAACAGAAGTTCCTCGCCCCACTGCGATGGCGAAACTCGGATGCCGGCACCAGACAGCGGTGGTGGGTTGGAAACGTCCTTCCTTCAGAGCGGACGACATTGGCCGCGCGTGGGCCGCCATCGAGCCGACGCAACCCCCAGGGCAGCTCCACCATCTCCACATCGCCGTCATGCCGTCTTATGATGACGCGGCGCTCGTCGAGCGGGGCGTCGGACTGGAAAACCTCCGCGTTCATCATATGTAGAACATAGCAAGAACCACGCTTCACAACAAGAACTGCGAGGAAAGCATGTGCAATGATTATCGGCTGATGGTGGACGTGGCGTCGATTGTGGAGGATTTCGCCCATCTCAAGATCAAGATCCGCTTTGGTGAAGGTGCACCGAACGTTGAGGCACGCGAAGACATCAAGATCACAGATATGGCGCCGATCATCCGCACAATCGAGGGAACGCGCGACGAGGCGGACCTCGTCCAGCGCCGATGGAGTTGGCCTGGCCAGAACAAGCGGCCGGTCTATAATTTCCGCTCCGATGGACGCGAGTTCGATTCCAACCGATGCCTGATCGTCGCCGATGGTTTCTACGAGTTCACCGAACCAACCGAAAAAGGCAAAAAGCGCAAGGACAAGTGGCTGTTCACCAAGAAGGACGAACCAATTTTCTGCATCGCCGGAATCTGGCGCCAGACGGATGACGTCGGGCAAGCCTTCACCATGCTGACGATGGAGCCTGGCCCGGATCTCGCGCCTTACCACGACCGGCAGATCGTCATCCTCGAACGGGACGCCTGGGCCGAATGGCTCGATCCATCTGTCTCGGCGAAGTCTCTGATCAGGCCGCTTCCCGCCGGCACCCTCAATGTCAAGCAGGTCGGCTGACGCGCTTTCTGTTTCCATCACCGCATCTCAACGGGCTGAGTTGGAACAAAATGCGGGCTGGATGCTTCTCAGTTCCGAGGTCGCGTGCCGTGTCAACTGGACGTGACAGGGATGATGAAAGCTCTCCTTGCGGCCAACGAAATGGCAGTCGAGCGTCCCACCTCTCCAGCCCGCGCCTCAGTTCCGTCGTCATTCGACGCGGATGGCGGAAGTGTACCGGGGAACGCGATGGCCAGCGACAAGCTCTCAAAATACAAGCAGAAACGCGATTTTCTAAAGACGCAGGAGCCGAGCGGAAAGGCGAAGCTGAAGGCGTCGAACCGCCGTCGCTTCATCATCCAGAAACATGACGCGACGCGGCTGCACTACGATCTTCGCCTGGAACTAGATGGAGTATTCAAGTCCTGGGCGGTGACCAAGGGACCGTCGCTCGATCCACACGACAAGCGTCTTGCCGTCGAGGTCGAGGGTCATCCGCTCGACTATGGCGACTGTGAAGGCACGATCCCGAAAGGCCAGTATGGCGGTGGCACGGTCATGCTCTGGGACCGTGGCTATTGGGAGCCGGAGGGTAACAAAAGCCCGGAACAGGGATTGGCCAAAGGAGATCTCAAATTCAGGCTGGAGGGCGAGCGTCTGCATGGCAGCTTTGTGCTGGTGCGGATGCGCAATGACCGCGATGGCGGCAAGCGCACCAATTGGCTGCTGATCAAGCATCACGATGAATTTTCCCTCGAGGAAGACGGCGCGGCTGTCCTTGAGGACAACCCCACCTCTGTCGCCTCCGGTCGGACGATGGAGGCGATCGCCGCCGGCAAGGGCAAGAAGCCCAAACCGTTCATGGTCGAGAGCGGTGACGTTCAGGCGGATGCCGTCTGGGACAGCAACCACGGCCTCGCCGCCGAAGAACGCAAAGCCGAAACCAAAACCAAAAGGAAAGCCGCGCCGGCCAAAGCTTCCAAGTCAGCAAAGTCAACAATGCCGGGGTTCATCGCTCCGCAGCTCTGCGAAACGCTTGAGCGTCCACCCACGGCGGACGGCTGGATCCATGAGATCAAGTTCGACGGCTATCGCATCCAGATGCGCATCGAAAACGGCGAAGTGACGCTCAAGACTCGCAAAGGCCTCGACTGGACAGCAAGATATCCGGCAATAGCCGCATCTGGTTCCGCCCTCCCTGACGCGATCATCGATGGCGAGATCTGCGCTCTCGACGAACACGGCGCGCCGGACTTTGCCGCGCTGCAGGCGGCGCTGTCGGAAGGCAAGACCGATGCGCTGGTGTATTTCGCCTTCGACCTGCTGTTTGAAGGCAATGAGGATCTCCGACAACTGCCGCTGACCGAGCGCAAGGATCGTCTGCAGACCCTGCTCAACGACGCAGGCGACGATCCACGCCTGCGTTTCGTCGAGCATTTCGAAACCGGTGGCGACGCCGTCCTGAAATCGGCCTGCCGCCTGTCGCTCGAAGGCATCGTTTCGAAACAGGCCGATGCGCCTTATCAATCCGGCCGCACTGAAACGTGGGCCAAGTCCAAATGCCGGGCCGGCCATGAAGTGGTGATCGGCGCCTATGCCAAAACGAACGGCAAGTTCCGCTCGCTGCTCGTCGGCGTCAACCGGGGTGATCATTTCGTTTATGTCGGCCGGGTCGGGACGGGTTACGGCGCAAAAGTCGTCGATACGATTTTGCCGAAGCTCCGCCAGCTGGAAACCACCAAGTCGCCGTTTACGGGGATCGGCGCGCCAAACAAGGATCCTAACATCGTCTGGCTCAAACCGGAACTCGTCGCCGAGATCCAGTTCGCCGGTTGGACAGCCGATGGCCTGGTTCGGCAGGCGGCATTCAAAGGCCTGCGCGAGGATAAGCCGGCGGGGGAAGTCGTCGCTGAGAAGCCTGTCTCACCCGTAGCAGCCGATGTGCCTGATCCGGAGGCAGAGGCCGAAAAGCCAACTCCCGCTAAATCTTTCCGGAAGGGCGGCAAGGCGAACGTCATGGGCGTGTTGATCTCCAATCCGGAGAAGCCGCTGTGGCCCGACGCTGGCGACGACAAGCCGGTGACCAAGGTCGATCTCGCCACCTACTACGAAGCCGTCGGCCCCTGGCTTATCGACCACATCAAGGGCCGGCCGTGCTCGATCATCCGAACCCCCGATGGCATCGGCGGCGAGCAGTTCTTCCAGCGCCATGCCATGCCCGGAACGTCGAACCTGCTCGAGCTGGTGCAGGTGTTCGGCGACAAGAAACCCTATCTGCAGATTGATCGCGTCGAGGGCCTCGCCGCGATCGCGCAGATCGGCGGCGTCGAGCTGCATCCCTGGAATTGCGAACCGGAACTACCCGAAGTGCCGGGTCGCCTGGTGTTCGACCTCGATCCCGGTCCGGACGTCCCCTTCTCCACCGTCGTCGAAGCCGCTCGGGAGATGCGTGACCGGCTGGAGGAACTCGGCCTTGTCAGCTTCTGCAAGACGACGGGCGGCAAGGGCTTGCATGTGGTCACGCCGCTTGCGGTGGCGAAGGGCAAGAAGCTCGCTTGGCCGGAAGCCAAAGGCTTTGCCCATGACGTCTGCCAGCAGATGGCACGCGAAAACCCTGAGCTCTACCTGATCAAGATGGCGAAGAACCAGCGCAACGGTCGCATCTTCCTCGATTACCTGCGCAACGACCGCATGGCGACCGCGGTCGCACCACTATCACCGCGCGCCCGGCCCGGCGCCACGGTATCAATGCCGCTGACCTGGGCCCAAGTGAAGACGGATCTCGATCCGAAGCGGTTCACGATCCGCACCGTGCCGGCGCTGCTGGCGAAATCGAGCGCCTGGCAGGACTATTGCGACGGGCAGCGATCGCTCCAGCAGGCGATCAAGCGGCTCGCCAAGTCGATGAAGCAGGCGGCCTGAGTGATCGGCCGCAGCATGGCGAGTGAACCCGAATTCGTAATTCCGCGTTACAGCACGATGGAACCGGAACCGGACAGCGATGCTCCCTCAACGCCGCGTGCTGGCGCGACGACAGAGCTGCCTCATGATCGCATCACGGTGCAGCGCTTTCGCGAAGCGTTTCCCCGCGCGCGATGGAGCGATCGTCTCAATGCCTGGTTCGTGCCGGGACGGACCGCCCAGAGACGTATCGGCCGCTGGCTCGCCGAGATGGAAGCGGAAGCCGAGGCCTTCGCCGACGAGAAGGGCAGAGATGCCTTCGCATTCGATCCGATCGAAAGCCACTATCTGGACGCGGGGCCTTCTTCCCTTCAAATTCGGACGCCCTATTCCCGCACCATCGTCAACGAGATCCGGGACATTCCCTTCGCGCGCTGGGATGCCGACCGACGGCTGTGGACGGTGCCTTACCGGTCGTTGGACGAACTCCGCCGGCGGTGGCCGGCAATTGAGACGGCCGCCGAACGCAACGAGCCTGAGATGCGGAAGGCGCGGCGTGAAGCAATCAAGGGTACAGAGGAAGACGAGGCGTCGAAGGCACGGACCAGGGAGCGTCGACGGAAACGATATCCCGTCCCGGCCAATGATGGCCCGCCGCTGGAGCGCGCTGTCAGCACCCATGTCGGAGTCCTTTTCTTTACTGGCACGCACGGCGAATTGGCAGATACGGCGACTGTCGATACGTTCTACTTCCCCGCAAATCGCGATAAGAATTATGTCTGGGCATCGTGGCGATCAGGCTCGCTGGAAGAATTGGTGACCACCTGGCCGGCGCGGACATCTCCGGGACCACAAGAACTCGATCGCGGCTGGTGGCTTCCGACGCTGGAGGAACTGCGGACCGCGCGGCGGGACGCCAAATCCAGGAGGCGGACGAGGGAGCGCAGGGAAAAGGAAGCGTCCTCTGAGCGAACAGCAGAAAACCCTTGAGAAGTTTCTAAGCTTGCCGCCGATCAAGCCCAGCGAGATGATCGGGCTATGGCAGGGTCGCGGCATCCCGTCCGGCCATCCGTTCGACGGCGTGTTGGAAAATCTCGGCTGGTTCGGCAAACGGTTTCCATCGGAATTGCGCGCGGACGCGCTCTTGTTTCGATCCGGTCAGCACAGGCTGACACCAATCGATCCCGCGAGGATCCCGCTGCGTCTGGCGCTTCGCTTCCATAAGGTCGGAAGAACACGTCCCGTGAAAAACCTGTTTTCGTACCTTCAGCGCGGGCTGCGGGCAAAAGGGCCGGTTGCGTCGCTGCAGACGATGTCGTTTCACGGAGTGACAAGCGCTGCGATCATCTATGACGAGCAACCGATCGTAGACCACCTTCGCAGGATTGACGAGCACAGGATGATGGGGGCGATGGTGATTGAAGGCGACGAGCGGATCTACTTCTTCGAACTTGAACGGGTCGAGCCGCCATCAGGCTCGGCACGAGCAGACCCTTGAATTCTCCGGCTCGGACGATCATCTATCTGCTGCCACCCGTCTTCGATGATCGCCTGCGCAGCAGCTTGTCTGTCTGCGCGATCGTCCGGGTGTGGCAGGGCGCTCCCCGCAAGGGTCGAGCTCCCTGCCCGTTTCAGCGATCCGGTCAGCCATTCATTTCGAATACAGCCGCATTGTCCTGGATTTCCCGAAGGCCTTTGTAAGATGCATGCCGCAGATTGCCGTCGTCCGTCCAGCCGCGGAATTCGATCTCCGCGATCAACGTCGGCTGCGCAAACACGTAGTTCTTGCCTTTGATCGGAACGGCCGGCGTCCTCGTCTTCAGCTGATCCAGCGTCTTCTTCAGATAGATCGCATCTTTTTCCTTGACGCCGGTGCCCACGGCGCCGACATAGACCCAGTCATGGCCGCGACGGCCAGCAAGCAGCAAGCTGCCGATACCGCCGCGCGCAGCGGCGGATTGCTCGTAGCCGACGATCATGAAGCTATCGCTCTGGACGCATTTGATCTTTAGCCAGTCCCCGGTCCGACCGGAGCGGTACGGGCTGTCGCGGTGCTTGGCGATAATGCCCTCCATTCCAATAGAACAAGCGTTGGCCAACAACCCTGTTCCGTCGCCTTCGATTTCCTCTGAAAGCTGAATGGCGCCGACGGTGCCTTCCAGCAGATCTTCGAGAAGATGCCGCCGGACAGACAGCTCGGTTTTCGTCAGATCGTGCCCGTCGAAATACAGAAGGTCGAAGGCAAACAGGATCGACTCCGTCGAGGATCGTTTGCCGCCGCGTCCGCCGAGCGAACGCTGCAGCGCTCCGAAGTCGGATTGGCCCTCAGCGTTGAGAACGACAGCCTCCCCGTCGAGGATCGCTGTTCCGACCCCGAGTTTCTTGGCCGCCGCGGCAATCGCGGGAAAACGGTGTGTCCAGTCATGGCCGCCACGGGTGATGATCCGCACGCCCTTCGGCTCGATATGGATCGCGAGTCGATAGCCGTCCCATTTGATTTCGAAGGCCCAGTCCGGCCCGACAGGCGGAGCTGTCTTCAGCAAATCCAGGCATGGCTCAACGCGATCGGGCATCGGGTCGAATGGGAGGTTGGGTTGGGCCGGATCGCGCTTGCGCCTCGGCTTGGATTTGGCGGTGAACGCCTCGTCTTGAAGCAGAGGCTTGGCGCGTTTGCTCATTTGCTTGTCCGGGTTTCGGCTGCGACCGACTTCTTCAAGGCATCCATGATGTTGATGACGTTGCTCGGTGCAGGCGCTGAGGCCGGCGTTTTGGCCTTGGCCTTTGACGGCTTTTTCAGGGCCTTCTTCTTTGCTGCGATGATATCGAGGAGCCGGTCCTGAACCGGGTCGACGACCATCTTCGGGTTCCAGTGCTGGGTCTGCTTTTTGATCAGTTGCTCGATCAGCGGCAGCATGTCGGAATCTGCTGTCTCATCACCGATGCCCTCGAAATAGGTCTCTTCATCCCGCACCTCGTCACCATAGCGCAAAGTCCACAGAACGATACCCTTGCCGCGTGGCTCCAACATGACGGCGCGCTCGCGCCGCGTAATAACCAGCCGCGAAATGCCGACCATGTCCTGGGATTCCATTGCGTCGCGTATGACCGAGAACGCCTCCTGGCCGACCGGATCGTTCGGTGACAGATAATAGGGGGTGTCGAGCCAGACCCACTCGATCGTGTCGCGCGGGGTGAAGGTGGAGATATCGATGGTCTTGCTGCTATCCAATGCGACATTTTCGAGCTCATCATCTTCCAGAATGATGTATTCGTCCTCACCGCGCTGATAGCCTTTGACCTCGTCCTCTTGCCTGACTTCTTTCCCTGTCACCGAGTCCACATAGTGACTGACGACGCGGTTCTGGGTTTCGCGATTGAGCGTGTGGAAGCGAACCTTCTCGTTCTCGGAGGTCGCGGGCATCATCTGCACCGGGCAGGTGACCAGCGACAGCTTGAGATAGCCTTTCCAGTAGGGACGGACAGCCATGATATCCTCCGATCAGCTTGCGCGGCGCGCTGGCGTCGTCGCGGCCTTCGATTTCGCTGCACTGGCAGGTTTGGCGACCTTTTGGCGACCGGTGCCTTTGTTGGCGTTGGCGGCTGTGCGTTTCGGCTCGGCCTTGGCTCCGACCCCCGCGCTTTCGCGCAGTGCCTGCAGCAGATCGCTCGGTTTCGATGCGACCGGCGCCTTCTTCTTCGGCAGCGACCGGCCTTCGATCTTGGCCTTCACCAATTCGGCGACCGCGGCTTCATATCGGTCGTCGAAGGTGCTGGCATCGAAACTGCCCTTCTTCTTCCCGATGATATGTTCGGCGAGATCGAGCATCTCGCCCTCGATCTTCAGGTCAGGCAGCTCCTCGAACGCTTTCTCGGATGAACGGACTTCGTAGTCGAAGTTCAGCGTCGAGGCGATCAGGCCCTTGCCATGTGCGCGGATCAGGACCGTGCGCATCCGGCGAAAGAGGACGGTGCGAGCGATAGCGGCGACCTTCGCCGTCTTCATCCCGTCGCGCAGAAGGACGAAAGCCTCCTTGCCCATCCTGTCCGGCGCAAGATAATAGGGCTTGTCGAAATAGACGTCGTCGATTTCGTTGCAGGGAATGAACGCGTCGATCTTCAGGGTCTTGTCGCTCTCGGGTACGGCGGCGGCGACTTCATCGGGTTCCAGAACGATGTATTGGCCGTTTTCGATCTCGTAACCTTTGACCTGATCATCGCGTTCGACGGGATCGCCGGTTTCGCTATCGACGAACTCCCGCTTTACCCGATTGCCGGTCTTCCGATTGAGGGTGTTAAACGCGATCCGCTCGGAGGAGGATGCCGCGGTGTAAAGCGCCACTGGGCATGACACCTCTCCGAACTTGATGAAGCCTTTCCAATTGGCCCTTGGGGCAACCATGACGCTGAACTCCTGACGCAACTTAGGCGATTCAAGCGAATGAGCGGGCAATTGTTCCGAGTCGAAACGAATCATTTTTCAAGGACTTAGCCGTTCGGCCGTGCCCGTTTCGCGAGTCCCGGTTAGCCTGCTGATTCGCATGCATCTTTTGGACGTCGGGTGCGTTAATGGAAAGCATCAACCAGGAAGGAGTCTCGCCATCACCACACGCGAACTGATCGATACCGAAGCGACAAACGGTATGTCCGCAGGGACTCGATGACGGATAACTCTAGCGGCATCTACTAGCATGGTCATCCCTGCCTCCCTTGCTGCAATATTGGCAGAGACCGGCCGTCCGCCTATGAATGGTCCAGAAGATAACATAGGGGTTCGGCTTGCAAGTTCTGGTGCGGGATAACAATGTTGATCAGGCTTTGCGCTTTCTGAAGAAGAAGTTGCAGCAGGAGGGCGTGTTTCGGGAGATGCGCCTCCGGGAACATTATGAAAAACCTTCCGTGAAGCGGGCCCGCGAAAAGGCGGAGGGCATCCGCCGGACGCGCAAGGTGGCGTTGAAAAAGATGAACCGCGAACTTGGAATAACTGCGCCGAAGAAGGCGAAGCCAGCCATCCGTCCGAAACCTGCCGGTTGATTTCCGGCGAGATGTCTAGCTAGGCCTGCCTCAGGTGTTTGCCGCGCCGCACATTCGCTCCGCGGAACGAACTCGCAGACGTGGCGCATGCCTGCAATACGTTAGCCCTCCCCGACTTTCACGCCCGCGGCCAACAGCAGGATCAGGCCCTTCAAAGAGGGCCTGGATTTCGCTGACCTTCTCAACTACGTGCCATCCCTTCCCACGACCTCCCCTCCGCGGAGTGCCGCATGCGGGAGCGTAGCCACTTTCCCCAGCCAGCTTCCAACCGGTTATATGAACCAAATCCGCGTTGCCCTTCGTCCCGATCAATGGACCGATCGACTGAGAATGCGATGAGGATAGGCGGCCTTGAACTGCGATATCATCGCGCACGCCTGCAACACCCGCTCGGCCGTCTCGGGCGTATGCCGTGCAAGTTCGTCGGCATTGACAGGGATTGCCTCGGCCATGTTCGCAGACAGCACCGCAAAGCCTTTGCGGCCTTAGGCGTACGGCCACTCGTGCTCAATGCATCGGAGCAAGGCTGGTCGTCGGGACGAAGCCAATACGCTTGCCGGCGCGGGCGACTTCCGAGCGCCCGCCCGCTTCAAAGACGACCCGGAGCAGGGCGCCCGGCGCGAGTGTTTCGCCTGTTGCAGATGCCTTAGCATCGGTGAGGGGAGCGAGGGAAACGACCACATGGGTCGGCTGCGCCGGGACGAAATCGTCTGCTACAGCCGAGAGGGCGCTCACCGCCTTGCCGATGGCAAAGTCCTCGCCGATCAGCTTCATCTGAGGGACCTGCCGGATGCCGAACTTGCCGTAGGATAGGTCCGGCACCCGCGCGCCGACATGAGACGCGAGCGCCGTCACCTGGATCAGGCCAGTGCGGTTTGAGTCTGCGACGCCTAGCCCCTCAAGCACGCTGTAAGCGAAGATGCCGTGCCCCTGGAAACCTTCCAGTGCAGGACCGTCGTCACTGGAAGCGGCAAGGATTGAACGGCCGGTCGCCCTCGTTAGCCGGTCCAGCGCGGCGAGCCGGTCGAAGCCGCGCGTGGTGCGCTCTTGCGTCAGCGTTCCACTCTCGCAGGTGTCGAACATCAGCAGTGACTTGCGAGTTGCGACACGCGTCATCCAGGCCTGCCAGTGATCCTGCCCGATGCCTTGCGCCGCGATGGAGGCTTCTCCGGAATATTTGAAATCGTGAGGCAAGAAAAAGTACCGGCCATCCAGTGTTTTGCCATGGCCGGCGACGAAGAGGACGAAGACGTCGGTAGAGCGGATGCTCCTGGCGATATCATCGAAGGCGAGACCTATCCCTTCCCGTGTCGCCTGCTCATTGGTGATCAGCCAGCTCTTGACGTCGTCGAACAGGTCGCCGCCTGCGAGCTTGAAGCCCCGTACGATCTCGCTGGCATCGTCGGTCGCGAAATTGAGGCTCAGCCTGCTGTCCCAGTAGCGATTGATGCCTACCGCAAGGACGAAAAGACGCGGCGGCGCCGATGAGGCTGGATCGCCCCAGTTCACATTGATCGTTGCAGGGATCGATGCGATGCCATTCGCCGCATTGAATACGCTCAGCTCGACAAGGTTATTTCCTGGTTCCAGAAGTAGTCTGTCCTCGACAGCGATAGGTTCCCCTTGGCGTACCGCGGCACCTGAGGTGAGGTTGCGGGCCACCCGAACGATGCCGTTGACCCTCCACTCGATACGGCCCACACCGCCAGTCGACGGAATGATGTTTGCCTTGGCAACAATGCGCTCATCGTCCGCGGTTCCGTTGTTTGATGGAGATACAATGGCCACGGTAGGCGGCAGGCCGTCCTTCAGGAGCGTTTTGATGCCTTCCCCCGGATCCGCCTGCCGGTCCGGGGCAACGCCTGAAGCCGCATTCACCACGAGATCGGGCCTGTACAGCGTGTCGAAAAGGCTGTCGACCGTGATCGTCTCATGTACGCTCGGCGCGAGAAACAGGTTTTCCGCCGCGCCCCTCGTCCCGGCGAAATAGCCACCGTCGATGCGGCTCAGCCAGTTTCCATTCTCGCTCAGCACAGTCGTCATGATCGGAGCTGCCCTCTTCGGGTCGTAGAGGAGTATCCCACCGATGTCGGTAACCACAACGAAGCGGCCCTTGTTCTGTGCCCCAAGCGCAAGGACCTCTCCGCCGACCGGCGCGTGCCGTGAGGCCCACTGGTCCGCACCCAGGCGGCCGATTGCCGGACCACCCGCCCCTTGCACTGTGACCAGCTTCTGGTCAGCGAGCGCTATTACACGCCCCCACCTGGCAAAACCTGCGACCGAATCGTTGCTGGCCCAGAGATTCCCTGCTCGTAGCGAGAACTTTCCCTGAGCATAGCTGTAGACGAGCCCTCCGGTGCCCGTGGCGCTGAACAGTGTGTCGTCGCCCGTTTCTGAATCGGGAATGACCCAGCCGACCGATCCCCAATACCAGCGTGTGGTCCGGCCGGACTTGGTCATTTCTAGCTTGAGCTCCTGGCCCGCCACCCGCTTTCCGGAGTCGATATCGATCACGACGGCGAAATGGCCTTCTCCGTAGAGAACGCGCCGGCCGGCATCGGCAAAGCCCAATCCGGAAAGCCTCTCGGCAGTCTTCCTGCGCAGGATCACGCGGCCGGTACTGCGCTCAGCCACGATTAGCGTGTACTCGCTCTTGCCGTCACTATGATCCGAGTAAATGGCGGCCAGGTAGAAGCCGTCGGGCGATGTTACTAGATGAGCTGGGCCATCATCCGAGAAGTTGCCGACCGGGAAGACCACCCCGGTCTCGATATCCATATCCTTGATGGATCCATCCTCGCAGCCGAGCGCGAGGCGCCGGTTGTTGGAAAAGCTAACCGGCGATGTGCTGTTGGAAAGATCGACAGAGCTTCCTATGGTGCAGCCGGAGATCGTCAGGTGGCGGACTTGTCCACTCTCCGTATCGAGCACATAGGCGGAGTCCAGACCTATTCCCACGGCCGTCTTGCCGTCCGGGCTGACGGCCGCCGCAACGAATTCGATGCGGTCGACTGCTCTTGGCGGCGTCAATGCTTCCCCGGTCTGGAGGCGATAACGGAACACGCCGTCGCTACCGACCGTGTAGGCTTCGCCTCGTTGTTCATCGAAACGAACGTGTTTCCCTGTCTGCCCGATATGAGAGATCGTGGTGACGCCGCCGCTCGCGAAGTCCCACCTCAGGATGGATCGGGTTTCTTCGTCGTCATAATGGGCAAGGAGAACACCCGAACCATCCGACGTGAAGACCATTCCCTCTTCCGGATTAATACCTTCGAACTTCTTCGAAAAGAGCCGCTTGCCGGTGCGGGCGTCAAGAACCTGGTAGACGTCCTCCTTCTCGGCGAGATAACGGTCGCCTTGCGGTGCAAGCGTTAGACCTTCCACATCGAAAACCGCGGACAACTGGCGCCCCGTCGTCGCATCGTATGTCCGTATCTCCTTCGGGAAGCCTTTCTTTCCGGATTTCATGCCGTAGGTGAACTCGATCGCCACTAGTGATCCGTCATCCGAAACGGCGATGTTCTGAGGCAGGTTGTCCGGCAGCTTCGAAACCACCCGACGGGCCTCGCGCGTCACGAGATCCACCGCCCACAAGCCGTTCGTCCCGAAGACCCAGACGGCTGTGCCCGTCCCGTCGACTTCGAGATGGCCCAAGGAGAAACTGTCCATTCCGGGCAGAAGGATGAAATCCTCAAGCATGCCCGTGATGGCATCGATGACGACCAGACCCTGCGCCTTGTCGTCCCAGGCGGCAAGGCAAATGATCTCGTCCATGCTGCTGCTGTAGGTGAAATTGAGTCCCGGGGCTCCGGGGAAACTTTTAGCCGGCAATCCGGTGTCAAGGCGGAAGCGTGCAATGTTCGAGCAGCTTCCCGCAAGTACGACATTGTCTTCGGCGTCGATCACGAGCTTGGCCACCCAGTCTCCAGAGAAGGATGGGCGGTCGAACGGGAGGGGATCGTCATAGGGTCCGGCAACCTGCCGCGTCTTCTCATCGATGGCCCGGTCAAGTAGCGATGCCGCCTCGTCGTCATTGCTTACGCGCAGATTGCGGGTCGACGCGAAGCGCGCAAGGCTATCGCGGTAGCCACGGTCCTCCTCGCCGTCGAGGTTGGTTCCCGAGAGTTCGCCTAGCACCCACAGTTTGCGTTTGATTTCGCGGATGTTGTCGGCGGGAAGCGCATCTGGCGCGGCCAACGCGAATGCGAGGCCGATCAGCGCGTATGTCCACAGGCCGGAACCGATCCAGGCTCCACGTTTCATCGCCTCACCCTCCCAACCTTACTAGCGTAAGGCGATAAGCGCACTGTGCCACTACTGGGCGTTGGCGCTTAGATTGATCACCTGTACCCGCCGGTTGATCTGATCCTCCGGCCTGCGGGCATCGAAGAGTTCGCTCTCGCCGAAGCCCGCCACCTCCAGCTTGCCAGAATCTATTTTGAACTTGTCGGCCAAATAGCGCGCCACCGCGTCTGCCCGGCGCTCGGAGAGCCTCTGGTTGTATTCGTCTGTGCCACGGGAATCCGTGTGCCCTGCGATCATGAAACGCGCCGACGCAAGGCTCGGATCAACGAGTGCCGTGCCCAAGGCATCGAGCGTGATGAGGGAATCGTTGAGCAGCTCTGCCGAATTATAGGCAAAGGTAACGTGCAGGCTGACGGCGTTGGGCTTGTCCTCGGCTGGAGCCGGATCGACCGTGACGCCCCTCTTGCCGAAGGGCAAGGAGCGGAAACCCGGCTTGACGCAGGTGGGGTCAAGCTTGCAGCGAATCTGGTCCGAGCTGAGATCCTGGGCCAGCGCCCTTGTTGGGAGGCACGAGAGGGCAGCGGCCAATGCCGCCAGCGGAAATATCTTCATGGTGCTGCCTTCGTTTCAAACTCGATCGTAGACGCCGCGATGACCCGTTCCGGGAGATCCGCACGCGGACGGTAGATCAGCGCCTTGCGCAGCAGCGACAGATATTCGCGCGCGGTCTGGACCTGAGGGAGTGTCTTTTCGAACAATGGGCTGCGTGAGGTCACGACCAGCATCATCTCGCGGCCGAGCGGCGGAGAGACGGTAAATTTAGAACGCCCTTCCTTCCCGTCGCCAAAGCGCAGTTCCTGCCCCGGCTCTAGCTGGCTTCCGGGCCCCTGCGGTTGCGCCAGGTGAACGATGGTCTGGTCGGCCTGGACGTAGCTGACATAGGCATAGCTGAAATGTTGCGGCGCGCGCACTGTCACGTCGAGCAGCCGCCCAGAGTGGAGTGCAGTCACATCCGCGACCGTGACGCCAGGCTTGTCAGGCTCCACAGCCGCCCGCGCGAGGATCTGCTTGAGTTCGCATTGCGGCCAGGACGCAACGGCGAGGCCGTCAATGTTCAACACCGATTTCGTTGCTGCCAGATCCTTGATCCGCTTAAGATCCTCCTCGCTGCCGACGAACCCAGAGACGATGACACTCTCGCCCTCCTTGCGGAACGCGACGTTGGCGCAGGTCCGAGTATTGACGTCGGTTACGAGCTTGGCCAGTTCGACGGTATCGACCGGTTCGACGGGCGGTGTCGGAGTGAACCCTGCGACCCTCAATACCACGGCCTCGACGGCCATGGCAGCGTAGGCGTCGTAGGACAGCCACATATAGCCGCCCTCCCCCCACTTCGTGCCCCAGGAGTTGACGACACGCAGCGCCTGACGACGATCGTCATATCCGGTGGTGACCACAGCGTGGTAGTTTATTTCCCCACTTGTCGATCCGACGCGATAGATCCCGCCGCGATAGTCGTGGAAGCTGGGCCAGATCCTAAGAGACAAGATCACCGGCTCCCCCTGGGCAAGTCGCCCGCGCACATCGTCGACGCGCGTATGGTCGAGCCGTGCTAGGTCGTCTACCTTGAAGGCTTTTGCACGGTTGGCTAGTTCTGGGGCAATGGTTTCGCAGCGATCGGAGTATGGATGATCCGCCAGCGAAAGAGCCCCTTGCCTGAGCACACGTACATTATCTGCCACGCTCGAGCCTTCGTCGCAGGCGCCCCTGCGTGCGCGGTGATAGAGATAACTGGGGCTGACGATGTTGGCATCGGTCAGCGGTTTCCGTTCGGAAGTCGAAGTGTAGTAGCTGCGCGTCGCATAGCCCACTGCCCACGCCGCGCAGGAACCCAGGGCCCCTTGTTGACGAGGGCGCGGAAATCGGGCCGATAGCTCTGCGAATTCCGGCAAGAAAGCTCGAAACCGCGGCAGTTCCGGCACGCCCCGCATCTCTGTATTGGACATCGGCCTCAATCCGGTCGAATAGCGCGTCCCAGGCGGATCGGAGCGTTCAGTCGCGGGCGGTCCTGACTGCGTTTCCTGCGCAAAACAATCTCCCGCCAGTAAGACGGCGATTGCGCATCCATTCAAGAAGCGCAGCCCAGCCTTGCGTTCCGGTCCCATGGTTTCTGAACCCCCAAGCCCAAGTCGAGTAAAACACACCCCCGACGACAGCTCAACATCTGCCGCCTACTCATATCGGAGGCGCTTGCGCAGCGATCGGCAAAAGATACCAAGGTCATGGTCAAGCCAGCGCCGCAGGTTTTGGCGTCACTGAAGGCGGCGACGGCCTGCGGACGCTCAACGAAGAATGCCCGCGTCGCTCGCGGCCACTCTGAAAGCTGACGCAGCCGCGGACGGATCACCTCGACCTTCGGCAGCTTCAATGCAGGCGCGCTTGGCTAAAGCAAAGGAGTCTCCTCCTTTCTGGGGCCAGCAAGTCATCAAGTATGCCAAGGCGTCTCTGCTGCCGCCAATGCTCTTGAAGTGGTCGCCCGGGCCAACAACGATCTCAATCGGCTCATCCCAGAGATCATGGTCCATAACGTGCTCCATGGGTTCTGATTTTTGATGAACGCAAGTGGTCAGGGCTCGTTCCTGGGTTAGGGCTTTGGTCCCAGGTGCGGCCTGGATCACACAGCGCTACCGGCCGTTCCTCGGTTGACCTCGAGCTGATGATCCGGATGCTGATGATCGGCCACTCCATGTGCATATACTGGCCGGGAGGTGGTATTACTCATATCGCATTCGGGCCTGCGCAAATCCGCACAAGATCGGCAAGGATTGTGCGAAGCTCCGGCCACGGCGCTTCCTGGAGGGCAGAGCGTGGATCCTCCATCTCCAGGAGAGAATGCAGCTTCACCGCGACGCCGGCGACAGATCGAGGAGCCGCGCTCCACAATTCCTTTGCCAACGCCTCCTCGATATCTGCGATTTCCTCCTCGGCTTTTTTCGCCCTGGTATATCCCACCCGCTTGTCCGCGGCCTTCCATTCGCTGCGGCGGGCCGCCAATGCAGCCCTTGCTTGCCGCCGCATTTCATCCTGATCAGCGTTCGGCAAAAGACGGTCGATCTCCCGACCGGAATAGGCCCAGATGAAACCACAGTCTTCGGTGAGCGGGATTTTGGTGCGGGGGAAACTACCGAGCTCTCGAAGCAACTCCGTTTCAAGCTTTTGCTGCCGACGGCAGGCTTCCCCGCAGAGCCTGTGGGCGGCTAGCCAATCTCTCCAAAGTGATACTACCGGATCGTCTTGCTCCGAACTCTCCGTCCGCACCATTGCACCTGCCGGGGCGGGCGCGGCTGCGATCGAAGCCGCAGCACGTGAAAGGAAGTTTCTGCGCGTGGTCTCGGGGGAGGCACTCCTATTCGCGGAAGAGGCCATTGGGACCGCCTCCGATCAAAACGAGCTCCCTCAGGATCGCCCGCAGTTCTGCCCACGGTAATTTTCGGCGGGTGATTGCAGACAAAGTTCTGCTATTCTCAGAATCAGCCATGATCCAAGCTCCACACAGCTAGATTGTGGTCAGGCTGCAGGGGTGCTACCAACACCCGTGCAGCCGCTAGTCCGAAACAAGATACAGGCTCGTACGACTATGCGCAATCAAAATCATCATGGCATGGTGATATGAAGGGGATCCAATGCAAATTGGCGCGCGTCGCACTTGATTGGGGGGTACTGGATTTAGCGAACGCAGCGAAAGTTTCAACGCAGACCATCACTCGTCTCGAAAGGGGCGAAGAGTTACGCAAAGCGACACTTCTCAAGATCAAAAGCGTCTTAGAAGACGCGGGGATTGAATTCATTCCAGAGAATGGCGGCGGCGTAGGTGTACGTTTCGCGCGGGCGACGGAGCACGAGAAGTAGCGCTACTTTCTATACGGTCCTAGGCCTGGCGAGCTCCGGGCGGCCATAGAAGCTCACAAGATCCTCAAGCCCAACCGCTTCTGTTGAAACGGGTGAAGGTGCTTCCGCCTTAAAGGGTCCGAATCATCGACCCGAGACCCTGAGCACCTGAATTCAATATGATAGGCCCCCTACCGACCCCACAGCACATTATCGCTCTGAGCTGGGAGTAGGCCATTGCTAGGCGCGGCTTGCTGCAATTCCGCTAGATCGGCAGATTGAAAATAAGAACAAAGAGTAGACAGAAATTCATCAGTATAGGATAGGTATGCGGCAAGAGAGCGAACCCATGCGTGCACGATTCGGGAGCTAGCCGTGACTTTCGTTACCCATCGCGACCCTATCGACACTCCCGTCCTCCGCAAGGAGAGAGGTGCGTTCTTCACGCCTCCAGCGATTACCCGTTTCATTTCGAACTGGGCCATTCGCGGGCCTGAGGATCGCGTGCTCGAACCCGCCGCCGGCGACGCTGCATTCCTGGTTTCCGCGGTCGATCGCCTTCGTGAACTCACTCCCCGCGGGCGATCGTGCCCGATGGTTCATGGCGTGGAGATACACGCCCACAGCGCAGATGTTGCTCGCAAGCGGGTCTCTGATGCCGGGGGCGAGGCCGATATCCTACTGTCCGACTTCTTTGCCGTCACGCCTGATCCCGCGTTCAACGCCGTCATCGGAAATCCTCCCTATATCCGATACCAGGACTTTACCGGGGAGGCCCGTGCCCGTGCCCGGGAGGCGGCCATCAGGGGCGGGATTTCCCTGACGGGGCTCGCATCAAGTTGGGCTGCATTCACCGTGCACTCGGCGTTGTTCCTTAAGAAAGGCGGCCGCCTGGCCTTCGTCTTGCCCGCCGAATTGCTCTCGGTGAACTATGCCGCGCCCGTCCGCAAGTTCCTGTTCAGTCGATTCCGCGACGTGCAGCTCGTATTGTTCGATGAGCAAGTGTTCCCGGAGGCGGAAGCGGATGTCGTGCTTCTTCTTGCTGACGGCTATCTGGAGGGGCCGGCGGATTTTGCAACGATCCGGCAAACCAAGAACGCTGCAACCCTCGACACTTTAGGCCCGGGACTGAGCTGGACACCGGCCGACCCAGCGGGCAAGTGGACCAGCAGTCTCGTCGATATCGACGCAGTGCATCTTTTGCACGCTCTTTCGACAGCAGGCCTCTACACGAACCTGGAAACCTGGGGCGACACAACGCTCGGAATGGTAACCGGAAACAACAAATACTTCACGCTTTCCCCCCAGCGCGTAGCCGAGCTCGGACTGCGCCCAGACGAGTTGCTCAGCCTTTCGCCACCCGGAAGCTCGCATTTGCGAGGCCTCTCGCTTTCGAGTGCCCAGCTGAAGAAACTTGGTGAAGAGGGCAACGCGATCCACCTGTTCTATCCAAATGACCCGCCTTCCAAGGCTGCCGCGGCATATATCGCCGACGGCCACAGGACAGGCGTCGACACCGCCTATAAATGCCGGGTCCGCAAGACCTGGTATCGGGTGCCGCTCGTTTCACCCGCGGACCTTTTACTGACATGCATGAATGCGGACACCCCCCGGATTACGGAAAACTCGGCCAAGGCGCGTCACCTTAATTCGGTGCACGGGGTTTACTTGAACGAGGCATATACTGCCTTGGGCCGCGAGCTCCTCCCTGTCGCCAGCTTGAACTCAATCACCTTGTTGCATGCCGAAATGGTAGGCCGCGCCTATGGAGGCGGGATCCTGAAGATCGAGCCAAAGGAGGCAGACGTGTGGGCCATGCCTTCCCCGACCCTGGTCGCCTCTCGCGCCGATGAGCTTCGCAAGATTAAGCGAAGCGTTGGAAAGCTCCTAGACAAAGGGCGGCTGCTCGATGCCGTTAGTCTGGTTGACGAGGTACTGCTGGTTGACGGCGAGGTTTCGACGACACAAAGGGCAGCCGTCCGGAATGCACGCGCGGAACTGGCGAACCGTCGAAATGTGAGGTCAGCAAGTGGCCGCTAAACCAAGTTCGAAAGCGGAAGCCTGGGAAATATTCGATCATATCGTCGAAGCTGCCGCACCTAGCGGGGAACACAACAATCCATGGGTTCTTGGAACTGATGGCCAGCCGTTCATCAATCCCGATTACGACACCCTTGCGCTATTGCTAGGTGTTCCGCTCCACCTGAAAGTAGGGACGCAAACGGGGGTGCCTGCCCTCGCACTTGATGTTTGGCTCAGCTATGAACTCCGAAGGGCTGGTTTCGGGACGGACCAGGTTTGGCCGCGGCCTGCTAATCCGCGGGTTCTTCCCGCGCCTGTCTCGGCTTTCGTCAAGTCGCTTCCCACAGCGATACGAGCCAAGGCCCAATCCTATCTGACATCGAACACGTCCATTCCCGGCGTGACCTCCTCCTCTGCTTCAATTCTGGGCAAAAACTATCTGAAGCAAGTCGACGTCATCATCACGGATTGGGTGACCGGCCCAGAATTGCTGATATCGACGAAGCGAATGGATTCCTCTTATGGAAAAAATGCGCCGAACCGCATCGAGGAATCCTATGGCGACGCCAAGAATCTCCGCCTACGCCATCCGCTTGCGGCGCTCGGGTTCCTGTTTGGACTAAGGTCCGATATTCTGGAAAAGGAACCCAAGACGGCAGAGTGGTTGTTCGACCTTTTGTCCAAGCTTGGCCGTGAGGACGATGCGTACCACTCCACCTGCCTGGTGTTGATGGAATACTCCACTGATCCGGTACAGCCGGCGGTCGACGAAGAAGAACCCACCGACGGCATTTTAGAGCCAGGCCCGCAGCCGATAACAGATCCGGCCGAGGGTGAAATAGCGCACCTTGCTGAAAGCACGGTCGAGAGCATCGTCAAGGCCCTGCCGAAGGTATCGATCCTCGCAGAACGAACTCCAGATGACCTCTCACCGGCCCGTTTTCTGACGTCGTTGGTTACGCGCGTTCTCGCGGCTACGCCCGTCAACATGCATGAGGAGGCGAGGAGGCGCCGCGCTTCCATCTTATCGAGGAAATAGAAACGACTGCTCAAGTTGCCTGGTCACATGACGATGGCTTTCCCATGCGCAATATGTCCAGCGCCTTGATGGGAGTCGAACTCTCGACCTTCTGTATCGGTAGAAACCAAGTCACTGATTTGTAACAACTTCCTCTTTGACAGATAAAGAGAATGAATTTTCTGGCGCGGCGGAGCTAGTTGTCACCGTCACGGGTCCGCCTTTGGCCGAGCGGCAGATTAGAGGAAGGTTACCGAAAACGTTTGGCAAATCGCTAAAAATGCGGTAAGAATTTTTCTTGTTGTTAGCCACAAGAAAAAATGTCACCAACGACTATACAATATACCAGCGAACAAGCCAGAAGCTTCGCTGATGTCAGTCCCGAGGCTTGGCGCCATTGGCGCAAGGTGATCCCGTGCCTTGCCGCGAAGTCTGGCAAGGGAGCCCGGTTTACCGCTGGCGAATTGGTCGCTTTAGCGGCGCTATCTTCAGCAGTCCGCACCTTGGATATTGGGATCGCAAAGTTTGCTTCGCGCTGGGATGACCTTTTTGTGCTTTGTGCGCAGCACAGCGCAGGTGCGTTACGATCGGTGGTCATTGTTGTGACGGCAGACAGCCTCGAACTTGCAGTCGCCGGATTGAGCTTGGCCGAGCTGCCTGCGATCGTCATCCCGTGCGCGCCTATTGTCAATCGGCTGTCCGATGCCGCGCTATCGCCGGGCATCGCACAAGCGCAGATACCACTCCCATTCGCACCGCAAGCCGTTGGCAGGAAGCGTCAATGAGCGAGCTGCTTGAAAGGGTCGTCGACCTTCTGGGGTATCGGGGTGATGCTGGCTTTCTGCCAGCGAACCTGTTTGCCAGCCAGCCAAGCCATCGACATGCCCTTCGGCTTGCCGCAGAGCTAATGAATGTTCGCGCTGCTTTCGGCCTTTGGACCGGCGCTCAGGGAACGCTGCTTGGACCCAAGCACGCAAGATTTACGCCTCTTGTCTATTTGGCCGAAGTCCGTGATGCCGCTGATGCCATGCGGGTGCATCGCAGCGTCTGGAGCCAGGGGCTTGCGCCCTATCTCGTGGCGGTCGCGCCCGATCGCCTCTGGGTGTGCCAGGGCTTTGCTTTCTCTTCTTCACGGTGGGAGCGGCATGCAACAGAAGTAGTGGTCGCACCGGCCGATGCGCATTTGGGTCTTCGTGATCAATCGGCGTTGGCGCCGTTGTCAGCGAAGGTAATGCGGAGCTCGCTTGCCTGGCGCGACGAAGCGCGTACGGCAGATGAGTTTGTTGATGAACGTCTGCTTCGATCTCTGGCGGAGCTGTCGATTGTTTTTTCAACTCAGACGCAATCACGGCGAGCATTAGCGCCGACCGTTATCAATGCGCTGATTGCTAGACTGCTATACTTTTATTTCCTTGTCGATCGTGGCTTCATCACTGTCGAGCGGCTGTCCGAATGGGAACTAAAGGGGATAAGTCTGGCCGAAGACGGAGAATGGTCGCCTGAGGAGATCACCACCCTTTTTGAGCGTCTCGATGACGTATTCAACGGCAGCATCTTTCCAATGCCCAAGGACTACTTGAACGCCTATGATGCCGAGCATTTGAACCTCTTAAGACGAGTGCTTCGCCATGGCGCTCAACTGGGCGCGAACGATGCGCTGCAGCTGAGCTTTCTCGATTACGATTTCGCGAGCATTCGCACGGAGACGCTTTCAGCGATCTACGAAATGTTCTTGAAAAACGAGAACAAGGAGGCTGGCAAGCGCTTCGGAGCTTTCTATACGCCGCCCTTCCTTGCCGACTATACGCTCGATCGCGTTGAAGAAGCGACACCGCTGAACGCAGATACGAGCGTGCTCGATCCAGCGGCAGGCTCCGGTGTTTTTCTCGTAGGTTCCTATAGGCGGATCGTCGAGTCGTCCCTGCCCGCGGGCCGCGCGTATCTTCCACTCGACCATCTTCACGAGCTGATGACCAGTCGGATCTTTGGCGTTGAGCTCAATGCGACTGCCTGTCATGTCGCAGCGTTTAGCTTGTACCTGACGATGCTTGACTACGTCGAACCGAAGGAAGCGGCCGATTATTCTCGGTGGCCGGTCCGGGTCGGCCGAAGGCGTCTGTTTCCTCCAATGCTCAAGGCGACGGACGGACGGGAAGCCAATATCAGGGTTGGAGATTTTTTCTCCGAAGTATCGAAAGGGATCGTGTGCGACATTGTCGTGGGAAACCCGCCGTGGGTACAAGTCGGCACGCTCGATAGCGAGGACGCCAAGCTATACTTGAAGCGTTCGAAGGTTCCGATCGGTGACAAACAGGTCGCCGAACTGTTCCTCTGGAAGGCTTATCACGAGCACCTTCGCAACAACGGCATTGTGGCCCTGTTGCTTCCACAGAAGAGCTTGGTGAACACGTTCTCCGACAAATTTACTCGAGCCGTTCGAAAGCAAACGCAGCTGATCGGCATCGCCGATCTAGCTCATTTGCGCTATGCGCTGTTTCGACGCTCCGCTGCGCGTACTGCCGGAGGCACTGATAAAAAGGCCGAGCGAGGCGCGCGCCAAGCGACGGCTGCGGTAATCTTACGAAAGGCCGCTCCCGATCCAAGTCTGCCTTTCTGGATTTATCGGCCGTTGCGGTCCACACAACCCGCAAGCCGCAAAGGGCGCCTTTGGACTTTGCTTCAGGACTGGACGCAAGTTCTTTGGCAAAATGCCGATGATCTCAGCGACGCGGGATGGCGCCGGTTGTTTACCTGTTCCCCAGTTGATCGGCGAGTGCTTACGAAACTCGATCGTCAAATCGCCTCTGGGCGGTTGACGTCGATGCGACAGCTCGAGAACCTGATCGGTCTTCAGTTCAAGATCGAGGTCGACCAAAACCTAGACGGCAGTTTTGTCTTGGGTAACGATCCGAAGCGGGATACATTCTGGAAGTATCAGCTTGGGCAAGAGCCAAGCTTGTTTCCGGTTCGCAGCATTGTTCCCCTGCCCGCGTCGCAATTGGAACGGGCGCATCCCAGCTCACAACCGTTCCTGATGGGAAACGTGGTCCTTCTGCCGCGCAATTGTGAAACGGCGGTTTTCGTCGAGCCGCCCGTTGCCACGAGTTTCTTCATCGTCGCATGTTTTGCGAAGTTTGCGGGCAAACAGCTTCCTCGGCGGCATCGAGACTTTCTTGAGGCTTTAGCGGCCTATATGGCTTCGGACACCTTTCGTTACCTGTGCTTTGTCAGCGGTCGTCGGATGACGATTGATCGAGCGAATATCGAATTGAGCGCCGTGCTCGATATTCCATGGCCTTTCGGCGGGTTCGATAGCAATAACTGGATCGAATTTCTGGCAAAAGCTCCTACGGAACGCGAGGCAATGATTTGCAAGATGCTTGGCTTGCCGCCGCTCTACCAAGATCTGATCGCAGAGTTCGCCTCATTTCGAGAAGGATTTACGGATGGGGGGACACCAGCGGAGGCATTGCATGAAAGCCAGGAAAGCGAACTCGAAACTTACACAGCCGGCCTTCTTCACGAGATAGATGGCGGAAGAAACCGCTACAATGCGAGTGTATTGAAGCTCGATGGCGAACTGGTCGCTGTTGTAGTCGAATATAGGATGGCAGACGCCGTTGCTGGCGGCCGGGCCAAAGACTTCGCCGATAGGGCGTTGAGCAGCTATACCGACGACAGCGCGAGCGCCGTGACGCAAAGCCGCTTCCTGTGGCAATCGCGGGAGGCGATGGCGAGCGTACTCATTAAACCACGCGAGCGGATGCACTGGACGCTGGAACGGGCGTTTGCTGATGCAGATCTGATCACCGCGGCTGCAATGGCCGGGTACGACAGCAAAGAGGCTGTATGACTACGGCGATATCGTTACAGCAATGGCTCGTCGAACGTGGTTTGACCTACCAGGAGGCGGACCTGTGGAGCGAGTTCATCTCAGACGCGCTGCTTCTCCTGGAAGACGGGCACAGTCTGTTGCGGACGCCACAGGAATGGCGTTCGTTTCTTGGCGGATGCAAAACCACTCGCCCGACGGAGCCAGAGATTACGTCCGGCCTTGGTGACCGGATGCGGCGCCTGAGAAACGATGCCGAAATCGACAGCAATCGTGACCGCATCCACGTAAGCTATGAAAGCCCGACACCCGGTGACGAACGGCATGGCAATCGTAAGTCCAAGGCTGATTTCCGCTTTGAGCGGAAGTTCGAGGCTGGACGCGCAGTTGCCTTCGTTATGGAAGCAAAGCCCTTGCGAACACCTGGTGACATCACAGGACGATATCTGGCTACTGATGGCCTTGGGTGTTTCATCGAACGACAGCCACCTTACTCGAAGGAACTTGCGGCTGGAATGGTCGCCTATGCCTTCACCAATCCATCGACTTGGCTGACTGCGCTGATGACGGCACTGTCGGGGGGCGTTGCAGCCAGCAGAATGGCGCCCATCGAGCTTGGACTACAGCGGACGTCCCTCGCTTCCGACCATGGCCGGCCCGGTCTAGGATTGGACGCGCTCACGGTCCTCCATGCCGTGCTTGATTTTGCGGATGAGAGCGTGGCTGACTGAAGCGAGTTGCAAGTTGGCGAGCCGCGCCAGCTTGTCAGGCGTACAGGCGAACCTGTCTCCGGAATATTCAAAGGTAGCTGTGAGGGGAACCGCCGTGTCGAGCCGATGTGGTCCGGATCCTCGGTGATTGACGAGAAGATGGCAATCAACCCAGTTGCCTTGGTAATCCCCCCGCAGATTAACGGGCTTCAATAAAGCTATTTGTCAATATGAGGCTGGGTTAAATTGAATGAGCGGTGTACGCCTCCAAGTCAGAGCGGCCCGACAACGACAGCGTTGTGCACACCCATTCGGCCTTTGTGCACCCGACCAATCGACTTGGGTCGGTCGGCGCGATCGGGTGCTGCTCCTCACAATGCTCCAGACGGGGTTGCGTGTATCTGAATTGATTGGCCTGCTAGATGATGAACAGTAAGCGATAAGCTTGGGCCGTTCAGGCTGTATAGTTCGACAGCATGACCAAACGACATGAATCCGTGGCATCCGATTGTCCTCGTTCGCCATTGCGAAAACCAACGATGCTACCGCCTTGATGGGAATCGAACAGCCGACGGACTTAATGCAGCTTCAATCAGGGTGACGTCGTGCCGTTTATGGAATTTTCGGCTCCGCTTTCAACTGGGTGAGATGGAAGGTCGACCACCCGCCTGTCAACACCGATCGAGGTCGTCTGCCCGCCGCCTTCTCCTTGGATCCGGTGGACGGGTGGATGTCCGTGAGCCGCAGGATCTTGGTTCGATGTGCCTGCGCAGTTTTGCAGAACCGGATGGTCATATCTTCGAACCCGCCTACATGGACATGAACGCGGCAGGTTGAAACTGGGTCGAAGCGGCGCGGGGAAGGCCAAGAATTTCTCATGCCTCGACCGAGAAGTCTTCATTTGCTCGATGCAGCAGTGGCCGGTAAATCGACTTCAGGTCGAGGACCGGCCGACGCCACTCTTACGGAGAGAGCCTCTAGCTATGAGATTTTCTGGTTCGGCAAACCGCACGGTCGCTGCCGGCCATGCCATTGCCCTAGCATTGGTCGCCACGGTCAATCCTGTCGGCGCGAAGGCGGATGAAACGGAGCGGCGGATTGCAACCGTCGTTGACAAGACCATAAAGCCACTGATGTCAGAAAATGACATCCCGGGAATGGCCGTCGGCGTCACAATCGATGGACGCAGCTTTGTCTGGAACTATGGGCTCGCCGACCGGGAGAGGTCAGTTCCTGTCGGTGATGACACCCTGTTCGAAATAGGCTCTGTCAGCAAGACCTTTACCGCTACTCTCGGCGCCTACGCGCAGGCAGAGGGCAAGCTTTCGTTTTTCGACAAGGGCAGTGACCATATGTCTGTCCTTCGGGGCAGCGCCTTAGACCGCGTCAACCTGCTCGACCTCGGCACCTACACTGCGGGCGGGCTGCCACTCCAGTTCCCAGACGAGGTAGCCGACAATCGAGACATCACTCGCTTTTATCGTGGTTGGCGTCCCAGCTACGAGCCGGGCACGCACCGCGTCTATTCAAATCCCAGCATCGGGCTGTTCGGGTATCTCGCAGCAGAAAGCCTTGGAGAGCCATTTCCGTCATTGATGGAGGAGAAACTTCTGCCGGTCCTCGGGCTGAAGAGGACTTACCTGAACGTACCAACGGCAAAGATCCAGAGCTACGCCTTTGGCTACAACAAGGCTGGCAAACCGGTTCGGGTAACGCCTGGGGCGCTCGACGCACAGGCCTACGGCATAAAAACCACGGCCGCGGATCTGCTCCGCTTCCTTGAGGTGAATATCGATCCCTCCCGGTTGGGGCCTTCCCTTCAAAAGGCCATGGAATCGATGCAGATCGGGTACTACCGAGTGGGCGACATGTACCAGTCACTCGGATGGGAGCTTTACGCCTGGCCCACGACGCTTGACACCGTGCTTAAGGGCAACTCGTCCGATATGGCGCTTAAACCCCAACCAGCTGTCAGCCTAAATCCGCCGGAAAAACCCGGGGATGAGATCCTTCTCAATAAGACGGGATCCACGGGCGGCTTCGGGGCGTACGCCGCTTTTGTGCCAGAGCGGCGGATCGGAGTCGTGCTCTTGGCAAACCGCAACTTCCCCATTCCGGCTCGCATCAAGGCGGCTTTCACGATCCTCAAAGCCGTCGAGACCATACAGGAGCATTAGAAGCCGGGAGCAATAGGCAGGCGCCATGGGACCTCCCTTTCCACGCAGATTGTCTGTGGAGGGTCTGCAGGCGGCTTCAGAAGTTCTTCCGTCACTGAAGGCGGCGACGGCCTGCGGACGCTCAACGAAGAATGCCCGCGTCGCTCGCGGCCACTCTGAAAGCTGATGCAGCCGCGGACGGGATCGCCTCGACCTTCGGCAGCTTCCATGCAGACGCACTTGGCTAAAGCAAAGGAGTCTCCTCCTTTCTGGGGCCAGCAAGTCATCAAGTATGCCAAGGCGTCTCTGCTCCCGCCGCCAGGGTTGTTTGGCAGCACGAAGCACTCAGAACGTCGGCGGCGTATTGACCCAGATCAGAACTGTCTCGCCGTCATTGCTGTTGCGCCAACTGTGTGGGCGACGGCTCTCGAAATAAAAGGAGTCGCCTTCTCTGAGCTCGAAGAACTGGTCGCCGTCGAGAATAAGCTCCATCCTGCCCACGAGCACATGGAGAAATTCCTCGCCCGCATGGCTATAGGCCCCTTCGCTCGAAGCGCCGGGCGCGAGTTGGAAGCGATGACATTCCATTTGCCGGCGATCGATGGTCAGGTTCTGGACGGTCACGCCTGACGACGTCGGCGGCCATGCCGTCCAGTCGCCGTTTCGCACCAGTGACTCGCGTGCGCTTGTTTCGGCCTGCCCGGTCAGCACTGCAATGGTGGTGCCGTAGAATCCGGCGAGGTCATGCAGCGCCTTGACCGAGAGCCCTTGCGAGGTTCGCTCGAAGGTCGAGAGCAGCGACGATGCGATGCCGGTCTTGGCGGCCACTTTCTCCAGCGTGCACCCCATCTCGCGACGAAGATGACGCAGCTTGGCACCGATCGTCCTACCACCTGACGAGGAGCCGATCTCGGCTGGCGTTTCCACCGTCCCGTCCTGTTCCTCCGACTTCAGCGACTCGCGGATTGCCGCCGGATTAAGGCCTTTGTCTGATCTCAGCCAGCTGATCCGCTTCAGGCGTTCGACGTGGGCTGAGTCATAAAGGCGCTGCCCGGAATCGGTACGAACGGGATCGACGAGGCCCTGGCTTTCCCACAGCCGAAGCGTCGATGGCGAGACGCCTGCCATGCGGGCGGCTTCTGCGATCTTATAGCGAATCCTGTTATCCATCATGCGACTTCTGCTTGGTTTTGGCGTTTGGGATTTTCATGAAAGTCATATTGTAGCTCTACAGAAAAAATGCAAAGATTATTCTCGAGGCCGTTGGAGGAGCGCTCTTCACTCCAGCAGGTAGATCATCCGTCAAACTCATTCTCAGGGGACTTCCATGTTGAATTCTGACATTGCGGCTCGCCGTACGGACGCGATATCGCGTGGCGTCGGCGTTACCACGCAGGTTTATGCCGAACGGGCCGAGAATGCCGAACTCTGGGATGTCGAGGGCCGCCGCTATATCGATTTCGCGGCCGGCATCGCTGTCGTCAATACCGGTCATCGCCACCCGAAAGTGATCGCTGCGGTGAAAACCCAACTCGATCAGTTCACCCACACCTGCCACCAGGTCGTACCCTACGAGAACTATGTGACGCTCGCCGAACGCCTCAATAAGGCAGTGCCGGGCAATTTCGCCAAGAAGACGATCTTCGTCACCACCGGCGCGGAAGCCGTCGAGAACGCCGTCAAGATTGCGCGTGCCGCCACCAATCGCTCTGCAATCATCGCCTTTACCGGCGCCTTCCATGGCCGCACCTTCATGGGCATGACGCTGACGGGCAAGGTCGTTCCCTACAAGACCGGTTTCGGCGCCATGATGCCCGACGTCTTCCACGTGCCTTTCCCGATCGAAATGCATGGCCAGACGATGGAGGATTCGCTCGCCGTGCTCGATAAGCTGTTCAAGGCCGATGTGGATCCCAACCGCGTCGCGGCTTTCATCATCGAGCCGGTACAGGGCGAAGGCGGCTTCTATGAGGTGCCGCGCGCCTTCATGACCAAGCTGCGAGAAATCGCCGACAAGCACGGCATCCTCCTGATCGCCGACGAGGTGCAGACCGGCTTTGCCCGCACCGGAAAGCTTTTCGCCATGGAGCATTTCGGCGTCGTCGCCGACATCACCACCATGGCCAAGGGCCTTGGCGGCGGCTTCCCGATCGCTGCGGTCACCGGCCGCGCCGAGATCATGGATGCGCCCGGCCCCGGCGGCCTCGGCGGTACCTATGGCGGCAACCCGATCGGCATCGCGGCCGGCAATGCCGTGCTCGACGTGATTGAGGAGGAAGGCCTCAACGAACGTGCTGAATCACTCGGTAACCGGCTGAAGCAGCGCCTGCATTCGCTGATATCGGAAGTGCCGCAGATCGCCGATATCCGAGGCCCCGGCTTCATGAACGCCGTGGAATTCAATATTCCCGGCACCAAGGCGCCGAATGCGGATTTTGCCAATGCGGTGCGCGCCAAGGCGCTCGACAAGGGCCTGATCCTGCTGACCTGTGGCGTCTACGGCAATGTTATTCGCTTCCTGTCGCCAATCACCATCCAGGACAATATCTTCGCCGAGGCGATGGATATTCTCGAGGACACCCTGCGCGAATGCGCCAAAGAGGCCTGAGCTATGACGATTTCAGATGCGCTGCTTTCCAAGCTGAAGGATCCTTCGCTCGCAACCGACAGGGCCCTGGTAGCAGGCGAATGGATTGCCAACAGCGATAGCGGCAAGACCTTCAACGTCACCAACCCGGCCAATGGCGACGTGATCGCTGTCCTGCCCGACATGAACCGCGCCGAGACGGCCCGTGCCATCGACGCTGCTTACAAAGCCCAGAAGGAATGGGCGAAGAAAACAGGCAAGGAGCGCGCGGCGGTCCTTCGCAAGCTCTATGACCTGATGGTCGCCAATGCCGACGACCTGGCCACGATCCTGACCATGGAAATGGGCAAGCCGCTGGCCGAGGCCAAGGGCGAAGTCCTCTACGGCGCATCCTATGTCGAATGGTTCGGCGAGGAAGCCAAGCGCGTCTATGGCGACACGATCCCCGGCCACCAGCCGGACAAGCGGATCATCGTCATCAAGCAGCCGATCGGCGTGGTTGCCGCGATCACCCCTTGGAATTTCCCGAACGCCATGCTGGCTCGAAAATTCGCGCCCGCTGTGGCCGCCGGCTGCGCGATGATCTCCAAGCCCGCCGCCGAGACCCCGCTTTCGGCGCTGTCGCTGGCCCTGCTCGCCGAGCGTGCGGGCCTGCCAGCCGGTGTGTTCAACGTCGTGCTTTCCAAGGATTCGCCGTCGATCGGCAAGGAATTCACCGAAAATGACAAGGTTCGCAAGCTGACCTTCACCGGCTCGACCAATGTCGGCAAGATCCTGATGCGCCAGGGTGCCGAGCAGATCATGAAGCTCGGCCTCGAACTCGGCGGCAACGCGCCCTTTATCGTTTTCGACGATGCCGATCTCGATGCGGCGGTCGAAGGGGCGATGATCTCCAAATACCGCAACAGCGGCCAAACCTGCGTTTGCGCCAACCGCCTTTATGTCCAATCTGGTGTCTATGATGCGTTCGCCAAAAAGCTGGCCGAGAAGGTCGGTGCGATGAAGGTGGGCGATGGTTTCGAGCCCGGCGTGAATGCCGGGCCCTTGATCACCGACAAAGCGGTCGAGAAGGTAAAGGAGCATATTGCGGACGCGCTCGAAAAGGGTGCCAAAGTGGCCATCGGCGGCAAGCCGGATGCCCGTGGCGGTCTTTTCTTCCAGCCGACCATCCTGACCGGCGTCACCACGGACATGAAGGTCGCGCGCGAAGAGACTTTCGGGCCTGTCGCGCCGCTCTTCAAGTTCGAGACCGAGGAGCAAGTGATCGAGATGGCCAACAATACTGAATTCGGCCTCGCCTCCTATTTCTATTCGAAGGATGTTTCGAAGATCTTCCGAGTGGCGGAAGGGCTCGAATACGGCATGGTCGGCATCAATACCGGCCTGATCTCCACGGAGGCGGCGCCATTCGGCGGCATCAAGCAATCGGGCCAGGGCCGCGAAGGCTCGAAATACGGCATCGAGGACTATATCGAGATCAAGTATTTGTGCCTGAGCATCTGACACAGCCAAAGTGCATCTAAAATGGACCGCGGACGCATTTCCGCGGCCCATTCTATCCAAGAATGATATCGACGACGATCTGGGTGACGACAAGTTCGCAGCAATAGCAAAGTAAATCGTCGGACTTGTAGGCTCGCCGGACATCGTGGCGCTGCAGGAGGTCCAGAATGACGGCGGCGCGAGTACAGCGACACTGTCGGCGGAGACAGAACCCTCGGCGCGCGTGTAGCTGCGATCGCGGTGGAAGGCGGGCATAAATATAAGACAATCTGCCGGCATGATAGGGGCCGAAACCGGATCGAGTGCGTAGGTCAACGTCAGGAGCATCGAGATCGTCGCAAGCGGCCCCGACCCGGGGCAGAACGCATGACGAACGGGAAGTATTTCTTGCCGGATTCGATCTGGTCCCTGCCCGGGGGCGAAAGCCACTGCGCAATGCTTCGAGGCAGCTCCCGGAATGAATGAGGAGTCGGGTGGTTTTTACGGCGCTACCACGGCCTTGAACAGCACTCCCCTGAACTGTTCGATCGGTCGTGGCGATCGATCGACCTTCATACGCATCATGGCGCCCTCCCCAGGAGGCGTTTGAGCCGGACAGCGTAGTGTTTGCAGGTCAAACTCAGGGTCCGCTCATGTCCGCCGCGGCTACCGTCGTCGTCTGGGTGCCTCGAGCGTCGCTCGTTTCAGTAAGGGCAGAATTGCAACTTCCCTCCTCTGGAAAGAGTGGTGGAACCGATCGAGGGAACGGCAAATGCGGGAGCATTGACCGATTTGCTTTGCCCGCCTTCAATGCTGCCCAAATCCATACGAGTTTTGCGGGCGGCATTTGCGCTATCGACGATTTCGACCAGAAACCCGAAAGAGGTCGGGCAGGAATTGGATACGATATATCCCGCTCCGCCGGGGATGATCGACACGCACGAACAATCGGCGGCGGACGGAGGGGACATCGGGGGCTTGTTAAGATAGGCGGATATGAAGTCCCGGCATCCCTGAAGCTGGTTCATGACTCGCGGATTGTGCTGCTGCGCCTCGATGACTGCCTCCTCTGGTTCAAGTCCTTTCCGAAGACCGCGCGCATAGGTCTGTCGCGCGCCGGCATCCCGGAAAACCCAATCGATATTCGCCCTCATTTCGCTCATATCGCACGCGTGGGCGGCGCCCGGTGTGGGGCAGCCGCGCAACTCGGCATGACGCCGGCACTCGGCGGCCTTCGTCAGGTCGCCACCCATGCAGGCGGCAGTCATCTGGATCAGTTGGTCGCTACAACTCATGGCCGAGGCGGCAACTCGCGGAAAAACCGACGACAAGCCGATGCCTGTTGCGATGGCAACCAACAACGTGGTGGGACGATAAGACATTTCAGCAACCCAGACTGATCATCGCATTGCGGTTGACGTCCATGCATGCCTTGAAGCTGCCCGCCTGCCCAGAGGATCCTCCCCCGATATTGCGCCAACTTCGTTCACATGTCGCATAGGCAGATCTGAAATGAGCGCATTTGCCCCCGCCGCCACTGCCGCTGCCTCCGCTGGATCCCACACTCGATCCGGCACCGCTGATCGTGGCCCCGATATTGGCACCGATTAGCGCGCCCTCCGCGATACTACCCGCCGCGCCGAGAAGGTCATCGAAGAGGCTTCCGCCGTCATCGCTCTGAGCGACGGGAGCCGACGGCTGCCGGCGGCTCTGTTGGTACTGTCGGTATTTCGCTTCCCGACCGCCATATTCCGCATCGTTTCGTGCGTCCTTTGCCCATTGGCTGAGCTCATCGCCCAGCGCAAACAAATGGCACCTGCTGGCATTTTTCTTCTTGCATGCTTCCTGGACCGCCGACCTCGCCGCGGCCAACGTTGCCTGCCGCCATTGGGAGGAGCAATAGACCTGCTTGCCAACCTCGTAGACGGCCATGGCCTTATTGGCCCGCTGCCCGTGGAAGTTTAGCTTGTTCCAGCTAGCGGCGCAGGCATCGTACAGGCGGTCGCGCTCGCTCAAGGCCGGTGTCGTCGCCAGCGGCATTTCCCACTCGCTTTTGATATAGAACGCGTGAGTGAAATTGCCCTGCACGGGTTCCGCCTGAAAATGCTTGTAGAAGGCCTGCAGCCAGTCGACTTTCGCGGCGCTGGGATATTGGAAGATGAACCTCAGGTAGTGTCCGTCACAGCAACCGGCTGTGGCAAATTCAACCTGTCGATGCGAACCATCCGGGGACTGGGCGGTTACATAGGCATAAGCCGTACTCTTTCCGACTTCCGACTTGATGATCTGGAAGTCCTTATCCCCGCCGTCGGCGAGGTCGTTGCCGGGATATTCGCCTTTGATCGTGTTCAGCAGATCTTCGGCGGTGGTCGATAAGTCCACCTGAATTCTGATGTATTGCTCGCCGTCGCGGAAAATCAGAACGCCGTCCTCGCTTTCCTGCTTTTGAAAGCGCAGTGGAATTTTCGTGATTTCATAGGTCTCCTCGTACCGGTCGAGCGACCAGGTGATAAAGTCTTCCTCCGGCGCCTTGCTGGCCGCAACCTGCGCCGACCCGCTATCGGTCCAGGCAACAGAAAGAAAATTCTTGCCCAGGGCGAGATACGCGTCATTTGGGATCGAAGGGCCTTGAAAACCACCTTTGAATTCGCCGATGTCCTTGGCTCGATAGGGCCCCAGAACGACCGCGAACCAGCCATTCTCGGAATTCATTATCTTGACCTGGTGGCCCACATAGGTTTTCGCGATCTCGATCGCTTCGCCGAGATCGGCCCGGCTCGCAAGCACCACCCATTTGCGTCCATCCGACAAAGTCTGGTTGCTTGCCGCCGAAGACATTTGCGGAGTCAGCGTAGAAATACATAAAGCCGCGCTGAGAAACAGCGTGCGAACAACTCGTGCGGCCTCGAAAATCGACGCAAAGAAATGCCCTTTCCCCACGTGAACACGCCCCCTTTTAACTAGCCCTCAAAAAGGCGAAGATATACTCGTGATGCAGGACTTACGCGAAATCCATATCAATTTGCATCATTCGCTTATTCCAGGCCACCGGAGAAAGAATGAACAACAGAATCGAAATATAGTCAATTTTGCTTGTTTCATTCATGAGACGCCGATAACGTCATTTGCCGGCGCGAAGTGCCGGCACACATTAGCTTGGTTAGCCTACGCCGGACTGTCTGCATCTATTCAATTACTGAGGGAGGGGGGATGACTCGCGCGATCTGCATCAGATGCGGTAATGAAAAACACGGCTGCTGGACCCCGTGCCAGAAATGCCAGCACCAACCATTTGGTATTTCGGAAGTGACGTGGTCGCTCGTTCTATCTGATCACACAATGACGAATGAGGGCTTGGCCGAGATCGGCGAATTTATCTCAGAAAACAAGCGGCTCCCCAATTTTAGTGAAGAGGTCGAAGCAGCTTTTCGACAGTGTGAGGAAACGGTCAAAGGCTCTGCGCGAGGATTGGTGAAAAAAGGACTGCTTCCGATAGAAGATGCCCTTGAGGCGGAAACACCACTTGTCGAGAGCACGGCTAATATATCGCTGTCGCCTAAGGTCAGGGAAGCCATAGAGGATTTCTGTCTAAATCAAAGCCCGCCTGCGAGACCGGAAGCCGTCCTTGAATGGATCATTGAAGATTGGCTGGAAAGGGAAGGATACTTCAATTAATTTCTTCGCGACCCCTCGGGATCAGCAAGACAGAACTCGCATCAGTTCTCGCGTGTAAAGTCTCGTTAATTGGCGCCATCAACCGGGCACGTGAGCTCATAGACACGGAATTCGAGAGCATGCGAGTGGATCTGACTAAGCAGCGGGAACGTGCTCGGAGCGAATGAGACTATGTTTCAGATGTTGAGGTTGTAACAGACATGGGGCGGATCTTCATAACCGCGAAAATGTGGTTTGCAGCGACATCGGTGGCCCTAGCCGACGAGGCTGGGCCCACGATGCTGATCCAGGGCGTGGCCAATCCTCCAATTGGACACTACGAACAATGCAAGCGCAGCCCTACCGAGTGCGGCGGTCCAATCAAACCTATGGGTCCGCTGAAACTGACGCCCGAGGTAATGAAACTGCTCAAGGATGTTAATAGCCGGGCGAACGCCCGAACTACATCGAAGACGGACGTCGAACTCTATGGAGTTGAGGAATACTGGGCTTACCCGACGGGTGCCGGCGACGTAGAAGACGTTGCTCTTCTAAAACAACGGGAGCTGGCAGATAAAGGCGTCCCGCTTTCCAACCTACTCCTGACAGTTGCAATTACGAAGGAAGGCGAAGGCACTGCGCTGCTCGTGGTGATAACCGACAAAGGCGACTTCATTCTAGACCAGCTGACCGATGAGGTGAAGCTTTGGCGTGATGTGCCTTACACCTTTCTGAAGCGGCAATCTGAAAGCGATTCTAGCCGCTGGGTCAAAGTAAGAGATGTTCGTGACATTAGCGGTAAGCCTTAAAAATGGCGAAGGGATCGTCGGGAGGGTCATCCATGCAATTCAACTTAAGGACGGCGGCCGCCGTCATCTCCGTACTCTTTCTCGCGCACGATAGCTATGCCTCCAATGTCTCTGCTGCGGGTACATGGAGCGGATCTATTAGTTGCAGTTACGGATCCGGCTCTTTGGAAATTATAATCTCTGGATCGGGCACAGTATCAGGAAGCGTCACTAACGGGACGATATTTGAGGGTCGCGTGTCTGGAGGATCCGCGTCCTTCTCGACGCGGAACTGGATGGGTAATATTGCGCGGTTTTCAGGGAATATAGGTGGGAATAGTCTGAGTGGCACATACAAGCAGACCGCCAACTCGGAAGAATGTCGGTTTCAGGCTTCAAGGGTCGCAGGTCCTACTGCCTCGCCAGAAAAGCCGATAACACCGGCAAGAGAGCAGACACAAAACCGTCCTGCAAAACAGGCTAAAGATGATCCTAGGGCCTGCCGGACGGTGATCGAGACTGCCGCAGAACTAGAACAGTTATCGCGAAAGGATAAAGAATTTGGCCCTTGTGACTTAGGCCGCAGAACGGTCTCGGAGAGGATTAATCGGCTTAGCTCAAGCATAAGGGGCGCCAACTGCCCTTCGAAGATGGTCGAAATCGATCGAGCGCTAAAGGGTCGGGGCATGACCTGCCAGCAATACTACCACATGAAAAATGCGCCGTCAGGCGACGGCGGCGTGCGCGGATAAGAGTTGCTAGAATGGGGTCAGAACAAGGTAGTTGCCGTCCTCCCCTCACAGCATTGCAAAATGCCAAGGTGACGTGGTTGTAGCCCCCAGGACGGAGAAGACGGCAAAATGAAAGACAGGGTGATGAATGGCGGAGGCGGGGTCTTACGATTGACGCTTGGCATTGGCGCCATCAATGTTGCAGGCCGTGAAAAACGCCATTTTGCGCTTGGCATGCACGACCAGGCTGAAGTGATGAGATTTTAGCTCGAAGGGATCATCGCCCGATTCTGCCACCTGGTTCTTGGCGGCAAGCGCCTGCTGCTCTGCAGTCAGTTTCGGCAGCGGAATATCGAATCCGTTGAGGAATCCGCGCTTGTAACCGCTACGAACGTGTCGCTCCAATGCCGCATCCAAAACGTCGCGACCACGACCCCGATTTTTCCGTTGATAGCGTTAGCGCGGGCGCGTGACGCATTCATGAAAGGTCCCGTCTTGCGACAACCATTCCCATCGAACCAGCCGGCGCCGCCACGGCTGGCCCCAGTTTCCGCGCGACAGGCGCACTGGTGGCGACGAAAAATCGCCCGCTCAACGCTGCGTTGTCAGCACGCCGAAAAAATATTGTGTTGGACTGCAAAGAATTTTGCAGTCCAACACGATGTTTCTGTTGCGAGACGCCGGGCCCGATTGTAATCCGGATCCATCATGCAATCGGAGGGGATATGACCGACTGGCTGGAGGGCGTGAATCGGCAATTACGATTGGCCGGGCAAAAGGATGCAACGACGCTTCGCGGGTTGAAGGAGATCATCTTCGGGCTCTGGAGCGTCATGCAGGCTTCGGATGCGACAATCCGCGACTATTTCCGATCCTATCCCGAAGGTGACCTCGTCAAGGCCGCCTCAGTGCTCGACCTGGCCGGCTGCCTCGCCGAGATCACGGCGCCGGCCGACAATGCAAGGGCGACCAGAGCCGTCTTCAAGGACCTTGCCGCCCGGCTGCGCGCGCTGGAAAACCTGTTTTACGCGGAGCATAATGGCGCCACGGCGAAAAACTCGGCAGCCTACGAGGTCGAATTCGACGGCCGCCGCGGTTATTTCCTCGATTGGGCTCCGAAAAACAGGACGCCTGGAGAAAAAGGCACCTTCGCCAAGCGGGCACTGGCCCGCTCCCGCATCCTGCCGCGGGCGATCGGCAATGCCGAGGTCAAGATCCACGTCCTGGATGACCCGCGCGGTGCGCTGCGGGCGTCCGCTGGGGCGACCAAGCTGCATTTCGGCGCCGGACTGTTCCAGGATCTCAAATTCCAGATGCAGTACAATGACGATGGCTTCATCGTCGACGGCGTAACCTGCGCCGGCCAGGCGCAGACGATCGGCAACCAGCTGGTTGCGGCGACACAAGCCGGCTGCTCCGGCGTGGTCTATCCGGAACTGACGATCACCGGCGATGTACTGGAGGGCATCTGCGCCACGATTGCCGGTGGCGAACTGCCGATCGAGCTCAGTCTCGTCGTCGCCGGATCCCGGCATAAGAAGTGCGCCGACGGCCTCACCCGCAACACGGCAACCGTTGTCGACGGCTATGGCGAGCCCAAGGTCGAGCAGAACAAGTTCTTTCGCTACTCGGAGGGACCGAAGCCGTCGGAATCGATCGAGCCCGGAACCGAGCTCTCGATCGTTGTGCTGGCCGACGCTGTTCTTGCCTGCGCCATCTGCCTCGACTTCTGTCACCGGACAGAACACCCGCCCTATGACGACCTCGACGTCGATCTGATCGTCGTTCCCTCCTGCGGCGAAGTCGTAACAATGGACAGTCATCTGCGCAAGGCGCAGGACATCCACCTGAACCGCAAGGTCAACACACTGGTCGTCCAGCAATTTCATGACGGACAGGAGCCAAAGGACGCCGATCCTCTCGGCTACATCCTCGCGCCGCACGCGCTTCAAGCCGCCGCGGCATCCGAGCTTGGCACCAGGGAACCGTGGTCAATCGTCGCGGTGTGAGGGAGAAAGCCTTGACTCCGGCCCGATCGATACGATGTAAATGATTGTAAATTGTTTTGGCTCAAGATACACAACTGATCACAGTCACAGTGGCCCAGAAGTCGGGAAAAGAGATGGATAAAGTGCTGGACGAGGTGTCGAGCGGAGAGCTCACCCCTCAGGAAGCCTTTCAATCCCTGCGCAATTTTCTGTCGCATCACCAGGGACGGGCGCCGTCCGAACAGGTTTACGAGGCGGTGCGCGGCGTCGTCTGGCAACTGGTCTCAAGCCGCGAGGCTGGCGACCACATCCTCGAATGGCAGAACACGCTCCTGAAGGTAAAGCAACTCGTTCGCCGCAACGATGCCCATATCGCCGAACGTTTCGTCGTGCTTGCCGATTTTCTTGGCCAGAGCGCGCGCTTTCGCGAGATTCATGCGCCGCAAGAGATCCGGCAGCGCAAGCATGTCATGGAGATCCTGAAGCTTTTGGCCGAAGCCCGTGGTCCGCTCGACCGAAAGACGATCGAGGTGAGGACGAAGCTGAAGACTGCCAATCTGTCGCGTGTCCTGTCGAACCTTGCCGCCGAAGGGCTTGTCAGCCGTCACTACCACGGCCGCGACCTGGAGATATCGCTGACGGTCGAGGGCCGCAAGATCTACGCCGACCATGCCGGCTCGCTGCCGGCACCGGCGCCGCAGCGGGCTGCGGCTTCGATCTTCCCCGAGCAGGTATCGAAACATTGGCCACGCGATGTCTGCAGCGCCGCGGTTTCTCGTTTCGATGAAATCGTTTTTTGCCACGACGAGTTCCGCGACATCTTCTTCCAGCCTAAGATGGCCCGCGACATCCCCTGGAATGTCCACGGACTGCGCAGCTGCATTATGCGCTCTGGCGACTCCTCCGACGAGTTCATTCCCGACGAGGTCGCCACATCGGACGGGCGGACCTATCGGATCCTGGAACGCCCCGCGCAGGACGGCTGGTCGGTCTGGCTCGGCATGGATGTCACGGACTATCGGAGACGCCTCGACATCTATGAACGCCGGGAACGACTGATGAAGAATGAGCTGGATGCTCTGCGACAGCTCGTCAGCGGCAAGATCAACGCACATATCTCCGTCCCGGAAGAGACCTTGCAGATGCTGACGACCGTCAAACGCGATCTGCTGACGCCGGCCAATGCCGTGTTCCATGCGGCCTCCTCGTTGATGGAGGCGCGGCCGGTCGGGCTCACCCTGCAATTCATCGATACCGTCTCCGACATCGTCAACCTGTCGCGCAAAGTCCGCGACATGACACGCGCCTTCGTCAAGATCGGCGAGGCCAGTGCGCATGCCATCATTCCCGTCGATCACTTCACGCCCGACGAGATACTGCAGCGCGTGCTTCAGAATCTGGCCATCACCCTGAAACACGCCGCCGTCGTCGTGCGTCAGACACGCAAGGTGCGCGATCCCGTCGTCGGCGACGAGATCGCGATCGAGCGTGCGCTGATGACGATCCTCGCCGGCTTTGTTTCAAGCGGCCCCGGCGCTCCGGTCTCGGTCAGACAAAAGCTGTCGACGACGAAGCTGCAGTTCGTCGTGTCCTGTTCGTTCGATCGCCATGACCTCGAACTCGCCGAGGCCGTGAATGCGTCGATGCGTTCCTGCGACGCAACGATCAACCAGATGGGTATGGATTTCCAGTTCAACAGTACCACCAACGGCTATGATGCGTCCTTCGTCGCACCAATCACGCCGGCCGAGACGGTCGAAAGAGCAGACGCCTGAGGCCGCGGCCGGCATGCGCTCGCCGGCCGACAACGTTTCGAAGGTCTGTCGCGATGGACTGACCACATGGGGGACCTGCCTCTGGGCATAGCTTGAACGTTTCACGCATGCAGCTCGCCTGTCGATGCGCTCGGCGGGTATACGCACGCAGTCGCCCATGGCTCGAGCAGCCTATACTCTGGAGTGAGGTCGTAGGCAGCATGCTTCGCCTCGATTTTCTTTCCGACCTGATCGGCCGATTGGAAAAAAAGAAGCTGCTCTCGCGGAGGCCTGCGGCTGATCTCCGCACTGAAGTGAATATGTTCGTGCACACCCGAGATTCTGACTCGTGGGCGAATGCCAAGGCTCGGCTGATTGAGGTAACGGGCCTAGAAGGTAACGTGATGGCGCGCCTGATTTCGAATCGCCGAGGGTGACAGTGCGCGCTACACGCATCTGGGAATCCCGACCTGCTTTGTATCACCGACAAAGATGCTCTAAACGCTTCCCAGCCGTGAGACGGATAGTGCCAACTTCCGGGTCAGGGCGGTGGCTTGAAAGGCCTTGATTTGATCATCCGCGTCTAGGACCGTTCCCGATTGGCCACGACCACCCTCTGTTCCAAGCGATCGGTCGACCGTCTCTTAAAATCTGTGGCGATAGATAGCACATCGTTCGCAAGCTTCAGTTGGGGTTGTTCGTGTCGCAAGCATATTGGTGGCTGGGAAGGCCGGGGGAATATTACTGGCTCGAGTCGACGGACCGGGACGATATCGGCACCGACCTGCGTGCTCCCCAGCGAAACGGCGAGGACAGGGAGGACTGGCACTATTCGCTGCTCAAGAATGCGGTCGAGGGAGACATGGTGTTTCACTAAGACAGCAACCAATCGGCGATAACGAGCGTCTCACGCGTTGCTGGTCGATGGGATCATCGGGAAATCACCTGGGCTGCCCACGGCATGAGCGCGCGCGAACGCGGCGCGGTCCCAATTCCCGTGCCGGGCTATTTCATCCCGCTCGAGGACCACACGATCCTCGACAGGCCGGTCACGCTTGAAGAGCTAAGGCAGCAGAAGCCCCTCCTCGAGGGAATACATGCTCGGATTCCCGCCGGCAAGGGCGGCTCGGTCTACTTCCCTTTCGAGCTTTCCGGCCGCCCGGTACGGCCATTGCAGGGCTACGGGTTCAAGGTGCCCGCTGAACTGGTCCGTTCCTTTCCAGCGATGGATGCAGCCGCACGCCTCCTCCTGAAGTTTCCGGAACCGGATGAAATCCAGGCCGCGGTCAAGCAGGCCGTGGCGTCAATCGAACGAGAGGCCGGGCCGTTCGAGATTTCCAAGCTGCAGAAAATGCGGGCACGCGTGCTCGGACTCAGTCGCACGGCGAGGACCATCTTCAACACCGACCTCAAGGGGCGCGACTTTGCATTCCACCAGGGTGGAAGAAGCGAGCTGCAGTTCAATCTCGGCCACGACCGGCTGACAAATGGCCTCTCCGCAATCCGGGTAGGCGTCGCCTTCTCTTTCCAGGCCAGCCGATCTTTCCCGAAGATCGACGCGCTCTTGCCAAAAGTGGCACGGTTCAACGACTGGCTTCGCGAAAACGCCGACGGGCTCGGCGACCTGGAGATGTGGTCATGGCAAAAAAGCGGTCGTAGCGTGAATGGGCGGCCTGCTCCCATTACCGAAGCACTATTCCAGGAGGGCAACTTCGTTTTCCTCGGCGTGGCACAAGCGGTCGGGAAGTTTGATCCGCTTGCCGCGCTCCGGGTGTTCGATCGGCTCCTACCGCTCTATGAAGCGTGGAATTCGCGCAATTTCCCCGCGACGCTGGCCAAACGACCGGCGCCAGTGGCGTATCGATAGAGGAAACGCTGCAGATCGAGAAAGGCCGGGAGGCCGCTGGCGGTCGATGGATAAACGCCTCGACCAAGGAACGGACCCTGGACTTCTACCTTCGGCACGCCGAGATCCAGCGGCGCCTGAAGGAAGCGCTGACGAAGGAAGGCTTCGAGAGGGTAGTGCGAGGTCCCGATCGGCCTGCGCTCGGTCGACCTCGTCGCCTTGAGGGATGGGGCACTTTGGATGTTCGAGATCAAGACCGGATTGACGGTCCGCAGCTGCTTGCGCGAGGCGCTAGGCCAGCTTCTCGAATACGCCCTGTGGCCTGGAGCGACCAAGCCGGCGCAGCTTGTCGTCGTCGGTACGCCTCCGCTGGAAGGAAACGCCATCCGCTACATCCAGGAACTCAACAAGGCATTTCCGGTCAGCGTTTCCTATCGCCAGGTTTCGTTAGACTGAGGGTCGCTAGTCGCATTGAAGGAAGGCAGGGCAGCGTCAGCCATGGCGGTCTCAGGCCGTCTTCTTCAGCCTTCGGACGGCGGCGGTCTGGAAGACCGTTTCCGCGAACTCCTCAAGCTCGCTGTCGAACGCAAGCATCGCCCTGAAATAGATCCGCTGCACGAGTTCGAGGGAAACAATCCCGCCGGTGATGTCGATGTTCATGAAGTGCCTCAAATACTCGTCTTCGTGCTCTCGAAACCGGTCTTCGGGCATCGTGACATTCCAAATGATGCAATGAAGGCTAAAGAAAAGGTCGATGCGAAGAGTGTCCGGGCCGTCCTGCTCCGCAGAAATGATTTCCGGGTCTTCGACGCCTTCGAAGTCCTCGACCGTCAAGCTGCCTATGGGCTCGAGAAGCTTCGGCGGTATCTCCGACACTGCCAGCAAATCGCGAAGCTTGGGAAGCGCAAGTCCCTCGAGCAGTTCTACCGCGGCATCTCCGGCAGCTGCCTCCATTTTCCCGGCCGAACTCGTCAAGGAACGTATCGACATCGTTGCGGACAAGTTTACGCCGCATCTTCTCCGCTGCTTCGCCAGACAGGGAACTCGCGAAGAGCTCACTTTCTTTGTCGGAGAAACTGAAAATAACGTCGCCCCACGGCTTCTCCTCAACATTGCCGAGCAGCCTGGCCAGCCCTTTCGAGGCAGCAAATTTAAGGCTGACCTTCTTGCGCGTCTGCAAATCGGGAACAGCACCGGCGATTTCCAGGCGCAGCGCCTCCCAAATTAAGGTGATGTAGGATAGACCGCCTTCGAAAGAGGTAGAGACAATCCCGACGACACGAGCTTCGCTATTGACCACCGCCCCGCCGCTCATGCCTCCGAGGGTGTCCATGTTGACCTCCACACACGCCGAGGCCAGAAAACTTCCTCGTCCGCTTGGAAAAACGGCGGTCACCAATCCGGAGGAAACCATAGGCGCGACATGGGCTGCGCCGTTTTCAATGCTATGGTGCCTGAAACCAATGGCCCACAACCGTTCCCCGAGAAGCGGCAGCGCCACCTGCATGGCAGCAAGGTTCAAGGGAAAGTCATCGTGCGCATCGGAGTTCAAGGTAACCCCAACAAGTGAAAGATCGGAGACGATTTTCCGCCTGTCGTCGAACTTGTCTTCGCCGGAGATCGTGACGACATCGTGCGGCAGCCACGCCCGGGCCTTGCCAGGCAGGAAGGTGAAGAACAGGGGTGAGCGTCCCTCTTGGGCAAACTCGTCCAGAACGTGGGTGGCGGTCAAAAGCATGCCTGGCGCAACCATGACGCCGCTGCCGAGTATTGTCATTCCGTCCTCGTTCATTTGACCCACGGCAACCAATGCATCGCCGGCCTCATACATTGAGGATAGTGGGCCAATCCCGTCCTCGGCGGAAAACTCCGCCCATCCCCATGCGAGTTTCAATGACGACAAGGCAGGGTTATCAGTTGTGATTCGAGCCGAGTGGCCGTCGAGGTCTGTCACGCGCGTCACCTTCTTCGGAACAACTCAACGTTTTTGCACCGCCAGCTGGAGATCCGCTAGAAAATTAGCGTTTAGACAGCAGGATTAGCGCCTGCGCGTCTCGTTTTGCGGACCCCTGCGTTCGGCTATATCCGTTTGCCCAATCAAGAAAGCGAAGGTGTCAAGCGTTGACGGGCGCAATTGGGATGCCCGCTTTCGCGCATGGGTTGAAACATACTGGGCCTTAGCGGTGGCAATCCGACATCAGAGAAAACTGCCCGGGCGTTTCAGCGACAACCTTTACTTATCCATTCATCGACAACGAGCGAGTCAATGCTCCGCCACCATCCCGGCCGAGACCAGCGGTATTGCCATGACGAGCTCGACCAGTCCCGGCAATTTCGAGGAGGTCCGGCGCCCTTCCAGCTTTCGCTCCAATAGCGTGCGGGCAAGCGCCAGCCGGTCATGTTCTTCGAGCCCGACCTCGGCACCCGCCAAAAACCCGTGGGCGATGGCGAGCAGCCGGGTTTCGCGATCTCGATGCCGGCGCCGATCGACGGGAATGGTTTTGAGGCCGAGATTGATGGCCGCGAGATGGGCGCCAGTCGTAATGCCGGATTGGCGCAGGATGGACGCGGCAAACAGGCGGCCGAGCCAGGGCGCGTGCTGAAGCATGGACAGCTCGTTCCAAGCATCGAGATGCGATGATCGCCTGCAGCACGGCGGCAAGTGTTCGCCTGTCGCAACACGCCGCGCCATTCGTCCAGCCGCGCGTCTTCGTCCCAGTCGAGATCATATACCAACGGATCTCGTTTGCGGGAGCCGGCGCGGCCTGTCGCTTTGCTTCTTCAATGGCCGCGTCCGATCGCGCGAGAGACCGCATCGATCGCGGCAAGCTCAGCGTCGAGCAGACCGGCGCCATCATCGCCGTCCTCCTTCCCTCCGACGTCGCCTACCAAATGTGGTGCAGGGGCGCCGTCACGAAGCGGGCTCGAACAGGAGCGGCAGCCGTCGGCGGACAATCCCTAGTCGCTGGACCGTCATTTGGATGAGGCGCCTGGTTGCTCCAAGAAATTCCGATTCATCACTTCCATTTTGCGGCGTGCTACTGAGTTCGGCATCAGCCTAAAGCTATCAGAAGAAGATCACTTTCCAACCATCAGCGGCAAAGCTCTCCCCAATGCTATTCTCCTATGCGTCTAACTGCGAACTAATCAATCTAATCTACTTTCCTTTTTATAAGCAGACGCCTAGATTCTATCTCAACGAGCAAAAGGGGGCATAAATGTTTATGCGCGCCTGGTTGATTTCAGTTGCGTTGTCTGTCGTGACCTTGCCTTCCCTCGCCGCCGATCCCGCGGTTGAACCCGACGATGGAGTTACTGTTTTTCGCAACTACGGTTACGATTTTGGGTACGTCGACTACGACACTCTCAGTCTTAGAGGAGGTGATTTGATCGAGGGGCACTATTCGCCATCTCTCGTCGCTGCGTGCGGTCTATCATCTCCCCGAACGACCGTCCCGCGAAACGAACTTGGGCTCCGCTACACTGTCAGATGCCCCGGAAGCTCAAAGCGAGTTTATTATATGACCGCTGGGCCAACCGGCCCTCATTCATACATCAAACTGGAACGCGGCATTCCGGCAGATTGTGGTGCTTTCGCTAATCTCGACATCGGCAACAGTCATCCCAGCCGCCCGATACGGGTGTGGATCACTTGGCAGCGCCCGAGCGACGGGCAGCTCCTGCACTACGGCCCGTACACAGTTGCCGCAGGTAGCACCAGACAAAGCGTACTGCGGTGCGGTTTCGGAAGTAGTTGGCTGAAAGACGCGAGCTATTAAGCGAACTCCTCGGTTTGCTGATCGCGTCTTCTGCTTCCGGCTCGGTCTGGGAGCTATCCCCGCGATGCTCGGACCGGACGAAGCCCCACGCCCCTGCTGAGGCTTTTACTTTGTGATTTCAAACCGCAAAATGTCATAAGCCTGATAGGCTTAGGCGCAGAATGTCGGTCGATTTTTCACTGACGATTTCAATGAAGGTCCGTCCGCGCCGGCTGCACAAGAGATCGCGGGCATATTTTCAGCCCATGAGTTGGTGTTTGAATCGTCGAACGCAAGCTTGTTGCATCCTGCCCAGTCGGGATGGCCGAGACATCAGTCAAACGCGCAGTCTTGGCGGCTGGCGTCCGCCGCGATGAGCGAGGCCGAGTGCACCTTGAAGCTCTCGGGCGGCCCGTTATGTACCGGACTCGCTTCGGCAACGGAGGCGGGCAGTAGGCGGGCCATCTGACCAAAGCTGCAGGCTTTTAGCGTTGGCCATCGAGCTACATTTCGTTAACATGTTGCAAAAAATCAGATTTCTGCGACGTCGCAGAAGTCAGACGCAAAACCGGAAATAAACTTGGGACTTTTGCGAATTTGTCAGGCGGTGGCTTTCAGCAGCCATGCGTCATGGTTCTTCAGGAAAGTCTTGAGGCGATCAGCGTAATCATGTGTGACGGCCTCGCGGACGCTTTGGCGCGCTGCCAGTGCCTTTCGCCATGCCGTCACGCGGGGCAGCGCGTCGAACGCGCCGGTCGGCGCAATGGAGTCGAACACATCGAAATAGCGGAAGATCGGCGCAAAGACCGCATCGACCAGACTGAAGGCCGCGCCGGCGAAGAATGGACCGTCGCCCAGCTCGGCTTCGACACGGCCGAACTTGTCGATCAGGGCGTTGCGCTTGACCTTGTAGTTTTCGGAATCCTTGGCGGTCTCGAAGCCCCAGAGGTCCGAGAGGATCGATGAGCCGAATTCGATCCAGCCACGATGCCTCGCCCGCGTCAGCGGATCGGCGGGATGGAGGCGCGCGCCGGGCTGCGTTTCTTCAAGATACTCGCAGATCACGGCGCTCTCGAACAGCATGATGTCCGTGCCATCATCCTGTTTGACGATCAGCAGGGGCACTTTGCCCAGCGGGGAAATGGCAAGGAACCAGTCCGGCTTTGCGGCAAGATGGACGTAGCGGCGCGTGAACGGCACGCCCTTCTCCGTCAGGGCGATCGCGGCCCGCTGCACGTAGGGGCAGAGGTGATGGCTGATGAGGGTCAGCTTTACGTCGGACATGATGAAATCTCCTTGGGCAGATCAGCGAAGGGAGGGGGAGGGGCGGAGTGCATGGCGGCCGTCGCCAAGCAGAAATTGCGCGATAGACAGGACGATGAGGTAGAGTGGATATTCCCAACCGCCGTTCGG
>NZ_PVBK01000027.1:0-56460 GCF_002968535.1 Neorhizobium sp. T7_12 | reverse complement strand
ACCCTCCCCCTTGTGGGGAGGGTGGCCGGCAGGCGGGCGGGGTTTTTATACTGGTTGAAGGCCCCTCCCCAACCCCTCCCCACAAGGGGGAGGGGCTCCACGCACCGTCGTCCCCTCACATGCTATCGCCCTACCGCGAGCGGGGAAAAGGGTAAGAAGCAATTCCATCGAGTCAGCCGCGGCTCGCCGTAAAGAAGCTCTCCGGCCCCTCCACCTCGACCAGCCGCCGGCCTTCCACCAGCCAGAACCGCGTGCCGACGGCGCGCACGAAACTGCGGTCGTGAGAGACAAGCAGGCAGCTTGCCTGGTGCGCCATCAGCTCGCTTTCCAGCGCCTCCTGCCCGTCGATATCGAGATGGTTGGTCGGTTCGTCGAGCAGGTAGAAATTCGGCTCGCGCAGCCGCAGCGCCAAAAGGCCGAGCCGCGCCTTCTGCCCGCCCGAAAGCTCTGCCACCGGCCGCGCCTGCATCTCCACCGTGACGCCGATGCCGGCGAGCAGCGAGCGCGCCTTCTGGTCGCCGATGTCGAACCGGTGGATGATCGTTTCGTGCGGCGTCTGCCGGTCGTCGAGATCGGCGAGCGACTGGTCGCCGTAGCCGAGGATCAGCGTCGGCGTCGTCTTGATGCCGGCGATTGTCACGGAAGGCTTGGCGATCGCCCGGCGCAGCATCGTCACCAGCCGCGTCTTGCCGGTTCCGTTGCGGCCGAGCAGCACGATCCTGTCGCCCTGGCAGATGAACTGCTTGCCGGTCTTGAATAGAAGCGTGCCGTCCGGCGTCGTTACCGCCGCATCCTCCAGCGTCACCAGCACCTTGGCATGGGTACCGCGATTGGCGAGGCGGATGGCGCCGGCCGAGCGTTCCAGATGCGCCGGCTTGGCCGTATCCTCCAGCTTCTCGGCGCGTTCCTTCAGCTGCTTCGTCTTGACGACCAGCAGGTCGCTGCCCGAGTTGATGCCGATATTCTTCAGCTTCGCCGCCTGCCGGCGCAGCTGGTCGGCCGTCTTCATGTCGCGTTCGTAGCGCTTCGCATCCGCCGCATCCGCCTCGTCGAGCGCTGCCCGGGCTCGGGAATAGGGGAGGGAGAAGCTTTGAGAATTCTCCGGCCGCAGGAAAAGCGTGCGGTTGGTCACAGTGTCGAGGAAGGCGCGGTCGTGGCTCGACAGGATCACCGGCATGTCGCGGGGCAGCGCGTTTAGCCAGTCTTCCAGAAGTGCGATCTTGGCAAGATCGAGATGGTTGGTCGGCTCGTCGAGCAGCAATGCATCCGGTTCCGTCACCCAGGCCCGCGCGATCAGCGCCAGCCTCTGCCAGCCGCCGCTCAGCGCCGCAAGCGGCCGCTCACGCAACTCCTCCGGCACGTCCATCCCTTCGAGCGCGACATCGGCGCGCCAGCTTTCGCTGTCAATCTGGTCGGCCGGAAGCGCCTGGAGCACGGCTTCGCGAAAACTCGCCTGCATCAGGCCGGGGGGCACGTTCTGCTCCACCATGCCGATCGTCAGTCCCCGGCTTCTGGTGATCTCGCCCTCGCTCGCATCGAGCGTGCCGGCGATGCATCTCAAGAGCGTGGACTTGCCGCGCCCGTTGGCCGCGACGATGCCGATCCGGTCGCCGGCGTTGACGCTGAGGTTGAGCCCGGAAAACAGCGGACTGGACAGGGTGATTCCGAGATTGCGGAGGTTGATGAGGCTCATTGTTATTCTCTGGTCTTGGCTTGCAGACACAGGACATCGCGGGCACTCGCGGCCATCGTCGATGTCATGCACAATTTGCAGCGTGTTCGGAAATCGCAGCTATGCACGAGCGGGCGCTCGGCGCTGCGGACCACGAAGGGCAGACCAGGAAGGTGTATTTTAAGAGAAACGGCCTCTGGTCAGCCCTGCAAACGCATTTGCAGGGCGTCGACGGGACCACGCGTCCGGTAATACCGGAAATAGAAATTGTGCACGTGATCCTCCTTTCTCTTGAAAAGCACATTGGCGAAATACCATCGCACTCAGGCGAATGCAACCGGACCATACCAGGCCGGCTTATCGCCGCGGAGCTTGCCCGGGACGGTTCGGCTGTTATAAGCGGCCATCGCCGACTGGCGAATTGTTGATTTTCAGGAGAGACGCCGATGGCTGGCGATGACGACGAATACGTCTATGACGAAGCGACCGGCGACTGGCGCCCGGCCTCCGAATTGGCCGCTGCCGCAGGTGCCGGTGCCGCCGAGGTTCGCGACGCCTCCGGAACCGTCCTCAAGGACGGCGATTCCGTCACCCTGATCAAGGACCTCAAGGTCAAGGGCGCCGGCCAGACCCTGAAGCAGGGCACGGTCATCAAGTCGATCAAGCTGACCGACAACCCCGAAGAAATCGATTGCCGGCATGAGGCGATCAAGGGACTGGTGCTGCGGACGGAGTTCGTGCGCAAGCGCTGAGACCGGAGTAGGTGCCAAGCGTCGCCCGCTTCGGCGCGCCGCCCCCCTCTGCCCGGCAGGGCAGAGGGGGGTAAACCCAGTCGAAGGTCTATGATCGTATTCTGTAATCTACCCGTCCGCCTCGTAACCCTACCGCTTCAAGCTCCCCAATATCCCCCGCACGATCGCTCGGCCGACCTGTGTCGCAACCGTCCGGGTCACGCTCTTCATCGCCGCTTCGATGATCGTCTCGCGCTGGTAGCCGGAGCGGCGCGGTTGGGCGCGGCCCTGGTCGTTGTCGTCGTCCTTGCTGCCGCCGAAGCCCGGCAGGGTCCAGCCGGTCGTTTCGCCGGAACCCGCGGGCGGGGCGGATTGCAGCTCGTCCTGCGCCTTTCTGGCAGCGGCCGCATCGGCAGCCTGCTTGGCGCGTGCGGCGAGGATTTCGAAGGCGGATTCGCGGTCCATATCCTCGTCATAGAGGCCGAGCACCGGGCTCTTGTCGAGGATCATCTGCCGCTCCTGGTCGGAAAGCGGGCCGATGCGGCCGGAGGGCGGGCGCACCAGCGTGCGTTCCACGATGGAAGGCGCACCCTTGCCTTCGAGCGTCGAGACCAGCGCCTCGCCGGTGCCGAGATTGGTGATCGCCGTGGCGCAATCGAAATCGGGGTTGGGGCGGAACGTGTCGGCTGCCGTCTTCACCGCCTTCTGCTCGCGCGGCGTATAGGCGCGCAGCGCGTGCTGCACCCGGTTACCGAGCTGCGCGAGCACGGTTTCCGGCACGTCGAGCGGGTTCTGGGTGACGAAATAGACGCCGACGCCCTTGGAGCGGATCAGGCGCACCACCTGTTCGACGCGCTCGGTCAGCACCTTTGGCGCGTCGTTGAAGAGCAGATGCGCCTCGTCGAAGAAGAACACCAGCTTCGGCTGTTCCGGATCGCCCACTTCCGGCAGTTCCTCGAACAGTTCCGAGAGCAGCCACAGAAGGAAGGTCGCGTAGAGCCTGGGGTTCATCATCAGCTTGTCGGCGGCAAGCACCGAGATCTGCCCGTAACCGGTGTTCGGGTTGGTCCGCATGATGTCTGAAATCTTCAGTGCCGGTTCGCCGAAGAAATGCTCGGCACCCTGCTGTTCCAGCACCAGCAGTCCGCGCTGGATCGAGGCGACGGAGCTCTTCGAGATCAGCCCGAACTGGCTCGACAGCTCGCTGGCGTTCTCGGCCATGTAATTCAGCAGCGAGGCGAAATCCTTGAGGTCGAGCAGCGGCAGGTTCGCCTTGTCGGCGATCTTGAAGGCGATGTTGATGACGCCTTCCTGCGGCTCGGATGCATCCATCAGGCGCGACAGCAAGAGCGGCCCCATCTCGGCGATGGTGGTGCGCACCCGGTGGCCCTTTTCGCCGAACAGATCCCAGAAGATCACCGGGAACTGCTCGAAATCATAGTCCGCAAAGCCGATCTGCTCGGCGCGCTTCAGGAGAAAATCCTTAGGCTCTCCCTTCAGGGCGATGCCGGACAGGTCGCCCTTGATGTCGGCGGCGAACACGGGCACGCCGGCCTTCGAAAAACCTTCGGCGAGAACCTGCAGGGTCACCGTCTTGCCGGTGCCGGTGGCGCCGGTGACGAGACCATGGCGATTGCCGAACTTCAGTTCCAGATATTCAGCCTTGTTGAGCGAATCGTCCGGCTTGCGGCTGCCGCCGATGAAGAGCTTTCCCGTATTGTCCATGCAACTATGCGCTCCCTGACCGCGTTCTGTGGCAACTGCTTATAGGATGTGCGGAGGCGCCGGGCAACGGCAACGAGATCGGCCCGCGCCCGCTTGCGAGGGAAGGCTGGGTAGGCATGACGACCGGCGAAAGGGCGGCCGCATTGGAAACCGACAGGGGCCGTGAGGCCGACGCTCCGGAGGAGATTCCCTCCCCGGGCCTGAAGGACGTCTTCTGGCGCGTCTATGCCGGTGTCACCAAGGACCGCATCATGCTGATCGCCGCGGGCGTCACCTATTATCTGCTGCTGGCACTGTTCCCGGCGGCAAGCGCACTCGTATCCCTTTACGGTTTCGTCGCGGATCCCTCGGCGATCGTCGACCGCATCGCGTTCCTGAGCTCGGTCATGCCGGCGGACGGCCTCAACATCTTTCTTGAGCAGTTGCGGGCGCTGACGTCGGAGCGCAACACGACGCTGTCGATCGCCCTGATCGGCGGTCTGGCGCTGGCGCTGTGGAGCGCCAACAACGGCATGAAGGCGCTGTTCGAGGCAATGAACGTCGCTTATGCGGAAGAGGAAAAGCGCAGCATCGTCCGCCTCAACCTCATCTCGCTTCTCTTCACGCTCGGCGCGCTTTTGCTGGCGATCGTCATCCTGTTTGCGATGGGCGTCGTGCCGGCGGTGCTGCGTTATCTCTGGCTCGACCGCTTCACGGAAATCATCATCCGGCTGGCGCGCTGGCCGGTGATGATGCTGTTCGTGGCCGGCGGGATCATGATGCTCTACCGCTTCGGCCCGAGCCGCGAACCGGCCAAACTCAAGTGGCTCACCTGGGGTGCGGCATTCTCGACCGTCGCATGGCTCGCCGCCTCGATTGCGGTTTCCTTCTATCTGGGGAATATTGCCGACTACAACGCCACCTACGGCACGCTCGGCGCGCTGATCGGTTTCATGGTCTGGACATGGATATCGGTCATCATCGTCATCGTCGGTGCCGAGATCAATGCCGAACTCGAACACCAGACGGCCCGCGATTCGACCACCGGCACGCCGGTGCCCTTGGGCGCCCGCGGCGCCTACATGGCCGATACGGTGGGCGAGAGTTCCGGCGAAACATGAAGCCTGGAGATGCTTCACGCTCCCTGTTGGCTTCGGCTAAGACTGTGTGTATTACCTTGACGTGAACGTCAAAACCTTCAGGAGAGAGATTGATGAACGAACTGGTTTCCCGCGTTGCCGAGAATGTCGGCATTGCCCCTGACGTCGCCGAAAAGGCGATCGGCATGATGCTCGGTTTCCTGCAGCGCGAGGCCGATGACGGCGCGGTTGCCAAGATGATCGAGGCGATCCCCGGCGCTTCCGAACTGGTCGCCAAGTTCAACGGCGAAGGTGCCGGCGGCGGCGGTCTCCTCGGCGGCCTGATGGCAAGCTTCGGCGGCGGCGTCATGGCGCTCGGCCAGCAGCTGATGAGCCAGGGTCTCGGCATGGGCGAGATCACCGGCCTTGCCAAGGAGACCATGGCGGTCGCCCGCGAACACGCCGGCGACGAGGTCGTCGATACGGTCATCGCTTCGGTCCCGGGCCTGTCGCAGTTCGTCTGATCTGCATCCTTCGACTTTTCCAAGCCGTCGGCCGCGAGGCCGGCGGCTTTTTTTGTCATCTAAGGCAATGAGGCCGGCGAGGAGCCGATCGGATACCGTCGGCACCCTTGCAGGCTTGTCCTCGGTTTCGCACTCTCCATGTCAATGAGAGTAACCCAAGATGGGAGGTTGCCATGTCCGATGATGACGAGGCCGCCATGGTGCGGATAACGGGAAGGGTGCAAGGCGTCGGTTTCCGTGCCTGGACCCGTGAGGAGGCGGAGCAGCTGGGCTTGACGGGCTGGGTCCGCAACGAGCCGGATGGTTCCGTCCTTGCTTTGCTCGCGGGATCGCCCGCCGGCATAGCGCAAATGCTCGAGCGTTTCCGGCACGGCCCGCCCGGCGCGTCCGTCTCCGGTGCGGAGCGACAACCGGCAACGCTCGCGGAAAAGCCGGTCGGCTTCCGGATCACCAGATGACCCGGCCGATCGCTCGGTTTGCCGGTTATCCGGCCCGAAGCGGCGGCAGTTGTTTTCGGCTCGGCTGCGACAGAAAAGCCATTGACTTTTCATCCTCTAAGGCACATTTCCAAAAGCGAAGTGACGCCCGACCGGGCGCCGCTCTTTCAAAGGACAATTGAGATGAACCCCGACAGTCGAAGTTCGACGTCATCATACCGACCCGTTCCTCCGGGGCTCTAGTCCTTGCTTGAAAGGATGCGCGCTCCGAAGGGACCGATGGTCCGAAAAAGGAGCCGTCATGCTGCGCATCCATGCCTACGACCTTGATCGCCTTGTTTCCGTCGCTTCCGACGTGCCGGCCGTTGCCGTAGCGCCGGTCGCTACTGATCCGTCGGCACCGGTCACGCCCGCCCCCGCAACCCCTGCAGTCGTCTGGTACGACCTCGTCAGCCCGACGCCCGACGAGGAACGCATCGTCGGCGAGCGCGTCGGCATCACCGTGCCGACCATGGACGAGATGGAGGATATCGAACTCTCCGCCCGCCTCTACCAGGAGGACGGCGCCGAGTTCATGACGATGACGGTGCTGACCAGGCCCGACGCCGGCACGCCGCGGAAGGTCCCCGTCACCTTCATCGTCAAGGGCCAGGTCCTGGTCACCGTGCGTTATGCCGAGCCGCGCCCCTTCGATGCCTTCATGGCGCGTGCCCGCAAGCCGAACGGTGCCGGCCTGCATTGCGGTTACGGCGAACTGATCATGACCGGACTGATCGAGGCGATCATCGACCGCATGGCCGACACGCTGGAACGGCTCGGCACCGAGATCGACCAGATTTCCCAGGAAGTCTTTTCGACCAAGGCCGCCAAGGCCAACAAGAAAACCCGCGACCTGCAGGACCTCATCCGCGAGGTCGGCCAGAAGGGCGAGTTCATCACCGTCGTGCGCGAAAGCCTCGTCAGCGTCTCCCGGGTCGTTGCCTATTACGCAGCCCTCGACGGCGTCGACCGCAAGCTGTCGAAGGAACTGCGCCAGCGCCTGAAACTGCTGCAACGGGACGCCACCTCGCTCGGCGATCACTCCGCTTTCCTGTCCGGCAAGATTAATTTCCTGCTCGATGCAACGCTCGGGCTGATCAATCTCGAACAGAACCAGATCATCAAGATCTTTTCGGTCGCCTCGGTAGTCTTCCTGCCGCCGACCCTGGTCGCCTCGATCTACGGCATGAACTTCGCCAACCAGCCGGAGCTGCAATGGCACTACGGCTACCACATGGCGATCGTCATGATGATCGTCTCGATGGCCCTGCCGTACATGTATTTCAAGCGGAAAGGCTGGCTGTGACCAAGGAAGGCCTCCCGTTTTCTCGCGGAGGCCGCGGCTTGCTCCCTCTTCTCCCCGGCGGGGAGAAGTGCCGAGCATAAGCGAGGCGATGAGGGGGATGAGGAGCGGTCCGGCGAAGCCGGAGTAATCGATCCACTGGATCGATTACAGCGACGAACACGCGAACCGTAATGTTTGAGCCAGAATGTGGCTTCGCCCCCCTCATCCGGCCCTCCGGGCCACCTTCTCCCCGCTGGGGAGAAGATAATCCTCAAAGATCCCATTCCGGGGCCAGATGGCCCGGGCTGACGATGCGGCCGGTCGGCTTGGCGAGGGCGTGGATCGCCTGCATTTCGTCCTCAGACAGCGCGAAATCGAACACGTCGAAGTTTTCCGGCAGGCGGGAAACCGTCGCGGTCTTGGAAAGCGCGATCACGTCCTTCTGCTGGATCGCCCAGCGCAGCGTCACCTGCGCGGCCGTCTTGCCGTGCTTGGCGCCGATATCCTTCAGCACCGCGTCGCCCGGCACCGCGCCGTTCGCCATCAGGTAATAGGCGGTCAGCGACATGCCGTGCCTGGCGACTTCGGCCAGAACCTTCGTCTGGTCGAGATAGGGATGGTATTCCACCTGGTTGGTGGCAAGCGGCGCATCCGAAAGCTTCACCGCTTCGGCGATCAGCGCGACGGAAAAATTGGAGACGCCGATATTCTTCACCTTGCCGGCCTTCTTGAGCTCGTTCAGCGCGCCCATGCGGTCGGCGAGCGGCATTTCGCTCTGCGGCCAGTGGAGGAGAAGCAGGTCGACATAGTCGGTCTTCAGCTTGGCGAGGCTCTCGTCGACCGAGGCGACGAAGGCGGCATGGCCGACGCGGTCGACCCAGACCTTGGTGGTGAGAAAGATATCGGCGCGGGGGATGCCGGATTTCGAAAGCACATCGCCGACGGCCGCCTCGTTCTTGTAGATCTGTGCGGTATCGACATGGCGGAAGCCCAGCTTCAGGGCCTCCGGCAGCACGCGGGCGACGTCTTCGTCAGGCATGCGGAAGGTGCCGAAACCGAGGGCGGGAATGTTGGCGCCGTTGGCGCTGACTGTGAACATATGGAACTCCTGTGGGGAAGCCCGGCATACGGCCGGGCCAAATGAGGCCCGTATTACATGGACCGATTCTGTGACGGATCAACCACCCTGATTTCAGCAGGCGTCAGCCAGCAAGCGGCGGGTTGAGGCGGGCAAAACCTTCCTGGCGCCGATAAGGGAAATGCGGGTAGGGGGCTGTGACGGCGCTGGCCGCATCCAGCCCGCCGATCTGTTCCGCAGTCAGCGACCAGCCGACGGCCCCCAGATTCTGGCGAAGCTGCTCCTCGTTGCGGGCGCCTATGATTATCGAGGAGACGGTCGGTCGGCTGACGAGCCAGTTGATCGCCACCTGCGGCACCGTCTTGCCCGTCTCGTCGGCCACCACCTGCAACGCATCTACGACGCGGTAGAGCAGCTCGTCTTCGACGGGCGGGCCGAAATCCGCCGTCTCGTGCAGACGGCTGCCTTCCGGAAGCGGCTTACCGCGGCTGATCTTGCCGGTGAGGCGTCCCCAGCCGAGTGGGCTCCAGACGAGCGCGCCAAGCCCCTGGTCCTGTCCCAATGGCATCAGGTCCCATTCGTAGTCGCGGCCGACCAGCGAATAATAGACCTGGTTCACGACATAACGCGTCCAGCCATGTTTCTCGGCGGCGGCGAGCGACTTCATGATCTGCCAGCCGGAGAAGTTCGAGACGCCGATGTAACGCAGCTTGCCATCCTTCACGAGCTGGTCGAGCGTCGAGACGACCTCTTCGACAGGCGTGGAGGCATCGAAGGCATGCAGCTGGAAGATATCGATATGATCGGTGCCGAGCCGCTTCAGGGCCGCATCCACCGCGCCGATCAGGCGGGATCGCGACGAGCCCCAGTCGTTCGGCCCGTCGCCGGTCGGCAGGCTGGCCTTGGTGGAGATCAGCACCTCGCCCCGCCGGCCCTTGATCGCCTCACCCAGCACCTCTTCCGAAGCACCGGCCGAATAGACGTCGGCCGTGTCGAACAGGTTGACGCCGGCCTCGAGGCAGATGTCGACGAGGCGACGGGCTTCTTCGACGTCGGTCGTACCCCAGTGGCTGAACAGCGGGCCGGAGCCGCCGAACGTGCCGGCTCCGAAGCTTAGGACCGGCACCCTGAGGCCGGATTGTCCGAGATTGCGGTATTCCATGATCATGTTCCTTGGATGCGAAGGTTATTCGGCCGGGCAGGAGAGGGCGGGATTGCCGCTGACGGCGGTTTCGCGCTTGTCGAGACGGATGGCGAAGAGGGCGACGGCAAGCGCTGCAAGCGGCACCAGGCCGGCGATCAGGGTGACCGAGCCGAGACCGGGACCATGGTCGATGACCACGCCGCCGAGCCAGGCGCCGATCGCATTGCCGAGATTGAAGGCGGCGATGTTGAACGACGAGGCAAGCCCTTGGCCGGCACCTTCGGCCTTCTGCAGCACCCAGATCTGCAGCGGCGAGACGGTGGCGAAGGCTGCTGCGCCGAACAGGCCGATGGCGATGACGGCCAGCACCGGCTGATGGATCGCGGCCGTCAGCACCAGCAGCACGACGGAGAGCGCAATCAGGCTGGCGACGATGGTCGGCACCAGATGACGGTCGGCAAGCCAGCCGCCGGCAAGGTTGCCGATCACCAGGCCGCCGCCGAAAACGAGCAGGATCGGCGAGACCGCGGCTTCCGAAAAGCCGGTGATCTGCGTGAGGATCGGGGCGATATAGGTGAAGCCCGCAAACACGCCGACCCAGCTCAGCACGGTGATCAGAAGCCCGAGCAGAACCGAGCGGCGGCCGAGCACGGCAAGCGCGCCCTGCGAGCTTTCCTCCTGATTGTCCGCGGCCTTGTCCTTCGGAACGAAGAGCGCGATGACGGCGAGAGCCACGATGCCGATCAGGGTGACCGCAAAGAAGGTCGAGCGCCAGCCGAAGGCCTGGCCGAGCCAGGTGCCGAAGGGCACGCCGAGAATGTTGGCGACTGTCAGGCCGGTGAACATGATGGCGATGGCCGAAGCCTTTTTGTTCGGGGCGACGAGGCTGGTGGCGACCACAGAGCCGACGCCGAAGAACGAGGCATGCGCGAATGCGGTCAGCACCCGTGCCGCCATCAGCGTCCAGTAGTCGGGTGCCAGCGCACAGGCGAGGTTGCCGACGGTGAACACCACCATCAGGCTCATCAGCAGGGTCTTGCGCGGCCATTTGCCGGTCAGCATGCCGAGAATGGGCGCGCCGGCGACGACGCCGAGTGCATAACCGGAGATCAGCAGGCCGGCGGCCGAGATCGACACGCCGAGATCTTTGCTGACGTCGATCAGCAGGCCCATGATGACGAATTCGGTGACCCCGATGCCAAAGGCACCGGCCGTCAGCGCGTAGAGAGCGAGAGGCATTGGCTTGGGTCCTTGTCCTTGGGAGGAAGGAATTGATGATCGTTGGTGAAGCCCCCTCATCCGCCTGCCGGCACCTTCTCCCCGAGGGGAGAAGAGGCATGCCGCACGGTCCCGTTCACATCTCGCCCTCAGCGCGGAGGAATAGTCGCGAACAGGTCCGATCTTCTTTTCCACGAGGGCCAAGAGGAACGGATACGGTCACGACATCTCCTCTTCTCCCCAGCGGGGAGAAGGTGCCGGCAGGCGGATGAGGGGGCCCTGGGTGACAAGGAGGCCTTCTGCACTGCAATATCGTCGTCCCGGACTTGCGTGTGTAGCCGCACAAGCGGATAATCATTTGTGAATTGAAGTCACAGGTGATGAGGAATGGACAACCGCGCCGGCGAAATGGAAGTCTTTGCTCTGGCAGCCGAGCTCAAGAGCTTTTCCGCCGCGGGGCGAAAGCTGAAGCTCTCCCCGTCCGCGGTCAGCAAGCTCGTGACCCGGCTGGAGGATCGGCTCGGCACCCGCCTCGTGGTCCGTTCCACCCGCATGCTGCAGCTGACGCCGGAGGGGGAGACCTATCTGGCGCGGGCGCAGCGCATCCTGGCCGAGATCGCCGATACGGAAGAGATGGTCTCCGGCGGTGGCCGGACGCTGCCGCGCGGGCCGCTGTCGATTAACGCTTCGGTCGGTTTCGGAGAACGGTATGTCCTGCCGCTGACCTGCGAATTCCAGCAGCTTTTCCCGGATGTGCAGCTCGATATCACGCTGACCGACGACATCGTCGATTTGATCCGCGAGCGGGTCGATATCGCCATCCGCCACGGGCCGATGCGCAACTCGTCCCTGATGGCGCGAAAGCTCGGCGCGAGCCGCCAGGTGGTGATCGCCTCGCCGGGTTATCTGGAGCGTCACGGTGTCCCGAAGATGCCGGCCGAGCTTATCCATCACAACTGCATCAATTTCAATTTCCGGCGGGCGGTCGAAGGCTGGCCTTTTCGTGATCCGAAAACCGGCAGCCGGGAGCTGTTGCCGGTTTCCGGGAACCTGAAGGCGAGCAACGGCTCGATCATCCGTCAGTTCTGCCTGGATCACCTCGGCATCGGCCGCGTCGGGCGTTTCCATGTGGAGCCAGATATCGAGGCCGGCCGGCTCGTACCGGTTCTGGAGGATTTCAACCCGGAGGACATCGAGGAAATCCATGCCGTTTATGCCGGCCACGAGCACCTCGCCCTGCGCATCCGCACCTATATAGATTTCCTCGCGGCACGACTTTAAGAGATCGCTCCGGTCGTGTTGATCGGCAAACGTGTCTTCTATGCCACAGATTCGCCTTGCTTTAGCCGATTTCCGTACCCAAATCCCGGGTTCAGGAGAATCCCGGCATGAGTGACCAACTGAACGACATCATCGCCCGTCTGCGGGCGGAGGTAATTGCCGATTCGTCGGAGTACCCACACGTGAACGTGCCGCTGGAAGACCTGCGGCTCATCGTCCAGAGCTTCGAAATCCTTCATGCGGAGAAGGAAGCGCTGCGCCGCCGCGTGGAACAGCACGCGGAAGTCGTAGAAGCCGTCGAAGTCTTTATTGCAGCTTACCGCGACAAATATAAGAACTATGGCAACGGCGGCGTTCGTCCCAGCGCCGTGCTTCGCCGCGAGGTACGGATGATCTGGGCTGCCATGAACGGTCACGTCCTGGCGACCGAGAGCACGTTCTAAGCGTTGCGGGGCACGCTGGGCCGGATCGGTAGCCGGATAGACGCGCCGCCGACCTGTCAGTCCCTGTCCGGTGCGCCGAGGGGGAAGAACGAGCGGTAGGGCCGGGCCTCGTCCACCGCACGCGCAAAAGACGGCCGGGCGAGCAGCCGGCTGCGATAGGCCCGCACATGGGCGAACTGCTCGCCGATCCGGTGCGTCCAGTCCGCGTAGAAGAGGGCAGGCGCCGCGGCGCAATCGGCGAGGCTGAACGCATCGGCCGCCGCCCATTCCCGACCCGCCATCCGTTCGTCCAGCCAGCCATAGGCGGCATCCAGCATGCCGCGCGCTTCCTGCACGCCGTATGGATCGCGGTGCTCTTCCGGCCGGATGGCGTTGAAGACCACCTTTTGCTGTGGGGTGGAAATGTAGTTGTCAAAGAAGCGATCCATCATCCGCACATCGAGCGCCGCATCCGCATCGTCGGGGATCAGCTTCACCGGGCCGGGATAATGAAGATCCAGATATTCGATGACGATCGACGATTCGAAGACCCGTTTCTCCCCGTCGAGCAGGACCGGGAAGCGCTTCACCGGCCACATGCTGCAGAGGTCTTCATAGGCCGAAGGATCCTCCGGCCCGAGCATGCGGGTGTCGAACTCGGTGCCGTTCTCATAGAGCGCGGTGAGCACCTTCTGGCAGTAGGACGAGAATGGATGCGAATACAGAACCGGACGCATGACGGCCTCCCATAACCGATTGCGAAGTGAAACTGGTTTATGGATAACTCAGCCGATTGCTTTTTGCAATCGGTTTATGTTGGCATGATTTCCTGCCGAGCAAGATCGCCCCCCTCTGGCCTGCCGGCCATCTCCCCCACGGGTGGGGAGATCACATGCGGCTCGACCTTCGCCCAATATTGACCCTGCGCGGAATAGTAGCGTCTCTTTCTTGGGAGACGCCGGCGCTCCCAGCCAATCTCCCCACCTGTGGGGGAGATGCCCGGCAGGGCAGAGGGGGGCTGACACGGCACGACCTCTCCCGTTTCCCGCCTCACGCCCCGACCGCTTCCACCTTCTCCCGCACGTGCATCCCGCGGATCTCCTTCGCCACCATTTCCTGCAGCCGCCAGAGATTACGGTCCTGGATGCCGAATTCGGCGAGATGCACGACGGTATTGTAGAGATATTCGGCACACGATCCCCGATGCCCGCAGGCGCGCGCCAGAACCTTTGCGACCTCGTCGAGCGGCAGCAGCGGCCGGATGATGCGCTTGCTCGTGCCGCCGACCCAGAAGGTCAGCGCCCGCACGGTCTCGCCGGCCTGGGTACGGACCGGCAGCCAGCGGAACGAAGTGAGGCTGTCGCGATGGCTGACTTCGCGGCGCAGGGCTTTTTCGATCTGGACGCGCTTGTCGTCGTCGGCGACCCGGTAGATCACCCCGTCGCAGCGGCCGCCGCGCGACAGCATCATCATCAGCCCCGGCTGTGTCGGCGAGCCCCGGCCGCGCTCGATCCTTAGCGAAAAGGAGCGATGCCAGCCGAACGCGGCGGCCCGCTGGCAGGCGATGCTGTCGAAGCCCGGCTTCCAGATCAGCGAGCCATAGGCGAAGACCCAGAGCGGATCCTCGCCGATTTCCGCCGCCAGGCGATCGGCGATCTGAATGTAGTCGTCGTCGGTCAGCGGCTCCCAGGTGGCGGGTGGGCCAGGGTCTGCTTCCTCGCGGAAACAGAGATCGACCAGATCCTGCGTCAGCGACAATGTGGATTGTTTCGGCATGGCTTCGAACGGCTTTTCGGGCAGGACGACAAAACGGCAAGGTCCGAGAGTGCAAGCCGATCAGGCCTGAGTCAACCGTCTTGCTGCGCTGCGGCCGAGGCCCGGGCCACGAAGGCAGGAGGCCTTCCGGCACTGCCCGCGGGAGGAAAGTCGGCCGGGTGCCACGAAATGGTCACGGAACATTTCCAGCATGAACCATTCTTGAAGAGCTGACGGTTCAAGGAGCGATGATCATGGATATGACCACCGAAGCCCCACCAGATCGGATGCGGGCGAGACACAAGTGGCTCGATCTCAAAGGCATGAAGGTGTTTTACCGGGAGGCGGGCAGGGTCGGTGCGCCCGTGCTTCTGCTGCCGCACGGCTATCCGTGCTCGTCCTATGAATTCCGCGAGTTGATGCCGCGGCTTGCTGACCGCTGGCATCTGGTCGCGCCGGATTTTCCGGGTTCGGGCTATACCGACACGCCCTCGGCCTTTGCCTACGATTTCGACGGTTTTGCCGATTTCCTCGATACGTTCACGCAGACGCTGGGGCTCGATCGGTTCGCGCTCTACCTCCACGATTTCGGTTCGCAGATCGGTCTTCGCCTGGCGATCCGGCGGCCCGAGAAGATCGCCGCGCTGATCGTCCAGAACGGCGATATCTACGAGGATGCGCTCGGCCCCAAATATGCCGGCCTGCAGGAGTTCTGGCGCAACCCGACCGAGGAAGGCCGCCGCACGATTGCAGGCGCTGTCAGCGAGGAGGGTTTCAGGGAAGAGTTTCTCAACGAGGTCCGGCCGGAGATCGCCGAGCGCATCTCGCCGGACCTGTGGAAACTGCACTGGGCGCTGATGGACGAACGGCGGCGGCAGATCGCCGTCGATGTCATCGCCGGGCTGCGCGAGAATGTCGCCTGGTTTCCGCGTTATCAGCAATATCTGCGCGACCGCCAGCCGCCCACCCTGATCGTCTGGGGGCCGCAGGACGGCTACATGCCGGAAAAATCCGCCCGCGCCTTCCTGCGCGACCTGCCCAGGGCGGAACTTCATCTTCTCGATGGTGGTCATTGGCTGCTGGAAACCAATCTCGACGAAGTCGCACCGCTGATCCGCGATTTCCTTGGTCGGGTGCATTCCGGTTGATGGCCGGCGGAGGAATTTGATGCGTTGGCTTTTTATCGCGGTGCTGTTGATCCTCATCGGCTGTGTATTGAGTATCGGTTGGATGAATGACCCCGGTAATGGCCGGATAGAAGCGACGCCGCCCCAGCAGCAGAACCCGCTGGCCCCGCCGCCGGGCACTCCTTGAAGCCGCCCTTCAGGCCTTGACCGCGATGATGAAGAACCGCGGGAAGCGCAACAGCACCCGTCCGTCGGCCATTGGCGGATAGGCCCTGGCGATGCGGGCGGTGTAGTCGGCCGCAAAGGCTTCCGCATGGGCAGGGCCGGCGGCGTCGAGATAGGGCCGCAGCCCGGTCGCCCTGACCCATTCGACGATCGCGGGCGCATTGGCGAGCGGGTGGTAATAGACCGTGTGCCAGACGTCGATCCGGGCGGATTTCGGCATCAGCCGGTCGAAATACGCCCCAGGCGGCGGCAGCACCGCGCGGCGCACCCTGCCGCCTTCGAAGGCCGCCTTCCACGGGCCGGCCGCACCGGTTTCCTCCATCAGCACATGGCTGGGTTCGGAGAGGTTGTCCGGCATCTGCACCGCGAGCACGCCGCCGGGTCTCAGGTGATCCATCAGCCGGGCGAGCACCGAAATATGGTCCGGCACCCACTGGAAGACCGCATTGGCGTAAAGCAGGTCGGCCGGCTCTTCCGGGACCCAGGTATTCAGATCGGCCTTGGTGAATTTCGTGCCGGGCAGGCGCTTGCGGGCCGCCGCCAGCATGTTGTCGTCGCTGTCGAGGCCGGCGACATGGGCAACCCCGAAACGCTCCGCGATCAGCTCCGTCGAATTGCCCGGGCCGCAGCCGAGGTCGTAGGCAGGGGCAACCGAGCCGAGCGGTACCTGCGCCAGAAGATCTCGCGCCGGCCGCGTCCGCTCGTCCTCGAATTTCACATATTGCTCCGCCGACCATGCCATGAGCGTCTTCCTCAAGTGTTCGTTTCGATGGAACATGGCACTCCGACGCCTCGGTCTCCATGGGCAAAAATATCAATTTTTGTGATGATCCATTTCATATTATCGCTTGACCTCGGCGGCGGCGCCGGACTTCACTCACCCGCAATTTTGAAGCGCCAGAATGACCCCGAGAATGACCGAGGAGATCGCCATGTCCGTCAACACCGCCCCCCGCACCACCACCTGGACGTTCGTGGATGGCGAATGGCTGGAGGGCAATCCGAAGCTGATCGGCCCCACCTCGCATGCCATGTGGCTCGGTTCCACCGTGTTCGACGGCGCCCGCTGGTTCGATGGCATCGCCCCGGACATCGACCTGCATTGCCAGCGCGTCAACCGGTCGGCCACGAACATGGGCATGAAGCCAGTGATGCAGCCCGAGGAGATCGAGGCGCTCGCCTGGGAAGGCATCAAGAAATTCGATGGCAAGACGGCGATCTACATCAAGCCTATGTACTGGTCGGAACACGGCATGCCCTACAGCGTCGTCACCGCCGATCCCGAATCGACCCGTTTCGCGCTCTGCCTGTTCGAGGCGCCGATGCAGACCGCCAAACCCTCGTCGCTCACCGTCTCGCCTTATCGCCGCCCCAACCCGGAAGTGGCGATGACCGGCGCCAAGACCGGCAGCCTTTATCCCAATAGCGGCCGCATGATCATGGAAGCCCGCGGTCGCGGCTTCGACAATGCGCTCGCCCGCGACATGAACGGCAATGTCGCCGAGACTGCCTCCTCGAACATCTTCATGGTCAAGGACGGGGTGATCATGACCCCGATCGCCAACGGCACCTTCCTTGCCGGCATCACCCGCGCGCGTGTCATCAACCTCCTGCGCCGCGGCGGTTTCGACGTGCGCGAGACGACGTTGACGGTCGCGGATTTCATGGATGCCGACGAGATTTTCACCTCCGGCAACTATTCCAAGATCGTCCCGGTCAACCGCTTCGAGGAACGCCAGCTCCAGGAAGGCCCGGTCGCCCGCAAGGCGCTGGAACTCTACATGGACTGGGCCCGCTCCCCCGGCGACGAGGCTTGAGGAAGACGCGTGTCTCTGTCGCGCGCATCCATATGCGCGTTGATGCGCCGCCGGACTTCGTTGATCGGAATTGCCTTGGAAGGATCATGCTCCGTGACGGTCGGCACGACCTCGTCCCGCAGCCAGGTCTCTATTCCGGCATCATGATCGGCCAGATACCGCAATCCTTCGGCGACCACCTCGCTCTCGTCGGCAAATTCGCCGGACGCAACTTTCTTCTGGACGAGTTCGGCCATGTCCTCCGGCAGGGAGATGGTAATCGATCGGTTCGGGCGCATCGGTCGGTTCCTGTTCGCGGGCAAGCCTATCACAATCGGGTAAGGGGCGCTATTTCACTGCCGGCTTTATTGCCGTTGGAAGCACGGTGCTGCAGGCAATCCCGCGTCTGCTGTCCCGCCATGCTCCCTCACACAAGCCGGACCGCAGCCGTGCCGATGATGATCATCGAGACGGCGATCATCAGGGGTTTGACCGGCAGGTAGCGGACGATGAAGGCGCCGATCGGCGCCGCCAGGATGCCGCCAAGGATGAGGCCGAGGGCGGAGGAGAGTTCCGACCAGCCGAGCGACACGATGAAAGTCGCGGAAATCACCGTGGTGACGGAAAATTCGGTCAGGTTCGTGGAGCCGATCACCTTTTTGGGATCGTGGCCGCGGCCGAGCAGCGAGCTCGTCACGATCGGCCCCCATCCGCCGCCGCCCATCGCATCGAGCAACCCGCCCCCGCCGCCCACAATGGGCACGATCCAGTCGCGCACGTCGCGCGGAAATTTCGGTTGAAAGGCCTTGTAGAGGATGAACAGGCCGACGGCGATCAGATAGGCAGAGACGAAGGGTTCGATCGCCTTGCCGTCGATATTCGACAGGACATAGGCGCCGATCGCCCCGCCGACCATGCCGGCCGGTGCAAGCCTTGCCACCAGCCGCCAATCGACATTGCGGTTATAGAGATGCGACAATCCCGAGGCGGCTGTGGTGAAACACTCGGTCACGTGGGTCATGGCGCTTGCAGCCGCGGGCGCGACGCCGATGGCAAGCAGGCTGGTCGTCGTCAACACCCCGAAAGCCATGCCGAGAGCCCCGTCGACGATCTGTGCGAAGAAGCCGATGGCGACGAAGATCAGGAAATCGGACGTCAGGAAGTCGAACGACATGCAGCCTCCTCTTTGCCAAGGGCGTTCGCTTTCAATTCGCAGGCGCGAAGAAAGGTTCCCGCCTTGTCGCCGAGTAAACCGGAGGAATTCCCTCAGCCATTCGAAAAAATGGAACGAACTCCAACGGTTGGATGTAACGTTGCCTCAAGCCCACGACGGATTGCATCCTATTTGGACCTGCACCTGATGCCGGCGGAGAGCCGGACGGGCACGGCCGCGAACTACTTCACCGCCTTCACCGTCAGCGTGTCGGCGGAAATCTCGCCGCCGATCTCGGCCTTGCGGGTTTTCTTGTCGAAGGCGCAGATTGTGCTGATCGTCACCTTGGCGCCGACCGCCTTGCCGGAGACGACGGCGAGGCCGTAGCTCTGGCTGCCGAAGGGATCGACGAGCGCCTTGCCGTTCTCGATCAGCCCCTTGGCAGCGGTCACGCAAGCCTTGGCGACCTCGGCCTGGAAACCGGACCATGCGTCGTCCGAGGAGGCATGCGCGGCAGGGACGCTGGATGCGAGGAGGGCGGCGGCAAGAGCAAAAGTGGTCTTCATCGAACGGGCTCCGAATCGTGATCTGGCCCGTTTCTTGTATCTCGAAATTTCGCAACTTCTTCACCCGATCGACTTGATTTTTGGTAAGTTCACCGTTGCCTCTTGGCCCCTCCGCTCCTATGTTCCCGCACGACGCTATGCCCAGGTATCTGCCGAACCCAGGTAGCTGCCGAACAAGGAGTAGACCAATGGCCTTCGAACTTCCCGAACTCCCCTACGACTACGAAGCTCTTTCGCCCTTCATGTCGAAAGAGACGCTCGAATTCCACCACGACAAGCACCACAAGGCTTATGTCGACAACGGCAACAAGCTCGCTGCCGAAGCCGGCATGGCCGATCTGTCGCTCGAGGAAGTCGTCAAGAAGTCCTTCGGCACCAACCAGGGCCTCTTCAACAATGCCGCCCAGCACTACAACCACGTCCATTTCTGGAAGTGGATGAAGAAGGGCGGCGGCGGCACCAAGCTGCCGGGCAAGCTCGAAGCGGCGGTTGCCTCCGATCTCGGCGGCTACGACAAGTTCAAGGCTGACCTGATCGCTGCCGGCACGACCCAGTTCGGCTCCGGCTGGGCCTGGGTTTCGGTCAAGGACGGCAAGCTCGTCATCTCCAAGACCCCGAACGGCGAGAACCCGCTGGTTCACGGTGCCGAGCCGATCCTCGGCGTCGACGTCTGGGAACATTCCTATTACATCGACTACCGCAACGCCCGCCCGAAATACCTCGAAGCCTTCGTCGACAGCCTGATCAACTGGGACTACGTCCTCGAGCGCTACGAAGCCGCCACGAAGTAATCGAACGGCTTATCGTCGGTCTTTTCGAGAACACCCGGTGTCGCAAGGCGCCGGGTGTTTTTTTGTTTTTGAACTCCGTCATCGGGACGGAAAGCAGAGGAAAGCAGGTCATGGACGAGCAATCGATAGAGATGATCCTGGCGCAGCTGGCCGCCCGTGAGCCGATCTTCCATCGTCGCGAATTCGGCACCAGTCGCGAGGCGCTGGAAGCCATGACCGATGAAGCCTTCTGGGAAATCGGCGCCAGCGGCAAAGTCTACCGACGCGAATTCGTCATCGCCAACCTTCTCGAACGATACCGCGAGCCGGAGCCCCACGACTGGCTCTGCCGGGATTTCACCATCAGCCGCCTCGCCGACGACCTCTACCATCTGTCGTATATTCTGGAAGAGCCCGACCGCCTCAGCCGGCGGTCCACGTTCTGGAGGAGAACTGCGACCGGCTGGAAGATCGTTTTTCATCAGGGAACGGTGATCGCTTGAATGGGCTTTTCCCGGCCCGCTTGATTTTCCGGTGCAATGATCCAAAATAGTCACAAGTGACCACTTGGAGGCTGAGTTGTCGGAAATTAGTTTGAAGAATGCCAAGGCGGGCTTTTCCGGTATCGTCGATCAGGCGGCCGCGGGCGAATTCGTGACGATCACCCGGCACGGCAAGCCGGCAGCCGTGATCGTCAGCGTCGAGGCCGCGGAGGTGGCAAGGAAGGCGCTGCGTAAGGATCGTCCCAGCTTTGTCCGGTATCTCAGGAGTTTTCCGGCTGATATCGACATCGATGACGACGTCTTCGCCAGAAATCCCGCACCGAGCCGTGAGGCCGACCTGTGACGGCGTTTCTTCTCGATACCAATGCCGTTTCGATGTTTTCACCCTCTAAGGCCGGCACCTCTTCGGCTTTTGCCGGCTGGGTCGAGGAGCAGGAAAAGCTTGAGACGATCTACCTGTCCGCAGTGACCGTCCATGAGATCGAAAAGGGCATTCGATTGTTGGAAGGGAGGGGCGCCACCTCGAAGGCGACACTCATCGAGCTTTTTCTGCAGGGGCTGATTGCAGGGTATGGTGACCGCATCCTGCCAATCGATGCCGAGACGGCGCTGGAAGCCGGCAGGTTGGAAGCCCGGGCCATGTCCGCCGGTCATAGTCCCGGCATGGCGGATGCCATGATCGCCGGAACCGCGAGCCTTCGCGGGCTGACGATCATCACCCATAACCTCAAGCACTTCCTCCCTTTCGGGGTGCCGGTGAAGTCACCAGACGAATTGTTGCTCTGATGTTTCAAATGCTGGCCGGCTGCCGCCGTTCCGATCATGTCACACGCCTGTCACAGCCACCGACTAACTCCGCGAAATGCCCCACGAAAAACCGCTTCTCCGCTTCGGCGTGATCGCCGATCCGCAATATGCCGACCTGCCGCCATGGCTGGAGATGGACCGTTATTACGCCAACAGCCTCGATAAGCTGGGCCAGGCGATCGGCGTGCTGAACGGCGAGGATCTCTCCTTCGTGGTGACGCTCGGCGATCTCATCGACCGGGGCTGGGAGAGCTACGATCCGGTGCTTGCCGTCTATCAGGGCCTGCGCCACGAAAGTTTTCTGATGCCGGGCAACCACGATTTCTTCGTCGCGCCGGCGCAGCTCGGCGATGTCCACAAACGGCTTGGCATGCCGGCCGCCTGGCACGATTTTGCCCGCGGCGGCTTTCGCTTCGTGGTGATCGACGGCAACGAGATCAGCCTGTTTTCGACGCCGGAAGGCCATCCGCGGCACACGCTTGCGCAGCGGCGGCTGGAAACGTTGCTGGCCGAAGGCGCGATCAACGCCAAGGAATGGAACGGCGGCATCGGCGACGTGCAGTTCGCCTGGCTGGAGGCGGTGCTGGAGCGGGCAAGCGCTGCGGACGAGAAGGTCGTGGTCATGGGCCATTATCCGCTCTACCCCGAAAACGAGCACAATCTCTGGGGTGCCAAGCGGCTGACCGATCTCTTCGCCCGCTCCGGCAACGTGATCGCCTATCTGAACGGCCATAACCACGTCGGCAATCTCGGCCGCGCCGGAAACACCTGGTACGTCAACTTCAAGGGCATGGTCGATACGCAGACGGAAAACACCTTTGCCGTCATCGAAATCTTTGCCGACCGTATCGAGATCATCGGCCACGGTCGCGAGGAAAGCCGTACCCTCGCTCTCTAGGCTCAGCCGCGCGCCGCCCAGGAAAGCCCGCGCCGCAGGATGCTGCGCATCTGCGGATGTTCGAATTCCGCCGCTACATGGCCAAGCGCCGAATAGAAGATTCGCCCCTTGCCGAAATGGCGCTTGAACACGACGGGCATCGTCACATTGCGCACCGCCTCGTCATATTCGCCGGAAAAAGTCGTCGTCGCGAGGATTTCGACCGACGGGTCGTAATGCAGGTAATACTGCTCAGACCGGTAGTCGAAATCGGCTATGCCCTGCATCACCGGGTCGTTGGGGCGAGTGACGTTGACGCGGTAGTCGATGATGTTGCCCGGATGCGCCACCCAGGTAACACCTGCAAGATAACGGAAGGCAGCACTCTCCTTGAAGGAGGTCGCAAGCGCCCCGTGGTGGCCGCCAAGCCCGAGCCCGCCGCGCACCGCCTCGACAAGCGCATTGGCATGCGCCCTTTCCAGCTTTTCGCCGGTGATGATCGGCACCAGCAGGTCGGCGTTGGCGATACCGGCAGAGCCGAAAATCCCGAGATCGCCGGTAATCTCGACCGCAAAACCGTCCTCCCGAAGGATCTCGCCGACAATGCCGGCGCATTCCTCCGGCTGATGGATCTTCAATCCGCCCCAGACGACAATGGCCTTCCGCATTCGATGTCTCCCATGCCTTGCTGTTTCCTGACGAAGCGGCCCCACCATAGGGACAAAGCCGCCGGCTGTCAGGGGAGGGCGAAGGTCACTGGATACCGGTCGTTCACATCGGCGGACTGGTCCAGCCCTGAACCCAGAGCGACCGCAGTTTTTCGCCTTCGCCGCGGAAGAAGCTGTCCGCCAGTTCGCAATGCTCCACCCGGTCGGCGCGGAAATTGCGGATCGCCTGCCGGAGCTCGCACCAGGCGACGATATTGGCTGTCTGCGAATAATAGATCAGCGCCACCGGCCTGATCGTCCGTTCCGTGGCCCGGGCATATTCATCGCGGTAATCGAGCGCCAGCTTCTGTTCGTCGCGGATCGCCCGGCGCACCATCGCAAGGTCGAGCGCGTCCGGCACCGGCGCGATCGAGCCCCAGGCATGCAGCGCATTGGCGGAAAATGTGCCGGCAAGCGGCGCCGGCACCACGGCGGCGATCTTGCGGTTGACCTGCTTGGCCGCCTGCCGCAGCTCCGTGTCGCCGGTCCGTTCCAGCAGCGCCAGCGCCAGCACGATCGCCTCCGTCTCCTCGATCGACAGCATCAGCGGCGGCAGCGTGAAGCCGGGCCGCAGGATATAACCGATGCCGCGCCCACCTTCGATCGGCACCCGCATCGCCTGCAAGGCCGCGATATCCCGGTAGATGGAGCGCACGGTGACTTCCAGCTGCAAGGCGATTTCCGCCGCCGTCACCGGCTTTCTGGCGAGCCGGAGGATCTGGATGATCTCGAACAGGCGCGAGGCCTTGCGCATGTCGGTTTTCCTTGTGGCGAGACGATCGCTACTGACAATACGCTGTCAGTTGGGCTGCCGTATAGGACCGCATATCCGGTTGAAAAACAAGGCTTCGGCATTCGAAGCCGACATTGCGAGGCTCAAGAAACTGACATGACCTATACCGAAAACCTCTGGCTCTTTTTCACCCTCCTGTTCGGCATCATCGTCGTGCCGGGCATGGACATGATCTTCGTGCTTGCCAATTCGCTGACCCGGGGGCGTACGGCGGGGCTTGCCGCCACCGCCGGCATCATCGCCGGCGGGCTGGTGCACTCGCTTTATGGCGCGGTTGGCGTCGGCCTGCTTGCAAGCCTGATGCCGGTCCTGTTCAAGCCGCTGCTGATCGCCGGCGCGCTCTACATGGCCTGGATCGGCGTCAGCCTGATCCGCAGTTCGATCACCGTCGATCATGTCGGTCCGGCGGACACGCGGTCGAATTGGGAAGCGTTCCGGCGCGGCGCGGTCACCTGCCTCATCAATCCGAAGGCCTATCTGTTCATGCTCGCCGTCTACCCGCAGTTCCTGCGGCCGGATTTCGGGCCGCTCGCCCCGCAGGCGACAATCATGGCGGCGATGACGGCTGGGACCCAGCTCGCGATCTATGGCGGCCTCGCCGTCGCCGCCGGCCACGCGAGGCAATTCCTGGTCGGCAACGGCAGCGCGACGATCTGGGTTGGGCGGATCGCCGGCCTGCTGCTGCTTGCCGTTTCCATGCTGACGCTCTGGGAGGGGTTGACGGCCTGAATGACGGCTTGGGCAGTCTCGGCAGACATATCTCCTTCACATTCCGTGCCTGCCCGGCAACAGGCGGAACGCTCGCGGCCTCATGACAGAAACGTTACTTTTTTCAAACGCATAAGCCGGCAATCATGAGGTCGCTAAAATGCGCCGGCGTGACCGGCTGGATGAGGAGAGGAATGGATGAAGCTTAAACTGATTGCCGCCGCCGCGGCCGTACTCTGTCTTGGCTTTACGGCCGTGACCGCGCAGGAAACGCCGATTGCCAAGCGCCAGGCACTGATGAAGGGTATCGGCGGTGCAGCCGGCGCTCTGGGCGGTATCGCCAAGGGCGAAAAGCCCTATGACCAGGCTGCCGTGCGCACGGCGCTGACCACGATCAGCACCAATATCAAGGCCTTCCCGGATCAGTTCCCGGCAGGCTCCGAGACCGGCGACAAGACCAAGGCCGCACCGGCCATCTGGGAAAAGAACGCCGAATTCCGGGCGAATGCCCAGAAGCTCGGATCCGATGCGGAGGCTCTTCTGGCTTCCATGCCGGCAGACCAGGCCGCTGTCGGCAAGGCCCTGCAGACGCTCGGCGGCAGCTGCAATACCTGCCATCAGAATTTTCGCCTGAAGTGATCGCGGCCTTAGCATCGGGACGGCCGCAGTTTTCTGCGGCTGTCCTTGCATTGCAAAGTAACGCCAGAGGATGAAGGCAATGGCATCGATATGGTCAAAAATCCTGGCGGCGGGCGTCGTGGTGGTCGCGGCGGGTGCTGCCACGGCCTGGGCGCTGACCAAACCCGATCCCTATGCCGATTCCCATTGGGCAGGCCTCGGCGCGCCGGATCTCGCCAAGGGGGAACAGCTCTTCTGGGCCGGCGGCTGCTCGAGCTGTCATGCCGCGACCGGCGCCACCGGCGATGCCCTGAAGGTCTTGTCCGGCGGCAGGGCGCTGCCGAGCCCGTTCGGGACATTCCATATTCCCAACATCTCGCCCGATCCGAATGCCGGCATCGGCAACTGGACCTTGGCGCAGTTCGGCAATGCCACGAACCGCGGGGTCGGGCCGGACGGCGAACACCTCTTCCCGTCCTTCCCCTACGGCTCCTATTCGAGGCTTTCGGCCAAGGATATCAACGATCTCTTCGGTTACCTGAAGACCTTGCCGGCGAGCAGCAACGTCGCACCGCCGCACGAGCTGCCGTTCCCCTTTAACATCCGGCTCGCGGTCGGCGGCTGGAAATTCCTCTATTTCAACGACCAGCCGCGGGTGCAGCTTGCCTCTGCCGACGACAAGGTCAAGCGCGGCCAGTTCCTGGTCGAAGGTCCCGGCCATTGCGGCGAATGTCACACGCCGCGCGACGCGACGGGCGGTTTTCTCCCCGACCGCTGGCTCGCCGGCGGCCCCAACCCGGAAGGCAAGGGAACTATCCCCAACATCACGCCGGGCTCGCAGGATATCGGCTCCTGGAGCGAGAGCGACATCGCCGGTTACCTCGAAACCGGTTTCACCCCGGATTTCGACACCGTCGGCGGCTCCATGGTCGAGGTACAGCAGAATATCGCGCATCTGCCGAAAGGCGATCTGGAAGCGATTGCGGCCTATCTGAAGGCTGTGCCGTCGCGGTAGGGGGTACGCTATGGGTCCGCAGGATCACATGAAACTCTACGAGACGAGGATCAATCTTCGCCGCTTCGACGAGGTTGAACCGGTGATCTCGCCCGAAGCGACCTTCTGGTTCACGGACGGCACTCATAGCGGAATTGCCGAAATAAGGGCGGCATTCGAGGAGACGTGGAGAAACCTCCAAAACGAAATCTATTGGCTGGAGGACGTGACCTGGATTGCCGTTGGCGCCGAGGCCGCGAGTTGCACCTATCGCTTCCGGTGGAAAGCGGATATCGACGGCAAGACCTTCGAAGGGGAGGGGCGCGGTACGACCGTGCTACGCAAGGAGGGCTCGGAGTGGAAGATCATTCACGAACATCTCAGCCGTTTTCCGGAATGACGAACGAGTTCGGGAACGAAGCCATGAACCTACGGAAATACAAGGGCCATTACGCCGTCATCGAATTCGATGCCGAAGACGAAATCTTCGTCGGGCATATCGCGGGCATTGCCGATCTCGTCGGCTTTCATGCCGAGACCGCCTTCCACGAGGCGGTCGACGATTATGTGGGAATCCTGGCCAAGGCCGCCGGATAGGCCTCGGCCGCGGATATCACGCCAGCGCCTGCGTGTAGCGCATGCCGGTGACCGGGCGCGGCTTGAAATCCATGTGTTCGTAGAAGCGGTGGGCCGCGAAATTGCCGGTGGCGGCGCTGACCGAAAGATAGTCGCAGCCGGCATTCTTGGCGATCTCGCGGGCGCGCGTGACCAGGTGCTGACCGATGCCGTGGCCGCGATGGCCGTCGCGCACGAAGAGATGGTGCAGGTCCATGCCGCGGGTGCCTTCCTGCGCCCGGTAGAGCGGCACGAGGATGGCGTAGCCGATCAGATCCGAGCCGGTATCGGCGACAAGCGCGCTGATCCACGGCATCGCGCCGAACAGGTCGCGCTCGAGCTTTTCAGGTGTGATGCCGGCGGGATCGTTGTGATGCGCGGCAAGCAGCGCGATCATCTCGTTGAGTTCCGGCAGGTCGCGCGATTTCGCGCTGCGGATCGTCACGACCGACGGGCGGGGCAGGGTAATATCGGTATCTTCAGTCATTTCCGGCATCCTTTTTCGGTCTTCTCGCCGTCAGGTGCCGTTTGAAACAACAAAGCCGCCTGACGGCGGCTTGTTGACATGGTGATCTGTCGAGCCGCCCCTTAAAGGAAGGCCCAAAAATACGAGCAGGCGATGGTTGTGCGCGCGTTGATCATGGCGCCTAGATGCTCCCGATCTCAAATCTTGTCAAGCACCATCCGCGAAACCGCTGGCCGCCGCCACGATCGCCTCCGCCATGCCCCGGTCACCGGTTGAATCCAGGTTATTTGACTGACAGGGCATGGCCCATACTGGCAACAGCTCGCTACCATATAATAACAATAGATGTTACATTCTCGCTATCCGTAGGAGGACAAAACACGATGGCCAGCATAGCACTGAACGAGCATTATGAGCGCTTTATCAAGAAGCAGCTGGAGTCGGGACGTTATAACAACGCGAGCGAAGTCGTACGCGCCGGCCTGCGCATGCTCGAGGATTTCGAAGAGGCTCGAGATAACTGGCTTCGCAACGAAATTCCCTCGCGGTTCGAGGAGTTGCAGGCGGATGCTTCGAAAGGCGTGCCGCTCGATACCGCTTTCGCTCGGCTTGAAGCCAAGCATCATGCTCGCGTGGCGAAAGCCAAATAGGCGATGCGGCGCACGATCATCATTCACGAAAAGGCTGAGGAAGAATTCGACGCGCTATATGACTACATCGCCGATCGGGCAGGTCCGCCCGTCGCCTGGAATTACGTTGTCGGCATCCGTAAATTCGTTGAGGACATGGCCGAATTTCCCGAGCGGGGAACTGCCCGCGAAGGACCTGTTCCGGGGCTGCGGATCATAGGTTATCGTCGCAGCCTCAGCATCGCCTTCGTCGTTCAGCAGGAACAGGTCGTCATTTTAGGCTTCTTCTACAACGGCCGCTTGGCAACCACCGAGATTCTCGAAGAACGCCTCTGACCCGCTCTCAATGCTCCCCCTCGCACAGCCCGTGGTCCGATAGCGCCCGGATCACATAACAATCCTCGATCGAATGGCCGTCGCAGTGTGAGATGATCCGTTCGAGTTCGTGTTCCAGCTTCTTCAGTTTTTCGATCTTTTCACGAACGGCGATCAGATGATCGGCGGCGATCCTGTCGGCGTTGACGCAAGGGAGGTCGGGGTGCTGGCTGAGCGCGATCAGTTCGCGGATCGCCGGAATATCGAGGCCGAGGTCGCGGGCATGGCGGATGAAGGCCAGCCGCTCGAGGTCGTGCCGCTCATAACGCCGCTGGTTGCCTTCCGAACGCTCGGCCGCTTCGATGAGGCCCATCTGCTCGTAATAGCGGATGGTCGGCACCTTGACGCCGGTGCGTTTCGAAAGATCGCCGATCGACAGCATGGCTGAAAATTCCTCTTGAAGCTCTAGTCACTGGAGGAATTATCTAGTCAGTCACCGGCATGAAGGCAAGCGGGGGCATGGCGCCGATCGCCCAACGTAAAACGGCTACAGCCCTGACTGACAAGGCCGCAGCCGCCGAAAGCCTTATAACCTTACAGGGAGAACAGCGGGTCGTCCTCCGTGCCGTTCTGCTGCTGCAACTGCTGCTTCTGCGCGTTGCCCTGTGCCAGTGCCGCCGGGTCGCCGCCCATGTCCATCGCGGCCTCCTGCTTCTGGTCGTTGACGCCCATGGCTTCGAGGATCGCCTTGCGGATATCCGCTTCGATCGCCTCGCGGTCTTCCGCCGACATGGTCTTGAGATCGTCTTCGGTAAGATCCTTGTCCTTGAGATACTGTTCGCGGATGCGCTCGGCCAGGGTCTTCTTGGCCAGATCCATGAACTCGTCCTCGTATCTCGTCGCAGGCGCCTCGCCGAGCCAGGTGTCGCCGGCGTCCTGATCGACCTCGGCGCCCTGGCTTTCCATCGTCCAGAGGCTATCGGCCAGCTTTGCGCCGAACACCGTATCGCTGCCGGTCATGCCACCCGAGACCGACTGCCGCGGCGCCGCGTAGTCGTTGGCGTTTCCCGAACCGTTCTTGTCGCCGCCGTTCTTGCCAAGGATACCGTAAAGAGATGCGTAATAAGGATTGGTGCTTCCAATTGTCGTCATCGCGACTCTCCTCGTATGAGACCACTAGCGGCTTAGGTCCCGAAACCTGCACGGAGCTTTCGGATTCTGACTTGTGTCGGCGGCGAACGGTAATATAGGGTACTCCCCTATATTACATGGAGACGCTCGTGGCGCATACCATTCGGGAACAGGCAAAGCTTCTGGCGCGGGTGCGCCGGTTGAAGGGGCAGATGGAGGCGGTCGAGCGGGCGCTGGAAGCCGAGGCGCCCTGCGGCGAGGTGCTGCAATTGCTCGCCTCGATCCGTGGCGCGCTTTCCGGGCTCACCGGTGAAGTTATGGAGGATCATCTGCGCGAGCATGTCCTGCATGCGGATGACGAGAAACAGAGGGCGCAGGCGGTCGACGAACTCGCCGATGCGCTCCGCACCTATATCCGCTGATTGAGACGAAGGAGAAGACCATGCCCGATCCCGTCGAGGAGCTGAAGCATGAGCACGTGTTTCTGGGCGCCGACCATGAGCGCAACGAGCGCAAGGTCTGGCTGGTAATCGCGCTGACGGCGACGATGATGGTGGCGGAAATCGTTGCCGGCTCGATCTTCGGCTCGATGGCGCTGACCGCCGACGGCTGGCACATGTCCACCCATGCCGGCGCCATGCTGATTGCGGCGCTCGCCTATCTCTATGCCCGCCGCCAGGCCCGCAATCCGCGCTACACGTTCGGCACCGGCAAGCTTGGCGATCTCGCCGGCTTCGCAAGCGCCATCGTGCTCGCCCTGATCGCGCTGCTGATCGCCTGGGAAAGTTTTGTCCGCCTCGCCAATCCGGTGGCGATCGATTTCGACCAGGCGATCCTCGTCGCCGTGGTCGGGCTCGCGGTCAACCTGCTCAGCGCCTGGCTGCTGCGGGAGGATCATGGCCGGTCTCATCATGGCGGCCATGCGCATGACGGCGGTCATCATCATGGCGGCCATCATGGACATCACGGTCACCATGGCGCCCATGCGCACGGGGCTGCCAAGGACCACAATCTGCGCGCCGCCTATCTGCATGTCCTTGCCGACGCGCTGACCTCTGTTCTGGCGATCGTCGCGCTCATTCTCGGCCGGTCCTATGGCTGGGCCTGGCTCGATCCGGTCATGGGCGTCGTCGGTGGTCTGGTGATCGCGCGCTGGTCCTGGGGGCTGATCCGCGTGACCGCGACGGTATTGCTGGACGCGCAACCGGATGACGCGGAACTGGCCGGCAGGATTCGCCGGAGCGTCGAGACGGAGGAGGACAGGATTTCGGACCTGCATGTCTGGCAGCTTGGTCCGGGGCACCATGCGGCGATTGTCGCGCTGGTCACGCCAAAACCCCAGGCGCCGTCCTTCTACAAGGATAAGCTCCGGGGCATCCGGGATTTGTCGCATGTCACGGTGGAAGTCACGCCCGCCGGAACGGCGTAGCGGGATGTCTTAGAATTCCGCGAATTCCTGATAGCGATCTTCGACCCAGTCCTGGGCGACGGATCGGCCCTGCGTGTCGACGTTTGCGGAGCCCGCGTCGTCGATTTCCATGACCCAGAGCGCATTGGCAAGCGAAGACGACAGCAGCGTGGCGCTTCCCGTCAAGGCATTGGGGGACCGCTGGAATGCCGCAGCCTCACGCTGAGGCGCTTCCTCGACTTTCCGGTCCATCTCTTGTGCCCGGTTGGGATAATAATAGCCGTTGAGGCCGCTATCGATCTTCATGGCGCAACGCCCGTGTTCAGAATGGTTAACAAATAGTTAACGCACGAAGCTTGCGCGAGGCTTGCGTCCGGGATTGCCGATTGACGGCAGGGGCTTGACAAAAAAATGACAATGAACGGCTGTTCGGTGCGTTCCTTATCCGTTCTAGTCGCTGATAAACCTGTCGGATATCGCCCTGGGGGTCCCGGCCGCTCAGGGTAAAGTCGCTCTGGCGGGCGAAGTCTGAGCCACGCCCGGGATCTGAAAGATGACAGCATAACAGACGATCGGAATGATGATGCCCATCATCCGTTCACCTATTCCATCGCCCGTGCCATTTCGGCGAGCTTGCGAACCGTATTGAGATTGCGCGACGTGCCCGGTTTCAGGGCGGGAAGCTTCAGCTTCGATTTGCCCGAGCCGACAGGATAGTGGACATAGATCTCGCGCCCGGCGGCGACCGCCTCCTCGCCATCCGGCGCGACCATCTTGTCGAGCGCATCGTTCGAGGCCTTTTCGGGCAGGAAATGCACGAGCAGAAAATTCGGCTTGGCATCGGGGAAGGGCGCGTTCTCGGCAATCGCCTCCATCTCCCGCGTCGAGCGCACCATGACGCCCGGCTTCCTGCCGAATTTCCTGCCCAGCGCGTCGTCAAGCTTCTCGGCGACCATGGCCTCCGTCTCTTCGGACCGGAACAGCACGTTGCCGCTCTGGATATAGGTTTTCACGTCCGTGAAGCCGAGGGTTTCGCAGATCGCCTTGAGTTCGGTCATTGGGAGTGCCGTGCCGGCGACGTTCACCGCGCGGAGCAGGGCAATGTAGACGGTCATGTGGCTTCTCCTCCTGCCTTCCCTCAGCCGTAAAGTGGGAAAGGGCTACATACTCACCTCTCCTCATCCCTGTGCTTGTCACAGGGATCCAGCAGCGCCGCGTCTGCGGCGCGGAAGGCCCCTTTCACGCGAAGGACTTCGCGTGGCTGGATTCCTGTGACAAGCACAGGAATGAGGGAACAAAGGTGTTGCCCGCGATCAGTCGACGTTCAATATGCCGCCGCCCCTCAAGGCAGCTACACCTTCCCCGCTACCTTGATCGCAAACGCATATTCGAAGGCGATCTCCTCTAGTCGCTGGAAGCGGCCCGATTTGCCGCCATGCCCCGCTGCCATGTTGGTCTTCAAGAGGATCGGTGCGGTGCCGGTCGAGAATTCGCGGACCTTCGCAACCCACTTGGTCGGTTCCCAGTAGGTGACGCGCGGGTCGGTCAGGCCGGAAATGGCCAGGATCGGCGGATAGGGTTTCGCCTCGACATTGTCGTAAGGCGAGTAGGCGGCGATCCACTGGTATTCTTCGAGGCTCTCGATCGGGTTGCCCCATTCCGGCCATTCTGGCGGGGTGAGCGGCAGCGTGTCGTCGAGCATGGTGTTGAGCACGTCGACAAAGGGTACGGCCGCAATGATGCCGGCGAATTTTTCCGGCGCCATGTTGGCGATGCCGCCCATCAGCATGCCGCCGGCCGAACCGCCTTCGGCGATGATGTTCGCGTAAGACGTGAACTTCTCCTGATTCAGATAGTCAGCAGCGGCGATGAAGTCTTTGAACGTGTTCTGCTTGTGCTCCATCTTGCCGGTCTCGTACCAGGCAAAACCCTTGTCCTTGCCGCCGCGCACATGGGCGATGGCATAAACGAAGCCGCGATCGGCGAGCGACAGGTTATTGGTCGAGAACCCGGCCGGAATGGTGATCCCGTAGGCGCCGTAGCCATAGAGCAGGCAGGGCGCCGACCCATCGAGCGGCGTATCTTTCCGGTAGAGCAGCGAGACCGGCACCAGTTCGCCGTCATGCGCCGGCGCCATCACCCGGCGGGTGATGTAGTCGTCCGGATTGTGGCCCGACGGCACTTCCTGTGTCTTCAGGAGAACCCGTTCGCGGGTCCTCATGTCGTAGTCGTAGAGTTGGCTCGGCGTCGTCATCGACGAATAGGAAAAGCGGATCACGTCGCTGTCGTATTCGGCGGCACCCTGCAGGCCGAGCGAATAGGCCTCTTCGGCAAAGGCGATCGCATGTTCCTCGCCGGTCGTCCGGTCGCGGATGATGATCTGCGGCAGTCCGTCCTTGCGCTGCAGCCACAGAAGATAACGGGCAAACGCCATGTGGCTGATGATCAGCCGGCCGGGCTCGTGCGGCACGACCTCGGTCCAGTTCTCCTTGCCCGGCGCCGTCACCGGCGTTTGGCAGATCTTGAAATCCTTCGCATCGCCGTCATTGGTGAGGATGTAGAAGACGTCGCCGCCTTCGGTCATCGAATATTCGATGCCTTCCTCACGTTCGGCGACCAGCGCCGGTTCCGCCGTCAGGTCCTTGGTTGAGAGCAGCCGGTATTCCGACGTCTCGTGGTCGTGGATGTCGATATAGATGAAGTCGTCGAGCAGCGAGCCGCCGACGCCCATGAAGAAACCCGGATCCTCCTCCTCGTAGACCAGGCGGTCTTCCGACTGCGGCTGGCCGACGACGTGGTGGAAGACCTTCGAGGGGCGGTGGTTCTCGTCCTGCAGCGTGTAGAAGAAGCTCTTGCCGTCAGGCCCCCAGATGCCGCCGCCGCCGGTATTCTCGACCACGTCGGAAAGATCCTCTCCCGTCGTGAGGTCACGGATGCGCAGGGTGAAGTATTCCGAACCCTTGTCGTCATAACCCCAGATGCCCCGGGAATGGTCGTTTGTGTGGTCGATGCCGGAAAGCCGGAAATAATCCTTGCCCACCGCTTCCTTGTCGCCGTCGAGCAGCAGCTGTTTGTCCCCGCCATCGCGCGGCGTGCGGAAATAATGCGGCTGCTCGCCGCCGGTGACATAAAGCGTTCCGTAGGCAAAGGCTCCGTCCTTCATCGGCACGGAGCTGTCGTCTTCCTTGATGCGGCCGCGCATTTCGGCAAACAGCTTTTTCTGCAGCTCGGCCGTGTCGCCCATGGCCGCTTCCATATAGGCGTTCTCGGCCTCCAGGTGCTTGCGGATTTCCGGATCGAGGAGCGACGGATCCTTGAACATCGCCTGCCAGTTATCGGCCCGGAACCAGGCATAGTCGTCACTGCGGGTAATGCCGTGGCGGGTATCGGAGACCGGCTTCTTGGGCGCAACGGGAGCGGCGGGAAGATTGGCGAAGGGCGATATGCGGGAGGTGGCCAAGGAAGCACTCCGGTTGTGAGGCGAGGAGTGCCAGAGATAGGGGGCGCTTAGGCGCTAGGCAAGCGGGGAGGCGAGGGCGAGCTTACTTCTTCTTAGGCTTCTGATTTGGAAGCACGCCGTCAAGCCAGCTCTGCCAGAATACGAAAGCAACGACGAACGCCAAAGCAACCGCCGGCATCAGAAGCAGGATTATTTGCTCACTTGTCATTTGCTGAGCCCTCTTAAGATCCAACTACCCGCAAAATGTAATGCTCCCCCGAATAAAAAGCAAACCGCCATGGTTCCGCCGATGGAGACCAGATCTCCCGACGCTGCGGAAGGCTCGTACATCGCCCGAACGATCGGCGTGAACACGCCGATCAGAATGGCACCGATCCCGATATTGTTCAGGAATGTCGCACGCAATTTGATCTGTTCCTTCTTCGCATCAGAAAGCGCACTGTCCGTCATCCAGCCCCATTACCTCCACCCGATCACATCATCCTATTTCCCGTTCTGGTAGGTGGTCAATCGCGTAGCCGTCTCATAGTTTCCGCCCGTCCGAGTCATATTGGATAGGAAATGACATGATAAAAACCTGGTCACTGGCCGCGCTGGCCCTTCTTTCCGCCCTGCCGGCGCATGCGCTCGATGCCCGCATCGTCCGACAGCTCGATGCGCTCGCCCCGGACGAGCGACGCGAACAGCGCTGCGATATCGAGGCGATGGATCGCATCAAGCAGGACAACAAGGGCGAGTTCAAACCGGACAAGGTGATTGCCTACACGTTTGGAGATCCGATCGAGGCCGGCAACGCCATCCGTGCCCCGGGCGCTGTTTTTCGCAGCGCCGGCGACTGGTACCGGCTCAAATACAAATGCGAGACCGGCGACGAAGGCCTGAAAGTGATGTCCTTCGACTACAAGATCGGCTCGAAGGTCCCGCGTGAGGAGTGGGAAAAGTATTACCTCTACGAGTAGGGTAATATCTCGACGAACGAGGTCATCCCGGCAGGTGCGGCACGGTCTTCCGGTCGGGGAAAAGTTCGGTCAGCACCGTCATCATGATCAGGGAAAGCGGCAGGGCGAGCATCGCCCCGACCGCGCCCCACATCCAGGTCCAGAACAGGATGGCGATGAAGACGATGAAGGGATTGATCTCCCATTGCCGGCCCATGATCGCCGGGAAGAGCAGGTTCTCCATCGCAAGGTGGATGGTGAAGAAGATAATCGCCGGGATCAGGCCGAGGAAGAGTGCGTCGTGGGTAAGAATGCCGGCGATCGCCACCGAAACGGTCATCAGTGTGATGCCGAGGAACGGGATGAAGCTCGAGACGAAGGCGAACAGGCCCCACAGGACCGGCATGGAAAGCCCGCCGAAATAGGCGATCAGCGCCATCACGACCCCGAGCCCCAGGTAGAGAAGGCTGGCGGTCGCGAAATAATAACCGAGCACCTGGTCGATCGAGTTGAGCACCCGGATGGCCATCAGCCGCTGGCGGCGTGTCGGAAAGGCGAGAATGATAGTGCGCCGCAGCCGCACCCGGCCGTAGAGGAAGAGCAGCAGGGCCGCAAAGAAGATCATCCCCTGGATGATCGCCGGCGTCAGGTTGGCGGTGACGATGCCGAGGATGTTTCCGGAATTCTCGATCAGCGACTGCATCGACATCGGCCCCGTCTCGAATGTCGCGGGCGAGACGTTGATCCAATGCTGGCTTTCGAGGAACGGCTTGATGCGGTTGATAGTCCGCTCGATGAAGCTCGGGCCTTCCTGGATCAGCGTCGCGACCGGTTCGGCGAGCGAATTGATGATCAGGAACAGGGCCGCGAAGACCAGCGTCGATAGGATGAAGGCAATGCCGAAACGGGGCACGCCCGCCTTGCCGAGGCGATCTGCGACCAGCCCGAGGATCAGACCGACCACGATGGCGAGCGTGACGGGGATCAGGATCAGCGACATGTAATGGACGAGCGAGAAGAACACGATCGCGAAAATGCCGATCACCGCCCATGCCATCGCAACGTCGAGCGCCTCGCGCCCAAGCGGCAGGTTCTCGGCGGCCTCGATATCTTCCGGACGTAGGACCGCCTCCTTGCGTTGCGCCGACATGTCCGTCAGGTGTTTCTTCAGCTTGCCATTGCCGCGCGCACTCATGATTGTCATGTCCAGAGGTCCCCGTGATCGCTCTCAACGCGAAAGCGGCGCTCCGGTTCCGGAACGCCGCTTGTCAGCAAAACCGGGTGGCTGCGCTCAGGCGGCGAGCGTCAGGCCGATGCCCCAGGGGTCCTTCAGCGACCAGCCTTCGGCAGTTTTGGTGGCGGCGATCTCCTGGGTATCGAGTGCCGTCAGCGCCCTGTCGAGCGCGGACTTGTCATTGAACCGGACGGTGTAGTCCGAGAGCCCGGTCATATTGCCTTCGCGGGCCTGCGCGCCGCGGCTGTTCCAGATATTGGCGGCGATATGGTGGTGGTAGTCGCCGGTCGCAAAGAAGCTGGCGCCCGGATACCGCGCCATGATCTTCAGGCCCAGCACGTCGCGGTAGAAGGCATCTGCCTGCGGGATATCGCCGACCTGCAGATGGATGTGGCCGACGGCGGTGCCATCCGCCATGCCGTCAAAGGCATGCTTCGGAGCGCTGTTGTAGAGTTCCTGGAGGTTCAGGCGTTCCGTCGCCATGGCGATCGTGCCGTCCGGCTGATAGGCCCATTCCTGCGGGGTTCGGTCGCGGTAGATCTCGATACCGTTGCCCTCGGGGTCGGACAGATAGATCGCCTCGCTGACGAGGTGGTCGGAAGCGCCCTCCAGCCGGATATTGTTGTGGGCGGAATGGGCCAGCCAGTGGGCAAGCTCCTGCCGGTTCGGCACCAGGAAGGCGGTGTGGAACAGGCCGGCTGCATTGCGCGGCGCGCGGGCGACGTTTTTGCCGGTCGAAAGTGTCAGGAGCGGTTGGCCGCCGACGCCCAGCACTTCGCCGCTAGGGCTCTTCTCGATGACCTTCAGGCCGATGATGTTCTGGTAGAAACCGGAAACCAGGGCCAGGTCGCTGACGACCAGATGCGCGCCGCGGACATGGGCGGGACGGGTCAGTGCAAAGGGCTGCGTGACATCGGACATATCGAAATCCTCTCTGACATCGGGCGGGGTGAAGCGCCCTGTTGCAACCTATATGGCCCATGCCCATCGTTCACGAAAGAGCGCAAAACGGCGATTGATCGTCTCCAAATTGTAGACGATCAACGGGCGTTTGACCCTGATCAAGGCGGCTTTGGGCAGGCGACGCTAGGATCGGCCGAAAGACGTGAAGGGAGATCGCATGTACAAAAAGATTATCGTCGCAGTGGATGTCTCCGCTCTGGAAAAGGGCGAGCGCATCCTGCTCACCGCAGCGAACCTGCTCGACAAGGACGGCACGATCCTGATCGTCAACGTGGTCGAGGACATGCCCGCTTATCTCGTCTCCGAGCTGACCGTCGATCTGACGGTCGTAGCCCGCCAGGATGCCGAACGGCAGCTCGTCGAGCTTCGCCGGAAAGCCGGCATCGAAGCCGATATCGAGATCCGCCAGGGCGCGCCGGCGCGCGAAATCCTGGCCGCTTCGGTGGATCAGGATGCCGACCTGATCATCGTCGCCTCGCATATCCCGGACCTCTCGAACTATCTGATCGGGGCCACCGCCGACCGCGTCGTGCGCCACGCCACGTGCTCGGTCCTCGTCGACCGCTGAGAAGGAACGGACCCATGGATACGACAAGATATGGCAGCGTTCTGAGGGCGAGAAAGGCGGAGCTGGAAAGCCGCCTGAACCGCATCGAACAGGATTTCGTCACACCCCGCAACCCTGACGACGACGACCGTGCCGTCGAACGCAACAATGACGAGGTGCTGGAAGAACTCGGCGAAACCGGCGAACGGGAGCTTGCGGCGATCGATGCGGCACTTCACCGCATCGCTGCCGGCACGTTCGGCATCTGCGCCAGATGCGGCCAGCCGATCGCCGAAAAGCGCCTCGATGCCGTGCCGCACACGCCCCTTTGCCAGACCTGCGCCGCCGAGGTGCCGGCCGAACTTTAACGCAGGAAATGGAATGTGAATCCGCCCTCTCTTGCCTTCCTCCCTGGTCATGCTCATTCTTAGATCCATGCAGGCGGAAGGTCGGATGAACGAGTTTTTCAATTTCGGGCGGAAATACGATTTTCACGAGATCGTCGCGGACGGCATCATCCACGGCGTCGGCATCGTGTTTGCGCTTGTCGGCGCCACCGCTCTGATCTTCTACGCGACCGTCTGGTCGAGCCATGGCGAGATCGCCGCTGCCTGGATCTACGGCCTCGGCCTGATCATCTGCCTGTCGATCTCGTTCACCTACAATATCTGGCCTCACTCGCGCACCAAATGGGTGCTGCGGCGGCTCGACCATTCGGCGATCTTCATCCTGATCGCCGCGACCTATACCCCGTTCCTGCAACGCGGCGCGCACGACCCCTGGATATTCGCCATGCTTATGGCGATCTGGGCGACGGCCATTTTCGGCATCACGCTGAAATGCCTGTTTCCCGGCCGTTTCGACAAGCTGACGATCCTGCTCTACCTCGCCATGGGCTGGAGCGGCGTGATGGTCGCCGGCCCGATCTCGCAATATCTGCCGGCCGTCACCGTGTGGCTGATCGTCATCGGCGGCTTCATCTATTCGCTTGGGGTGATCTTCCACGTCTGGGAACGGCTGCGGTTCCAGAACGCCATCTGGCACGGGTTCGTCGTCGCCGCCGCCGCCGTCCACTACGGCGCGGTCATGACCTGCTTCAGCCTCTCCGGCGGCTTTTGATCCAGGGTTCGGTTTATCGCGGGTAGCCGACCGGCTTCAGGCTCGCTACTCCCGCATTCCGTCGGCAAGCCAGGACCATCAGCAGATACCGCGCTTGCCCCTCCCGCATCGATTCCAATGAAGTTATCCAAAGAGCAGACCAGCAAATCTGGACTCGTCATTCGATCGTCTGATATAATGGACAAACGAGTATCATGATGGACGAAACCTGATGACCGAACCCCTTGTACGCGACGCCACCGAAGCCGATCTCCCGACCGTCATGGAGATCTACAACGACGCGGTCGCCAACACGACGGCGATCTGGAACGACGTGCTGGTTGACCTTGAGAACCGCAAGGAATGGTTCGCCGCCCGCAAGGCGCGGGGCTTTCCAGTCCTCGTGGCGGATGTCGGCGGCAAGGTCGCCGGTTACGCTTCTTACGGCGACTGGCGCGCCTTCGACGGGTTCCGCCACACGGTCGAGCATTCCGTCTACGTCCACCGCGATTTCCACGGCGCCGGCATCGGCCGGCTGCTGATGCGGAAGCTGATCGCCCGCGCCTCCGAAAACAACATCCACGTCATGGTCGCCTGCATCGAGGCTGGAAACACCGCCTCGATCGGCCTGCACGAAAAACTCGGCTTCCGCACCGCCGGCACGTTTTCCGAGGTCGGCACCAAGTTCGGCCGCTGGCTGGATCTGACCTGCATGGAGCTGAAGGTTCCGGGGTGACGTTGATAATAGTTATTGGTTTTGGTATTCTCCGATGAACGGAGAAGGACCATGGCAAGCAGCGCAAATCTTGGACAGCATCTCGAAAGCTACGTCGACGAACTGGTGAAGTCCGGCCGCTACAATTCCCGTAGCGAGGTCCTGCGCGAAGGCGTGCGGCTGGTCGAAGAACGCGAGAAACGCCTTTTGGCGTTGGACGCCGCGTTGGCTCGGGGTCTGGCAGATGTCGAAGCGGGGCGCTTCAAGCCTATTGAAGAGGTTGCTGCTCGCTTGAAGGCTAAATATGCCGCGATGACGAAAGACGGCGGCAAGTGATCGTTGTCATCACGTCCGAGGCCGAAGAGGACTTCGAGCGCATCGGTGACTATATTGCTCAGTTCAATCCTTCGCGGGCGGAAAGCTTTGTCGAGGAACTGCTCTTGCGGTGCCAGAGTCTGGCGAGGATGCCGTTCCGATTTCCGCTTCTTTCTCGGTTGCAACACGCCGATATACGCCGCGTTCCCCACGGGAATTACGTGATTTATTATCGTGTCGATGATGCCAATGTCTACATTCTCAATATCCTGAACGCCGCCCAGGATTACGAAGCCATCCTCTTCCCGGACGACTGACCCTTCAGCTCCGCTGCAGCGCCAGATGTGCGCCGAGCCCGACCAGCAGCGCGCCTCCGGCCCGCTGCATCAGCCGCTGCGCTCCGCTCGAACGCTTCAGCCGGGTGATGACAGCGCCGGCGAGGAAGACGCAGACGATATCGGCAGAGGAGAACATCAGGTTGACGATCGTGCCGAGGATCACGAACTGCAGCCAGATGGGAAAGGCGGCCGAGGCGTCGATGAACTGCGGCAGGAAGGCGAGGAAGAAGATCGCCGTCTTCGGGTTCAGCACTTCCACCGTTATGCTTTCGAAAAACGCCCGCCGGCCGGATTTCTGGGCAATCTCCGGAAGTTCGAGATCGCCGGCCGCCTTGGCGCGGAACAGCGAGATGCCGAGCCAGACCAGATAGGCCGCGCCGGCCAGCTTCACCGCCAGGTAGAGCATCGGCACCGCATGGAACAGCACCGAAAGCCCGGCGGCTGCGGCGAACACATGCGCGTAACCGCCGATATGGATGCCGAGCGAAGCCATCAGGCCAGACCACCGCCCGCGCGCCAGTGTCTGGGCCGCGGCATAAATCATGGCCGGCCCAGGTATATAGGCGAACACCACGGTGGTGGCGAGAAAGGCGAGAAACAGCTCGGTCGAGGGCATATAGTGTTCCTTGAATTAGCCCGCATCATTGCAACAGGCGGCGCCCGCCCGCAAGTGCGGTCAGCCGCTGCCGTTCGAGCGGCGCAGTGTCGGTCGGAACACTTCGATCCGCACCGAAGCATCCGCCCTCCGTCCTGACCTAGAAGACCCGCATCGAAATGCGAACAGGCCAGGCGTGATCATGCCGAACACACCGAATATGACCAGGGAACTGGCGCTGCTTCTGGCGCTCTCCACGCTCTGGGGCGCTTCCTATACGTTCATCAAGATCGGCGTCGAAACCATCCCGCCGGTCACGCTGATCGCGCTGCGGACCCTGATCGCCGGGGCGGTGCTGCTTGCCGTCATCCGCTGGCGTGGCCTGAAACTGCCGCGCGACGGCGGCACCTGGGCGCGCTTCCTGTTCCAGGCCTGCCTGAACAGCGCCATCCCCTTCACGCTGATCGCCTGGGCGGAACAATCGACGGATGCCGGGCTTGCGGCGATCCTCAATTCCACCACGCCGATCTTCGCCTTCCTGATCACGGCATTGATCACCCGCCACGAGCCGGTGACGGTGCGAAAACTGTTCGGCGTCGGCGCGGGGCTGGTCGGCATCTGCATGGTGATCGGCGTCGAAGTGCTGTCGGGGCTCGGGGAGAGGCTGGTGCCGCAGCTGGCGATCGTGCTGGCGACGGTGTGTTATGCCGGCGCGGCGATCTTCGGCAAGAACTTCAAGGGTCTCGACCCGATCATGCCGGCGGCGGGCTCGCTCGTCTGCGGCGCCGCGCTGCTGGTCCCGGCAAGCCTGATCGTCGACAAGCCCTGGACGCTTGAGCCCTCTATGGGATCGATCCTGGCGCTGGTGGCGCTCTCGGTGTTTTCGACGGCGCTGGCCTTCGTCATCTATTTCAGGCTGATGCAGACGCTCGGCTCGGTCGGCGCGACGTCGCAGGCCTATCTGCGGGTGCCCGTCGGGGTGGCGATCGGCGTCGTTTTCCTCGGCGAAAGCCTGCATCCGGGCGCATGGGCCGGCCTCGTCTGCGTCGTCGCAGGCGTTGCCGCCATGACCCTGCCGCCACGTCGAAAGCTCGTTTCCGTGTGAGCCCGCCTTGCGTCAATCCTCCGTCGGCTCCGACGGTCCCTGTCGTGAAAGATGAGCCTCGACGGCGAGGTTCAGTTCCCGCAGCAGGTCGGCAAGCTGTGCCTTCTTCTCCGGATCGAAGTCCGCGATCGCCGCCGCCTCACTCGCCATGTCCTGCCGGAACGCGGCCTCCGCTCGGCCGATACCCTCGTCGGTTAGTTGTACCGCAAGGCTTCGGCCGTCCTTGTCGGACGGGACGCGCTTGATCAGGCCGGCCTTTTCCAGCCGGCCCAGCCGATGGGTGAGGCTGCCGGAGGCGATCATCAGCGACCGGTAGAGCTCCGTCGGCGTCAGCCGGTGGGGCGGCCCGGAGCGCAGCAGCGTGCCCACGACATCGAATTCCCCGCGGTCCAGCTGAAACGACGCGAACGTCGCCTCGATCGATGGCGTGACCAGCCGCGACAGGCGGTAGATGCGGCCGAGAATCTCCATCGGACCCGTGTCGAGATCCGGCAATTGCTTGGCCCACTGGGCCCGCGCCCGGTCGATGTGATCCTGCGTTTTTTGCGTCTGCGCCATTGCGATTCTCCGTCTCGATAAAACTATCTTGACATGAAGATAAATTGAGAGCAAATATCTTCACATGAAGATAAATAGGTAAGGAGCCGACCATGCCTTCGATCGCCGCAAGGAAGTCCTTTGAAATTCCGCTGATCGTGCAGATGCTTGCCTGTTCCTTCCTGTGGGGAGGCGCTTTCATTCTCCTGAAGTTGGCCGGCACCGCGCTCTCTCCGCTCGCCCTGACGGCGGTGAGGGGGCTGATGGGCGGTAGCCTGATCGCCGTCTGGATGATCGTCTCCGGTCACAACATTCTCCCGCGCGGACGGGAAATGCGCGACTGGGTCGTCCTCGGTTTCCTGCAGGGCGTCGTGCCGAACAGCCTGACGGCCTATGCGCTGACGGAAATTTCGGCGGGCCTGACATCGATGATCCAGGCCTCCACGCCGCTCGTCGTCGCGGTTCTGGCGCAGGCGCTGTTTGCAAGCGAGCGGCTGACGCCGAAAGTGGCGCTCGGGCTTGCAACCGGCTTCGGCGGCATGGTCCTGCTGATCGGCCCGGCGGCGCTCGGTGCCGACAACGTCAGCCTTCGCGGCGTCGGCGCCGTGGCCATCGTCGCGGTCAGCTACGCGCTCGGCAATCTTTATGTGCGCGGTATTCCAGGTGCTCAGCCGGTCCGGCTGGCGCTGGGACAGCAGCTGTTCTCCGGCCTGCCGACCTTCGCGGTGATGATCTATCTCGGCAATCTTTCGGCCTTCTCTCCGGCACTCGACAACCTGCCGCTGCTTCTCGTTCTCGGCGTGTTCGGAACTGCCCTGCCGATCGTTCTCTACATGAACATCCTCAAGAAGGCGGGTCCGACCATCGGTTCGATGAACGGTTATTTCCTGCCGCCCTGGACGATTATCCTCGGTTTTGTCCTGCTGGGTGAACCCGTCAGCCTGAGAGAGATCATCGCCACCGCGATCGTGCTAGGTGGTGTCGCGATCGTGTCGCTGAAGACGGAAATGCTATTGATCGCCTGCCGCAGGCTGGTTGCCATTTTTTACCCGCGGCGCAGCGGCAAGGTTGCCTGAGCCAGAAGGTTGACCAAAGGCCCGGTACTCCGGGCCTTTTCTATTGTCCGGGCAGCACCGCTGCGACAAACGCTTCCAGGCTCCGGCGCACATGCGCGTCGATCGGCCCCGCGGGATTGAACCCCCACCAGAGAAGACAACCCTGCCACTGCGAGGCCATCAGCATGCCGATATTGTCCGGCGTGCCGGGGGTCGACGCAAAACAGGCCGTGATCGCGGTGGAGATAACTTCGCCCCAGGCGCTGCCGCGGGCGCGCAGGCGCGGATCGCGAAAATCCTCCCGCAGCATCAGCAGGCCTTCGGCATAGGCTTCGATGCCGCCATAGTCTCCGGAAAGCGCAACGAGAATGTCCACGGCGCCTTGAGGCGTCTTCGGCGCGCTGGCGATCGCCGCTTCCGTCTTGGTATCCAGATCGTCCCAGGCAAACAGCAGCGCGGCGCGGGCAAGTTCCTCCTTGTTCCTGAAGCGCTGCACCAGCGTCGAGCCGGAAAGGCCGCAGGCGGTGGCGAGGGAGGCGAAGGTCAGTGCCTCCGGGCCTTTTTCGTGCATCACCTTCAGTGCCGCCGCCAGTACGTCCCTGTCCGGCATGGTTTTCGGTCGCGCCATCTTGCCTCTCGAATTATAAACGAATAAACGTTTATATATTGCCTTTATATGAAGCGCCAGTTCTAACCATACGGAACCGGAAGGGAAGGAGCAGTCATGTCGCACGTGTACAAAAAGCCGCTCGAGGGAAAAATCGCGCTGGTGGCAGGCGCCACGCGGGGTGCCGGGCGGGGTATCGCGGTCGAACTCGGGGCGGCCGGCGCCACCGTTTATGTCACCGGCCGGACGACGCGGCAGAAGCAGTCGGAATACCGGCGGCCGGAGACGATCGAGGATACCGCCGAACTGGTGACGCAAGCCGGCGGCACGGGGATTGCGGTGCCGCTCGATCACCTCGTCTCGGAGGATGTCGCAGCGCTCGTCGAGCGCATCCGCCGGGAGCAGGGCCGGCTGGATATCCTCGTCAACGACATCTGGGGCGGCGAACATCTGTTCGAATGGGACAAGCCGGTCTGGGAGCACGACCTCGAAAAGGGCCTGCGCATGCTGCGGCTGGCGATCGACACCCACCTGATCACCGCCCATCATGCGCTGAAGCTGATGATCGAAAAGCCGGGCGGTCTGCTGGTCGAGGTCACCGATGGCACGGCGGAATACAATGCCGAGCATTATCGCCTTTCGCCCTTCTACGACCTCGCCAAAACCGCGGTGACGCGCATGGCCTGGGCGCACGGCAAGGATCTCGAGAAGGTCGGCAGCACCTCGGTCTCGATCACCCCCGGCTGGCTGCGCTCCGAAATGATGCTGGATATCTACCAGGTGACCGAGGAGAACTGGCGGGATGCGCTCGTCGCCCAGCCGCATTTCTGCATTTCCGAAACGCCGCGCTTCATCGGCCGGGCGGTGGCAGCGCTTGCCGCCGACCCGGACCGGGCACGCTGGAACGGCCAGTCGCTGTCGAGCGGCGGCCTTGCCAAGGTCTATGAGTTCAACGATGTCGACGGCTCGCGGCCGGATTGCTGGCGCTACCTGAAAGAGGTTCAGGAGCCCGGCAAACCGGCCGACGCCACCGGCTATCGCTGATCAGCCGCCCATCGCCGCTCTGCCGATCGCCGCCTTTCCGACCACCAGCCGCTCGGCCTCGTCGCGCAGGTCGAGCGTGATCAGGGTGCCGTCGCGGATACCGCGTTTCAGCGCGTCCTTCCGCTCCGGCCCGATCCGGATCTCCTGCCTGTCGAAAAGCGCCTGCAGCCGGCTGCGCGACAGCGGCAGTTCCGCCGCCAGCAACCGGTCGAGCCGCAGGCCGGTCGGGTAGGGCAGGGAGAGCGTGATTGCGATCCGCCGCCAATCCGCATCGTGGCGCAGCACCGCCTTGCGCATCTCGATGTCGTCGCTCTCCTCGATGCGTCCGGCCCTGGCCTTCAGCGCCTGTGCGTCGAATTCGATGCGGGCCACGAAGTCCGGCGTACTCGCCTGCAGCGCGTCGAGCATGGCAGGATCGATCGCCCGGATGGTCTGCCGCTCGAAGATCGGCCGGTTCCAGGTGCCGTCGCAGGCGATGCATCGGTAGATGAGCCAGGCATCGAGCCGCTTGCCATTGGCATTGAGGCGGATGCGGCCGCTGGAGCGGAACGGTCTCGATAGCCCGCAGCCGCTGCAGGCAAGGATCGGCCGGGGTGGAGTTTTAGGGGTTGCAGTCCATTCGAGATGGAGGATGTCGCACATGCCGTTTTGATCTTCCGGTCAGGAAGTTCATGCGGGAAACGGCACTCAAGAAGCCCTCTCAGGGCGCGCACGGTGTGGCGAAGGTCCGGACTGTGGGGAGATAAGCGTCGGAGGTCTTAGTCGGACGGTTCAGGGCAGCATGAGGCCGCACTGGCACGATCAATGCCAAACCGGTCTCAAGCCGCCACCCCGATGAACAGTGTTCCCACGCGGGCAAGCGTCATCGCTCTTCCACACATGGGAGGGTGAACCTGTCGAGACCGGGGATTACTTAGGCAAACTGAACCTCAAAGGCCGACGCTCTTCGACTGAAAGGCATAAACGTGCGAAAATCGAAGTCAAGAATTTTTGGACGTCGCGCCGCGCCTGTTGTGACCTATATGCCGTCCTGACCTATATGACCTGACCCATATGAAGTGTAACCAGTCGTTCAGCGAGGATCGAACCATGGACATCAAGCGCAGCGGATCGCAGCCTTCGAAGGCACCGCCACAATATTTCACCGGCACCGTCCGGTTGGATCCGATCGTCGAGGCGCCGGAGCCGGCCCGGGTCCGCGCCCTTTCGGTCACCTTCGAACCGGGTGCCCGCACCGACTGGCACACCCACCCGCTCGGCCAGACGCTGCTCGTCACGGCCGGCGCCGGATTGGCGCAGGTCTGGGGCGAGCCGGTCCGGGCCATCCGGCCCGGCGACGTGATCTGGTTCCCGCCCGGCGAAAAACACTGGCACGGCGCATCCCCGACCACCGCCATGACCCACATCGCCATCCAGGAAGCGCTGAACGGCAGCACGGCGGAATGGCTGGGCGCGGTGACGGACGATGAATATGCGGGCGAGGTCGCGAAAGACTGAGCCTATTCGACGAGCCGGATTTCCGCGTCCGGTTCGTACCAGCCATGGCGCCGGCGCGACCAGAAGATCGCAGCCGGCGGCGCGAAATCCGGCTCGCCGAAACAGCCGACCGAAACGACGATCCCGTTCTCCAGCACCTCCGCCTCCATGTAGACCAGCGTGCCGCAATTCGGGCAGAAGACCTGGTCCATCCACCGGCCCTCGTCGGTGATCCGCCGGAAGCGCCGCCGCTCGCCTCCGTCGGCGACGATTGCCTGCTTGCGATAACGTGCCCGATAGGAAAACGCCGATCCTGTCGCCTTCTGGCATTCGAGGCAGGCGCAGGCATAGACCCGCTCCGGCGCGCCCGCGAGGGTGAGCCGGAAGTTGCCGCAGGAACAGGCGGCGGTGCGGGTGGTCTCTCCCTGCCGGTTTTCCGCCTCGGTCATTTGGTCTCCATGAAGCGCGCCAGCGCCGCGAAGTCGTCCTCGGCGTGGCCAGCCCGGATGGCCGCCTCGAAAAGGCTGCCGAAGGCGTTCGCAATCACCGGGTTGATGCCGCGCTCCGTGTTGATCTCTACGAGATGCTGGAAGGCCACATTGTGGACTGCGATCGTCGCGAGGGTTTCCTCGTCGCCCCGGTCGCGCCCGTCCAGCACCCGTTGCGTCAGATCCCGTTCCGCCCCATCGATGACGGGTTGGGAAAGCTTTAGATAGTTCGCGTAGATTTCGGGATCGATGTTTTCGGCTTTGGTGATGGCGAGCGCCTGGAGCGTACCGAACAGCGTGCCCCACATCTGGCCGAGAAGGGCGCTGTCGAGCGCGGAGGCCGCCCCGAAATCCTCGCTGACGAAAGCGGATTTCCCGCCGAGCCCGGCAAACACCCTTTCGTGCTGCCTGTAATGGGCGCCCGACCCGCTGTAGAGGATCAGCGTCTCCGGTTCGCCGATGAAATTCGGCGTGGCCATGATCGCCCCGTCGAGATAGGCGATGCCGTGTTCGGCCGCCCAGGCGCCGGTGTCGCGCGCCGTCTTCGGCGAACCGGAGGTGAGCTGCACGAGCAGCTTGCCCTTCAGCGCCTCGGTGACATCCGGTTTCCTCAGCTGCGCATCGGAAGCGGGATAGTCGAGCAGATTGACGAAAACGATCTCCGCTCCGGCCGCCGCCCGTTCCGGTGTCGGTTCCGGTCGTGCCCCAAAAGCGCCGAGCGCCTGCGCCTTTTCCGCCGTGCGGTTCCAGACATGCACCTCGTGGCCGCTTTTCGCGAGCGTACGAACAAGTGCCGTTCCCATTCGGCCGGCGCCGAGAAACCCTATTGTGGTCATCGCATCGAACTCCAATATGTGAGACGGCATTTTGATAACGCCTCCGGCCGGAGGCGGTAAATTACGCACCTTCGGGTAAGCGGTTACTCTGCAGTAAGGGGAGAACGGGAATGAAACGCCTGCCGGACGACGATTGCGGTTTTGCCAGCGCCCTCAACGTGATCGGTGGAAAGTGGAAGACCGACATCCTCTGGGAGATCAACATCGAGCCCCGCCGCTTCGGGGAGCTGAAGCGCATACTCTCAGGCGTCAGCGAAAAGATGCTCGCCCAGCAGCTTCGCGAGATGGAGGCGGACGGTCTCATCCGCCGCGAAGTGTTTGCGGAGAAGGTGCCGCGGGTGGAATATTCCGCCACCGATTTCGGCCGCAGCCTCAACCACGCCGTGACGGTGATGGCAGAGTGGGGCAAGGCCTACGAGGTCCGCATGGCGGAGAAGGCCGAACAGGAGCGCCGGCCCGTCCTGGCGATGCGGGCCTGAGGCTCGAAAAGGTTTCGCGCGTAATTGAACCGAAACGTCCGGCGCGCAAAGATGAGGACATGATTCCGAACCGGAACCTGAAGGAGCCGCCATGTCAGACGTCACCCGCATTTCCAACCAATACCTGACCGTCGACATCTCCTCGCTCGGCTCCGAGATGCAGGCGCTGACGGCCGCCGATGGCCGCTCGTTTCTCTGGAATGGCGATGCCGCCTTCTGGAACGGCCGCTCCCCGGTTCTGTTTCCGATGGTCGGCAAGGCGCCGGAAAACCGGATCAGCGTCGAGGGCAAGCCTTACGAGATGGGCCAGCACGGTTTCGCCCGCCGCAGCGAGTTTACGCTCGCCTCGTCGAGCGGGACCATGTGCCGCTACGAACTCGCCGCCTCCGACGCGACACGCGCCGTCTATCCGTTCGAATTCCTGCTGGCGGTCGAGCATTCGCTGGATGGCCGGACGCTGACGGTCGCGGCCGAAGTCGAGAACCGCGATCAAAAACCGATGCCCTTCGGTCTCGGGTTCCACCCGGCCTTTGTCTGGCCGATTCCCGGCGCGGCGGGCAAGGCCCACAAAATCACCCTCGACAACGGCGCCGAACCGGCTTTGACGCGGCTGGAAGGCGGGCTGGTCAAGCCGGAAAAACTGCCGTCGCCGTTTACGGCCGGCGGCCTCACCCTCGACCACGCGATGTTCGAGGCGGATGCGATGATCTTTCCGGAAGGGGCGGGCGAGGGGCTGACCTATGCCGCCGAGGGCGGTCCCGCGCTGAAATTTTCCTTCGAAAACCTGCCGAATCTGGCGCTCTGGCAGAAACCCGGCGCCCCCTTCATCTGTATCGAACCCTGGCACGGCACCGCCGCCGAACTCGGCGGCTCGGACGATCTTGCGAAACGTCCCTACGGCGTGGTCCTTGCACCGGGCGAAAAAGCCCGCTTCGCCTTCACGGTGGAACTGCCGGAATAGCACACAGGGTATCCCGGCTTCCCGAGACCCCGCATTCGGTTTATGACTACCGTCGGCGTCGCCGGGTGCAGTTGCCGCCCGGGATCATCGTCTACGACAAGGACCCGACCTGACGTCAGGCGGTCCCGCGAGTGCTGTTGGAGGAGAGCATGTCCGCGTTGCTTCGCATAAACCACCTGTCCATCATGGTCCGGGATCTTACCCGCAGCGCCGATTTCTACCACCGGGTCCTGCGCCTGCCGGAAATCGAGTGCAAGGCCCGCAAGCCCAACATCCGCTGGTTCGGCATCGGCGACAGCCAGTCGATCCACCTGATCGAAGGCGATTTCGGCCAAACCTACGTCACCATGTCGACCCATCTCTGCATCGCCGTGACCGACCTCGACGCCACGGTCGCCCACATTGCCGCAACCGGCACGAAATACGGCGATCTGGCCAGAAACGAGGGCAGGATCTACACCCGTGCCGACGGCGTTCGGTCCGTCTATCTGCAGGACCCGGACGGCTACTGGCTCGAGATCAGCGACGATTATTGAACTGCCGCAATACTCGCGCGAATGCGCGAATGCCATGAATTTGCAGCCCAAGGTTGGCGCAAGGCTTGGATGCTTCTCTTCGGGGAATATTTTCGGGGAGAATAATCATGACCACCATTGCATCCACATCCTACTATAACGCGGCCACTCGACATGCAGGTTCCAATGGCGCGGGTCTTGCCAAGGCCGACGATCCTTATGGGGACGCCGTCGGAGACCAGGCTTCGGCGCGCGGGGCCGGCAAGGAATCGGCAACCGCCGATGGTGCGCAGGCCGATGGCGGCGCTTCGACGGTGACCATCAATTTCATGGGCAAGGTCGTCAACGCGATTGTCCTCGACCGTTCGAACCTCAAGGCGATCAACGTCGCCGAATTGCCGGAAGACGAGTACCAGCAATTCATGGAGGGAGCGCGGCGGCGCATGGAGGCGAACAAGAGCTACCTCGAAAGCCAGTACACAGAGCGGTCCTTCCCGGACTATTCGAACGATCCGCGTATGAAGACCTATGCGACCATCACCATCGCAGGCAGGGTCGTCGCCACCATCGACAATCAGGGTGTGGTGCAGACCGCAAGCGATTCGATGGGCGACCGCATTACCAAAATGCTGATGGCTGGCCTAACCGACGAGGCCAACATCCCCGGCGGTCCGGCAAATGCGCAATACAGGGCCGAGAAGATCGCCGAATTGCTGGGCGGCCGGATAGTCAAGGCTTCCACCGCGATGACGCAGCGGCAATACAATGCCATGCCGCCATTCGAAGGACCGACGATCACCATCGACTACGAGGGCATGAAGAACGACCCCTTGTCCGCACAGATCGACCGCATGGCCGAGAATTATGCGGAGACGGAGAAAAAGCGGGCGGAATATCTGGCTCGGCAGCAGGCGTGAAAATCTTTTCCAAATGGACGGAGCCTCGAGCGGCCCGCCCATTTGGAAATTATAGCCTGATGGTCGAGAACATCAGATTCACTTCATCGCCTCGAAATCCATCGCGTGGCCGTTGATGCAGTAGCGCAGGCCGGTCGGCGGGGGGCCGTCGGGGAAGACGTGGCCGAGATGGCCGCCGCAATTGCTGCAACGGACTTCGGTGCGCACCATGCCGTGCGACATGTCGCGGATTTCGGTGATCGCTTCCGGATTCACCGCCTCGAAATAGCTCGGCCAGCCACAGCCGGAATCGAACTTGGTGTCGGAGACGAACAGCGGTTCGTGGCAGGCGGCGCAGCTGTAGAGGCCCTTTTCATGGCTGTTCCAGAAGGGCCCGGTAAAGGCGCGTTCGGTGCCGGCCTGCCGCAGGATCCGGTACTGCTCGGGCGTCAGGAGCTCGCGCCATTCCGCATCGGTCTTCTGGATTTTCGGGGTGATGACATCGGACATCGCAAGGTTCCTTTCGTTTCCCCATAGATAGGCATCGAGACGGCGAAGGAAAAGTCCGCGATTGGAGAGCGGATGCCGGCGTGGCTGTTTCCGGCCCAAAGCGGTCACTGGGGTTGCTCAAATTTACGCATCCCTTAATCTCTCCAAAGAGTTTGGAGAAGACTGACATGACATGGCTCATCGACTCTTTCTCAGGAATTGGGCCTATAAAATTTGACATGACTCCAGAGGATGTCGCCACACACATTGGAGCACCAGACCGGTCGAGACGCGGCCTTCGGCCTGATACGTTCAGTGAGCATCGCGGTACCAAAGCGCCAGTCGTACGCTATCGAGAAAATCGCGTGAGCGAGATCGAAGCCTTCTACGATATTGGGGTAGTTATGTTTCGAGGGATATCTGTTTTCGGAACGAACGGATTAAAGGTACTCCGCGCATTGGAAGAGCTAAACGGGGGAGCCGCGGTTTCTGTTGGGATCATACTGTTCGACAAGCTCGGCTTAACGGTGGGCCGTCTGGATGAAGGTCCGCCCACAGGGCATTCGGTAACCGCCTTTGCATCCGGCACTTGGAACGGCAAAACCGATGACTTCACTAGCATCAGTTTCAATGACCGCTAATTGCGCAAAGCGGCCACGGTGTCTCGATCGCAGGGGTCCGGGTCGCGCTGGTTCACTTCTGGTGCCGAGTCCCTTCGAAAGCGGACGCAATAATCCAGTCCATTTCCCGCCAGTGACAAGGTCATCGCTTGCCGCAGTAGGGTTACGTCGAAAAACATGATAAGCGCCAGCCAAACAACAACAGGAGTGAAATAGTGACTGAACCGACCGTAGCAGATGCAACAGGCCGCATTTATGAATCGCTCCAGGCGAACAATGCCGACATCGACATGCATATCACGGCTCTCAAGGCGGCGATGGCTCGGGCGGGTTTGAAAGAGGCCGTATTCGACCCGGCTAGGCTCGTGCAGAACAACCGTTCTGGCAGGAAGCTGATGCAGGCTTACTTTAGGCAGCGCGGCGTGACGGTGAAATTCTCGGCTGAGTGAAGCCTTTCAATTATATCAGGCAGTGCAATATGACGGATGGCCGGATCACACGAATGAGGCTCGAGACCAAGCTCGGGCCCTCGGACGCGACTTAAGAAGCCGCATCCGTTCCGGGTGTGACGCCTGCGCTAGTGAGCCGTCGGAACCGACCCTCATCCAAGCCGTGCAGCCGCGCCCGGTCTAACCTCCCAGTCACAATCGCAGACATTATCTCGGCGCGGTATTCACCGCCGTTGCCGCTGCGTGAACAGATTGCTTGAATTAACGGAATAGTACGTTTATTTATTTGGGCAGGGAGGAGAAGCGCGAGCTTCTCAAAGCAACGCCTGGATACACGGATCGGCAGATTCGCCGAGCGCTGACGTGTGTCTTGTTCTCTTCTCGAAAGCACCAATAGGAGGAGGAGCCTATGCTTTCAGCAATCGCGTCCAGAAGTCAGGCGCGCTTCGGTGACAACCAATGTGAGCAAGCAGTTTCAGCCGCGTTATCGGACAGGGAGATCAGATAATGAAACGCCTAAAGAATTCCGCAAGAGCCGCCTTATTGGTAGTGTCCGCTCTTTTATGGGCAAGCTCGCCAAGTTTCGCACAGCTAAAGCCCGCAGTTCAGACCACGGGAAAAGAGCGTCCCGAATCCATCATCTATATCGGCAATAGTTTCTTTTACTTCAACAACGGGATCAGCGGGTTTATCTCCAGAATCCTCGCAGCGGCTGACCCTGAATACAAGCTACGCTCGGCTCAGGTGACAATAAGCGGCTCTGGTTTCGATTGGCACGATGTCGGCTCGTACTTCCGGCCTAACGCGGTGGGACGTTATACGATCGACAGCAAAAACGTCGTCACTTTCAACAATCCGGAGCGCCTGTTCGACCTGGCGATTATGATGGATTGCAGTCAGTGCCCGGTTCATCCGCAGTTGAAGGACATATTCTACGAATATGCAAAGAAGCACTCTGAGACTGTAAGGAAGAACGGCGCAGAGCCAGTTTTCTTTATGTCGTGGGCTTATCTCGACAAACCGGAGATGACCGAACAACTCGCCGAAGCCTACACCCGTATCGGAAATGAAAACAAAGCTCTTGTTATTCCTGCAGGATTGGCATTTGCCAGGTCGGTCAAAGAGCGCCCTGATATCAGTCTCTATACGGCCGACAAGCGGCATCCGACGGCGGCGGGGTCGTATCTGGCTGCTTTGACGACCTACGCGGCAATCTTCAAGAAAAACCCGGTGGGACTCAGTTACACAGCTGGTTTCGATGAAGAAGTAGCGAAATTCTTGCAAACCACTGCATGGGAGACGGTAAATGACTACCTGGCACCCTGATCGCAGGGATCATGCAATCTCTTGAGCGGTGTGTACCAAGATCAAGTCGGGGGCCAAGCTCATTTGCTGGCCCCCAGTTTGTGATCAAATTCGACCATCGGTGCTGGCACTGCATGAGGCCATCGCCGCTCATTGCGCGAAGCTGCCCCCTCAAGCATCGGTCGCACTTGCCGTCAAATTCCCGAAAACTCGCGTTTCTGTGTGTTTCGTCCGGTTCCGCTTGAGGCGGGGCCAGGTTTCCCATAGAAAATCACCTGCCTCCGAACGGTCGGGCGGTGTGGGGCTTCTGAAGCGTGGAGATGACATGGCTGCCAATGCGCCGGCGTTGACGTTCTTCGCACTCTTCCTTCCCTTCCTCGCTTCCGTTCTGGCGCCTGTCCTCACCCGCTTTCTGGGCGACAAGGCCGCCTGGGTTTTGGCACTGGCCCCGGCGCTCGCATTTGCGCATTTCTGCACCTTCCTGCCCGAAATCGCCGCCGGCGAAGTGGTGACCGGGGGGTATGCCTGGGCGCCGAGCTTCAACCTTTCCTTCTCCTGGTTCCTCGATGGCCTGTCGCTCACCTTCGCGCTTCTCATCACCGGCATCGGTACCCTGATCGCCCTTTATTCCGGCGGCTACATGAAGGGTCATGAGGGGCAGGGGCGCTTCATGGCCTTCATCCTCGCCTTCATGGGCGCCATGCTCGGCCTCGTCGTCTCCGACAGCTTTCTGATGCTGTTCGTCTATTGGGAACTGACCTCGATCACCTCCTTCCTGCTGATCGGCTTCGATCACGAGCGGGAGGCGGCGCGGCGTGCAGCACTTCAGGCGCTGGTGGTCACCGGCGGCGGCGGGCTCTGCCTGCTCGCAGGCCTGGTCTTCCTCTGGAACATCACCGGCGTTACCCAGCTTTCGCTGCTCGTGCATCTGGGCGACGGGCTGCGCCAGAGCCCGTTCTATCTCGCCACCCTGCTGCTGGTGCTTGCCGGCGCCTTCACCAAGTCGGCGCAGTTTCCGTTCCATTTCTGGCTGCCCAACGCCATGGAAGCGCCGACGCCTGTCTCGGCCTATCTGCATTCGGCAACCATGGTGAAGGCCGGCGTCTACCTGCTGATGCGGCTGAACCCGGTCATGGGGGATACCCCCGCCTGGGTGATCCTGCTGCCCTTCTTCGGCGGTATCACGCTGATTGCCGGCACCTTCCTCGCCGTCCGCCAGACGGACTTGAAGCTGATGCTCGCCTACACGACCATGGCCTCGCTCGGTCTGCTCACCATGCTGACCGGTTTCGGTTCGGCCCATGCGGTCGAGGCGGCGGTGCTTTATCTCGTCGCCCATTCGCTGTTCAAGGGCGCGCTGTTCATGGTCGCCGGCACGGTGGATCATGAGGCCGGCACCCGCGACGTCACCAAGCTCGGCGGCCTGCGCGCCGCCATGCCGGTCACCTTCGGCGCGGCGCTTTTGGCGGCGCTCTCGATGGGCGGCCTGCCGCTGTTCTTTGGTTTCCTCGCCAAGGAGGAGATCTATGCGGCACTCGCCGCCGGCAATCCGCGGGCCGTGTTTTTCACGGGCCTTGCCGTCATCGGCAATGCGCTGATGTTCGCGATTGCCTTTGCCGTGGCGCTGAAACCCTTCCTCGGTCCCCATGTCGAGACGCCGAAACATGCTCACGAAGGACCAATGACGCTCTGGCTGGGCCCGGTTGTTCTCTCCGTGCTCGGCTTGGCGGCCGCACTCTTTTCCGGCCTGGCGCATCGTTACATCTCCTCGCCGATGGCAAGCGCGATTACCGACGAAAAGATCGTCATCGACATTTCCACCGTGCCGCATCTCGGCCTGCCGCTGCTTCTGTCGGTGATCACCGTATTGCTCGGCGCGCTCGCCTTCTGGCGGCTGACGGACCTTCGGGCCTTCATGGTGCGGGCGGTGGAAAGCCTTGGCCCCGGACCGGACCGAGGTTTCGACCATGTCGTCTCCGGCCTGGTGCAGCTTTCGGCCGCCGTCACCCGTTTCGTCCAGCCGGGCCGGCTGGAAATCTACATCACCGCCACCTTCATCCTGCTGGCCGTGACGCTGCTCGTCCCGCCCTTCGTGTTCGGCGAACTGCCGGCGATGCCCGCCTGGCCGGAGCAATTGCTGGTCCAGGAAGCGGCGTTCTTCGCAATCGCGGTGATCGGCCTTTTCGCCGTGCTGCGCGCAAAAGACCGGCTGACGGCGATCGTCTCGCTCGGCATCCAGGGTTTTGCCGTCGCCGTCATCTTCCTGCTGTTCGGCGCGCCGGACCTGTCGTTCACCCAGTTCATGGTCGAGACGCTGTCGGTCGTCATCCTGGCGCTGGTGATGACGCGGCTGCGGCTCACCCCGCGGGATCATCGGCCTCTGGGACAGTCGCTCTTCGACGGCATGGTCGCGGTCGCCTGCGGCCTCGGCTTCACGCTGCTGCTTTTGAAATCGACGCAGGCGCCGTTCGACACCGTTCTTACCGATTTCTTCAACACCTATTCCAAGACGGTCGCCCACGGCGCCAACGTCGTCAACGTCATCATCGTCGACTTCCGCGGCACCGATACGCTGGGCGAGATCGCGGTGGTGATGGTGACCGCGCTCGCGGTGCTGGCGCTGATCCGGGTGAGGGCGGGCAAACGCGCCGGATCGGGGGAGGGGCGATGAGACTCGTCATCATGGCTTACCCCCCTCTGGTGCAGGATTGCTGCGTATGGGACGTGAGGCGCTGCGACACCCCTAACCCTCCCCCTCGTGGGGAGGGTGGCCGGCAGGCGGGAGGGGTTTTATGCGGAGCGCAGACCCCTCCCCAAC
>NZ_PVBK01000026.1:0-58434 GCF_002968535.1 Neorhizobium sp. T7_12 | reverse complement strand
GCGGGGCGGCAGGCGGATCTGATCGCCCGCTGGATGGGTATCGGCTTCATCCATGGGGTGATGAACACCGACAACATGACGATTTCGGGCGAGACGATCGATTTTGGGCCTTGCGCCTTTCTCGACGAATACGACCCGATGAAGGTGTTTTCCTCGATAGACCAGGGCGGCCGTTACGCCTATCGCAACCAGCCGGGCATCGGCCAATGGAACATTGCGCGGCTGGCGGAATGCCTGCTGCCGCTATTGGACGAGGACGAGGAAAAGGCCGTGGAAGCGGCGAACGCCGTGCTGAAGGCGTTCGGCGAGCGGTTCCAGAAAGAGTGGATCGGCGTTTTTCGGGCAAAGATAGGTCTTGAGACCGAGGCTGACGGCGATGGCGACCTGATCCAGGCGCTGCTGGCGGCCATGCACGAGGGGCAGGCGGATTTCACGCTCGCCTTCCGGCGGCTTGCCGATGCGGCGGAGGGCGGGGAAGAGGCGTTCCTCAAGTGTTTTGCCGATCCCGACAAGGCGCAGACCTGGCTCGCCGACTGGCGCGAGCGGTTGACCATGGAGGCACGGCCGGTCGGCGAACTGGCTGACGCCCTGCGCGCCGTCAACCCGGCGGTCATTCCCCGCAATCACAAGGTCCAGGAAGCCCTTTCGGCCGCCAATTACGGCGACTTCAGTTTCCTCGAACGGTTGCTGGAGGCACTGGAAAAGCCATTCGAAGAGCGGCCGGAATTCGTGAGCTACATGCAGCCCCCCAAGCCTGAGGAGCGGGTGACGCAGACGTTCTGCGGGACGTGACCCTACGTAAATTAATTTTTGCTAATTAGGAAAATAGTCCTTGACGGCGTGACGGTTGTTTGGTAGGTTCTAGGCACAGTCGAAGAATTGCGCCGGTGGATAGCCGGTGGCAAGGCTTCCAGTCAAATTGGCCCGGTCCCAAAGCCGGGCCTTCTTTTTATCTCGACAATCGGCAGCGGGGACGCGCAGCGACCGGAAACGGGCGCGGCGGGATTTTCTGCGCCGAAATTTTGGCCCTCCTTTTGGCTCCTATTTTGGCCCCGGGATATCCCAGATGGATGAATTCGAGACGTTCGATCCGGCGCTTTTCGGGCTCTGGACGGAGGCGCCGGTTTATGGCGACGCGGTCGTCATGGATGATTCCGTGCTGTCGGACGCGGTGCGCGGCGTGCTGCTGGAGATCAAGTCGGCCGAAGGCGCATTCTCTCCCGGCGAGGAACTGCGGCGGCTGTTGAACGAGATGACGGTCGAAATGCGCGACCAGTTCTCGACCTTCCGGCGGATGCGCACCGCGGCGGAGGCGGCGCTCACAGATGGCGACGACGCCGCCCAGAAACTGGCGCGTGCCGACGTAAAGGCCGCGACCGACGCCATGTCGCTGATCGTCCGCACGCTCGAAAAGGTCGACAGCCTGCAACGCCAGCTCGCCCGCGACCGCGACGAGGCCGCCGAGCGGGATGCGGACGAGGGTGGGTATGAGGAGGCCGTGCGTGAGGTCGAGGAACTTATCGAGCAGCGCGCCCAGGAGCGTTTTGAGAAGCGCTGTCTCGCGGCCGGTATTGATATCGGTGAGCCCGGCAGTGCGGGAGGGGATCGAACGGCATCGCCTGACACCGGTTGAAGACGTTGTCGAAGCTGGGACGGTCAAAACGCTGGCTGAATACGGGGAAAAGATGGACCGGATCAGCAGCTTGCGGGCTCAGATGAATGGAGCAATGGCAAAGGGTTATGCGGTGCTCGCTGAGCCTGGCTGTGATGAAGGGACGGCCGAAACGACTGTTATTGAGGTCGGAGCGGACGGGTGCATCGAACTCCCTCTTCTCCCCAGCGGGGAGAAGTCCCGAGCGAAGCGAGGGGATGAGGGGGCCGGCGACGCTGGAGCGGTCGATCTGGTGGACCGAGGAATGCCTGAAGTGGAAATGGTGAGCGGGAAGGTGGCTTCGCCCCCCTCATCCGGTCCTTCGGACCACCTTCTCCCCGCCGGGGAGAAGAGGGAGATCGTTGAACCGTCGTCGTCCTCCGCAGGTTCTTTACGCAAGTGGCGTGATAGCACCAACTCACGTCATTCCTGCGCCGTAAGCCGGGACTGGCGCCATGCCGGCCGTCGCGACCAAAAGCCGCCGGCTGGCGACTGGCGCACCTGGTTGATCATGGGTGGGCGCGGCTCGGGCAAGACGCGGGCAGGCGCGGAATGGATCCATGGGCTCGCCTCAGCCGGCAGCAGGTCGCAGCTCAGGATCGCGCTGGTGGCGGAAACGCTGGGCGATGCCCGCGAGGTGATGATCGACGGGGTGTCCGGCATCTGCCGAATTGCCCGAAAGAACCGGCCGGATTTCGAGATTTCGCGCCGGAGGCTGGTTTGGCCGAACGGGGCGATCGCGCAGATCTTTTCCTCGGAAGATCCGGAGAGCCTGCGCGGACCGCAGTTTCATTTCGCTTGGTGCGACGAGCTCGCCAAATGGCGGCATGCGGAGGAAACCTTCGACATGCTGCAGTTCGGGCTGCGGCTCGGGGCCGATCCGCGCCAGCTGGTGACGACGACGCCGCGGCCGGTGCCGATCCTGAAACGGCTGATCGCCGATCCCGGGACGCAACTCGTGAGAATCTCGACCCAGGCCAATGCCGGCAACCTTTCACCCGGCTTCATTTCGGCGCTGGAGGCACGTTACGGAGGAACGAGGCTCGGACGACAGGAACTGGCCGGCGAGCTGATCGAGGACCGCGAGGACGCGCTGTGGAAACGGGCCGACCTCGAAGCTTTCACGATCCGCTTTACCGGAACGCTCAGGCGCATCGTGGTCGCCGTCGATCCGCCTTCGGGTTCGGGCGAACATTCCTGCTGCGGCATCGTCGTCGCCGGATTGGAAGCGAGCGGCCGGGCAGTGGTGCTGGCCGACTGTTCGGTCGAGGGCAAAACCCCGGCCGGCTGGGCGAATGCAGTGGCGCGCGCCTATGCGCGCTTTCAGGCGGACCGGGTGGTGGCCGAGGTGAACCAGGGCGGCGAGATGGTGACGGCGATGCTGAAAAGCGTCGATGCGGCGCTGCCGGTGACGATGGTCAGGGCGACGCGCGGAAAATTCCTGCGCGCCGAGCCTGTGGCTGCCCTCTACGAACAGGGGCGGGTGGCGCATGCCGGGCGGTTTGCCGAACTCGAAGACCAGATGTGCGATTTCGGTCCGGACGGCCTGTCTTCAGGCCGCTCGCCCGACCGGCTCGATGCGCTGGTCTGGGCGTTGACGGCGCTGATGCTGGAAGGTCATGGAGAGCCGCGCGTGCGCGGTGTTTGAGCGCGGCTCGTCGCTTAATTGATGATGATCAGCGCGGGGTAACCGACTTCGGCTGGGCGCTTTCGCGCATCTGCTTCCATTCGGATTCGATCCGCTCGACGACATGCTGCGGGATCGGCTTGGAAGGGGCGGCCGGTGCGGGCTGCTGCATCATCATGATCTCCTGTTGTTTAGAAAGCCGACAAGAACGTCGTGTGGAGCCGTTGGTTCCACATCATTAGAAAAAAGTAAACTGCCGCCTAAACGCTTAAAACGATTTAGTTTTTCTAAACCGATTGAAACCCTGCGACGCGGTATGGGAGTAGGCTCTAGATGGCTCACAACCGGCATGCTTTCTTTGATTTGGTACGGGCGAAGCTCTTCAAAGGCCGGTTGGTCAGCGGCCAGGTGGAGGGGATGACGGCGATTCTCGACGCTTGGCGGGAAAGGGACGGCCAAGGTGAGGCGCAGCCGCTTTCCTATGTGCTGGCGACCGCCTTTCACGAGACGGCCGCCACCATGCAGCCCGTCCGGGAAACCCTGGCGGCCAGCGACAGGTCGGCGATCGCGCGTCTGGACGAGGCTTTTACCGCGGGCCGGCTCGGGTCGGTGAAGACGCCCTACTGGCGGCCGGACGCGGACGGAAAAAGCTGGCTCGGTCGCGGGCTGGTGCAGCTCACCCACAGGCGGAACTACGAGGCGATGTCCGCCGTGACCGGGATCGACCTGGTGGCCGATCCGGGTCGGGCGATGGAAATGCCGGTCTCGGTGGCGATCCTGATCGAGGGCATGCGGCGCGGCAGTTTCACTGGCCGGAAGCTCGGCGATTATTTCGGGCAAGGGCGAATCGACTGGGTGGGCGCCAGAAAAATCATCAACGGTAACGACCGGGCGGACCTGGTGGCGCGGCATGCGCGGGTGTTCGCCGAGGCGCTGCAATAGGCCGCATTGTGGCCCGTGGCAGCCCGTGATAGCGAGGCCTCCGCTTTGCTGGAGGTTCCATGATACGCCACATCGTATTTTTCACGGCGCAAACGGGCGAGATCGAACGGGTACGGGCAGGTCTTTCCCTGCTGACCGGCAACCCGCATGCGCTGACCCTGGAGATCGGCACCAATGTGAAGAGCGACCAGCTCGGCAACGAGGTCGACCTGGTGGTCTACGGCGAATTCGAGGATGCGGCGGCGCTTGCCGCCTACAAGGCGCATCCGGCCTATCAGGCCTCGATCGATATCGTCCGCCCGGTCCGTGAAATGCGCATTGCAGCCGATTTCGACAGCGAAAACGCGGTGAAATCGCCCCTGCCGCTTCCCTGAAGCGGGCCCTGGCGCCCGCGAGCGAAAAGGACAAGTTACGATGAAATCTCCATTCCGGCGCCCGTGGTTTTCCACGGGTGGGCGACAGGCCGTGCCCGAAATCCAGGGAACCGACACCCGAAGGGCCGAGACCAAGACGGCCTCCGGCTTTGCGATCGTGTCCGGCGAGGGAGTGGCGCAGTGGTCGGGGCGGTCCTATGCGGCGCTGGCGCGGGCAGGGTTCATGAAGAACCCGGTCGCCTATCGGGCGGTGCGGATGATCGCCGAAGCCGCCGCAGCCGTGCCGTGGCTTGCCTATGATGGGGCGACGGAGGTTGTCGAACATCCGGCGCTGGCGCTCTTGACGCGGCCGAATGGCCGGCAGGGCGGGCCTGACTTTTTCGAGGCGCTTTACGGGCACCTGGCGCTTTCCGGCAACGCCTATGTCGAGCCGCTGTCGATCGGCGGGAGCTTACGCGAACTGCATCTGCTGCGGCCCGACCGGGTGAGCGTGGTCGAGGGCCGCGACGGCTGGGTGGCGGGCTACGACTATCGCGCCGGCGGCACCACGCGGCGGCTGCCGGCCGAGAGCGATGGCGTCTCACTGCTGCATCTGAAGCTGTTTCATCCGCTCGACGACCATTGCGGCTTTCCGCCGCTTGGTGCGGCGGGTGCCGCGCTCGACCTGCACAATGCGGCGGCGAGCTGGAACAAGGCGCTGCTCGACAATTCCGCAAGACCTTCCGGCGCGCTGGTCTACCAGCCGAAGGACGGCGGCAACTTGTCTGCCGATCAGTATGAGCGGCTGAAGGACGAGCTGGAGGCGGGTTATTCCGGCGCCGTCAATGCCGGTCGGCCGCTGCTGCTCGAAGGCGGGCTCGACTGGAAGGCGATGGGCCTGTCGCCGAAGGACATGGATTTCATCGAGGCGAAGAACGGCGCCGCCCGCGACATCGCGCTCGCCTTCGGCGTGCCGCCGATGCTGATCGGCATTCCCGGCGACAACACCTATGCCAATTACCAAGAAGCCAACCGCGCCTTCTACCGGCTCACCGTGCTGCCCTTGATTGCGCGAACGGCCGCGAGCTTTTCCGCCTGGTTGTCTGAAGCTTATGGGGGCAGGCTGCGGCTGGAACCGGACCTCGACCGGATCGCCGGCCTTTCCGCCGAGCGCGAGGCGCTGTGGGCGAGGGTCGGTGCGGCGGCGTTCCTGAGCGACGAAGAGAAGCGCGAGGCGGTGGGGTATTAATCCGTAAGGAAGGGGTGTAGATTGTAATACGTCGTATTACAAATGGAGGCTCTGATGGCCAAGCCCGTTCTTTCAGACCCGATCACGCTGCGCCTGCCGCTCGACATCCTTGAGGACATCGAGAAGATCGCTGAGACAGCGGACAGAAGCCGATCCTGGGTGATCGTCCGGGCGCTGAAAGCCTACCTGACCACGGAGGGAAGCGAGCTTCTGGAAATTGCCGCGGCGCGCCAGGACGTGCGCGACGGCAAGGTCATGGATATGGACGACCTTCTCGATGAACTGGATGGCTTGAATGCTGCGGATGAAAAATCCCGGACCGATGCCGCATGAAGAAAGTCCGCATCTCCACGATGGCTGCGGACTACATCAGGTCCGAGCGGACCTACCTCGGCAGGTTCAGTGCTCCGGCGGCACGGGAACTGCACAGGAAACTGCGGAATGCCCGGTCGCTTCTGTCACAGCATCCGGAGATCGGCAAGGTCAAACCGGGCTCCAATGGCGTCAGGGTCCTGGTGATTGCGCCCTATCTCATCGAGTACGAAGTCGATTCCGACGGCGTGCTGATCCTGATCGTCAGGCACGGCAGGCAGGATGATCGGCCCGATGAGGACGAGGACGTCTACGCGGAATAGACGGGCGGCTTGGCGTTGCTCAACGCGTCTTTTGCCACTCACTCAACTTGCGAAGTGCCGGACTCAACTTCCCAGCAGGTAGCCCCAAGCGATTCTGAACATTCATGGAAACTGGATCCGCCGACGCTGCGTCGAGCGCGGAACGGCTGGTTGCATGGCAGCAGCGCCGTTCGGTCCATATGCGTGCATCATAAACAAGAGAGATTAAAAATGGCTGACCTCGGAAACGATCCGGCCGCCCTGGCCGGCATCTGGGCCGCCAAGGCGGTGGGCGCCACGGCGGGAGCCGGTGTGTCGCTGATCTATCTACTGCCGAAGAGCCGCCGCGAGGCGGCGAGCCGGTTTCTGACGGGCCTGAGCTGCGGGATGATCTTCGGAGGGCCGACCGGGCTTTGGCTGGTCGAGCGGCTGGGGATCGAGGCTGAGCTTTCCGGCGCGGAAGTGATGCTGACGGGGTCGGCGGCGGCCAGTCTTTGTGCCTGGTGGGTGCTCGGCGCGCTGGCGAGGATCGCCGTCAGATATGGGGGACGGGGCGGTTAAACTCGGGGTTACCTCTTCCCTCGTATCCGGCTGCAGGTCAAATCCAAGACATTCAGGAGAATACCAATGCACGCTTATCGCGGGCCGCGCCCGAACGCGCGCAAATTCGCCAATCTGGAACTCGCTGGGCTTACAGGCGACGGAGTGTTTTCCGGTTATGCCAGCGTCTTCGGCGAGGTCGATCTCGGCAAGGATACGATCGAGCGCGGCGCCTTTCGCAATTGCCTCGTCGAGCGCGGGGCGATGGGGGTGCGGATGCTCTACCAGCACGACCCTTCCGAGCCGATCGGCGCCTGGCGGACGATCCGGGAGGATGCCCGCGGGCTTTATGTCGAAGGCATGCTGTCGCCGGGCGTCGCCCGCTCCCGCGAGGTGCTGGCGCTGATGAAATCGGGCGCGCTCGACGGGCTGTCGATCGGGTTTCGCACGGTCAAGGCCCGCACCGACGCCAAGACGGGCGTGCGCAAAATCCTTGAGGCCGATCTGTGGGAAATCTCGGTGGTGACCTTTCCGATGCTGCCATCGGCGCGGGTCTCCAACGTCAAGCATGCGCGGTTCTTCCGCGACAGGGAAACCGAACTCGTCCGCCAGATGCGGCGGGCGGCGAAGATGATGATGAAATCAACCTTCAAAGGAAAAGCGATATGACGGAGCAGGCGAGAACGATGGCAAGCGTAGCGCCCGAAGTAAAAGCCGTGCCGGAAACGGTGACGGCGGCCTTCGACGAATTCATGGAGGCGTTCGAGGCCTTCAAGGAGGTCAACGACCGGCGCCTCGGCGAGATCGAGCAGAAGCTGACCGCCGACGTCGTGACCCGCGACAAGATGGACCGCATCAACCGTGCCGTCGACGACCAGAAGAAGGTGCTCGACCAGCTGGTGCTGAAGAAGGCCAGGCCGCAACTCGGCCGCGGCGGTTCGGAGCTTTCGGCAGAGGCCGTGGAGCACAAGGCGGCCTTCGACGCCTATGTCCGCCGTGGCGAGGAAAACGGTCTGCGCGAGCTGGAGGCCAAGGCGTTTTCGGGCGGGACTGGCGCCGACGGCGGTTATCTCGTGCCGCCGGAAACCGACACGGAAATCGGCCGGCGGATTTCGGCGGTCTCGCCGATGCGGGCGCTCTCGACCGTGCGTACCGTATCCTCCGCCGTGCTGAAGAAGCCGTTCGCGGCGGCCGGGCTTTCGACCGGCTGGGTGGCGGAGACCACGGCGCGGCCGCAGACCAATACGCCGCAGCTCACCGAACTCTCCTTCCCGACCATGGAGCTCTACGCGATGCCGGCGGCGACGCAGTCGCTGCTGGACGACTCGGCGGTCGATATCGAGGCCTGGATCGCCGGCGAGGTGGACATCGTATTTGCCGAGCAGGAGGGCGACGCCTTCATCCGCGGCGACGGCACCAACAAGCCGAAAGGATTTCTGTCCTATCCGACGGTGGCGGAAGGCTCCTGGAGTTGGGGCAATCTCGGCCATATCGCCACCGGCGTTGCCGGCGGCTGGAAATCGACAGGTCCTTCGGATACGCTGATCGAGCTCATTTATGCGCTGAAGGCCGGCCATCGCCAGAACGGCACGTTCATGATGAACCGCAAGGCGCAGGGCGATATCCGCAAGTTCAAGGACGGCGACGGCAACTATCTCTGGCACCCGCCGGTATCGGCCGGCCAACCGGCCTCGCTGATGGGCTTTCCGATCGCCGAAGCCGAAGAAATGCCCGACGTGGCGGAGAATTCGCTCTCGATCGCGTTCGGGGATTTCCGTTCCGGTTATCTCGTCGTCGACCGGGCGGGCGTGCGTATCCTGCGCGATCCCTATTCGGCGAAACCCTACGTGTTGATTGTTTTTACACTACTTTCGCGCATCCTCTTAGCAACACTTTTGGGAAGCGCGGGCATTGACGAACATTTCAAAACGACCAGCGTACTCGTACATTCGTATGAGTACAGAGAAACAGATCAAGGGCGATAGTTTACGGCGTCAGTTGGTCTGGAGCGAGAACTTCGCACAACGACATGACCTTGAACTGCAAGACACAACGGCCTTCGCTGATATCGGGGTCAGCGCATGGAAGGGCTTGAACCGTACAAAGGGCAGGCTCGGCGCATTCATCGAATTGGTCAGAGACGGAACAATCCCGTCGAGCAGTTACCTGCTCATCGAAAACCTCGACCGCCTCTCACGAACGACCCCACTTGAGGCGCTGGACCTGTTCAAGGAAATCCTGAAACTCGGCATCACCGTAGTTGCCCGTGGTGAGTACGGCGAGGAAGAGATTTACACGTGGACCAGCATAAATTCCAATTCGAACCAACTCATCAGCACGCTCTCATCCATGCTCCGAGCCAATCGGGAAAGCGAACGTAAGAGCCAGATCATCAGAGAGGCGTTCGAGAACAAGCGGGCGTTGAGCCGGAAAGGCGTGAAGACCAATCAACGGCCTCCGCATTGGATCACGGCGACAAAGATCGCCAAAGGTGAGTTCGAATATTCCCTCAACGACCGAGCACCCCTTGTGCAGTGGATTTTCGAGCGCAGCGCAGATGGCGTGGGCTTCGACAAGATCGCTAGAGATTTGAATGCGCGTGGCGAGGCTACGTTAAAGCCGAGCAAGCAGGGCTGGTTTCACACGAGCGTTGCCAACATCATCACCAACCGCTCTGCGATAGGTGAGTATCAGCCGTATGAGGAAGTGGATGGGACGAGGATTGCGCGTGGTGATCCTATTGCCGACTATTATCCCCCGGTCGTCACCAATGACCTATGGCTACGGGCGCAGAAACTACCACATCGAAACAGAAAAGGCGGTCGCGCCGGGACGAGGTTTAGCAACCTGCTCGATGGCTTGACCAGTTGCACTCACTGCCAATCGCGCATGTACATGCTCTGCAACAGCCGGAGTAGCAAACAGTGGCAATACCTCGTTTGCAGTGGAAACTTCCGCAAACTCACCAAAGAGGTTGAGGTGGAGGGTGTCAAACAAACCGTCCCGATCTGCACCGATGGTACGGCACGTTTTCGTTACGATCTGGTCGAACAGTTCATCCTCGACAACGTGATGGAGTTTGGCATTTCGGATCATATGCGGATCAAGAAGGCCGATGCAGAACTGAAAGCCGTGGATGAGGCAATAGCCGATCTGTCGGTGAAGTTGGAAAGTCTCCGGTCAAGAGAACAGCGATTGTTGACCCTCGTGGAGACCGAAAACGACGATGAAATTCCTGGGCTTCTCACGGCTCTGAAATCCCGAACCAAGGAACGCAAGGAAGCCGAGGAGCAACTTACGACGCTCACCCATGATCGCGATGTGACTATGGCGAAGCAGAAGGCGCTTGATCCGGCCAGTGCGATTGAGGTCATGCGTGAACAGTGGGAAGCCAGCGAGGACGACGGTATCAGGTATGGCCTTCGTGTCCGCACCAACACGGCAATGCGCGAGGTTATCGACTTTATCACTTTCGACAGCATCGAGCAGACCTACACCGTGATCCTGTTTGGTGGTCTCCGTGCGTACAAGTTCCCCAACGTCAAGTTCGTGAAAGGCCCGATCAAGGTCACTCCGATGGTTGTCGATCTCACTCGCTTTGCCGCTGAGATGCCCTCGCACTTCGACATTCATCGTGCTGATCAAGCCGGGAAAATCCCGCTCGATCCTAAACGGCGTCTGGTCAACGACATGCTCGTCCGTAAACGGATGAAATCCGCATCGTAAAGAGTTGGTCGGGCTTCAACTCTTCACTCGCCCTTTGATTGCACGGCTATAAAACTCTGAGTTGTTAACAACAACAGGAGTTTGCAATGCTGTTTCGGGTTTGGGGTAAGATCGACGGTGCGAAGTTTGATCAGGTCTATTCGAGCGTAGCGGAGTGGAAAGCAGAGCGCGCAATGATCGAGCGCGTTTCGGCTGTTTCGGTTCTCGGCATGGCAAGCGTTGAGGTCGCTTGATGGAATTGCTGCCGGATATGCTTCGACTGCGCCTGATGCTCAATCATCAACTGCGCAACGCTGACCACGTGCCGGTCGTGAAGTTCTTCACACCATGGGCGAATGCGACGTGGTTGATTGTGGACATGGACCCCGACGACAGGGATCTGATGTTCGGCCTTTGCGACCTGGGCCTTGGTGAGCCTGAACTCGGATACGTGCTTCTCAGTGATCTTGAGGAACTTCGAGGTCCAGCGGGATTGACCGTGGAACGCGATCTCTATTGGAGACCGACTAAGCCCTTATCGGTGTATCATCGCGCGGCTCGTGCTGCGCAACGCATCGTAGAACCGGATTGATGGGAATGAGCGTTGGCGTTATAAACTCGCGCCATCGCTTCCGCAATCGCCTTCTCAACCGGACTGTCACTGATAGCATCAGGGTCGTGTGCGATGACGTCCAACGTCTGGTCAATCAGTGCTTCTTTCTGCGGCCCAGTCAGATAGTACGCACCAGCAATGCGTTCCAGATACGGCCTCAGAATGCCCTTGGATGCACGTGATCCAAACATAACGATCCCTCCCGACATGCAGACGTGAGCACACGGATGGTCGCGCCTGATGAACAGATTAGTAGCGGCGATTACGCATATCTGAGAGAAATATGCGGTGCATGGCCAAAAAACAAGACTCTCTCCACGTCAGCGGATCTGGGTTATTTCCGACTACGTTAAGGGTACGTTCGATGAGGTCTTCTCGGTCGGCCTCTAGTCGGTAGAACCTAGCAGCGTAGCGGAGAAGTTGCGGTCTCAACGGGACACGATCTTGAGTAACGATGCGTGAGTGAGGGTTGAGCATCACGCTCCTCCTTCAATCAAAAGAGTATCAAATCTTCCGGTGAAAGCATAGGACTAAAGTCTAATGTCTGATACCGTACGAAGCGGCAGACGACTGACGACATCAGTGCTTGAATGCTTCGACAAGACCTTTGACACCGCCGATGACGAAGTACACGCCGATGTACGCCCCATATGCGGCGAGCAGATACCACGCGGGCATCGACATGACGTATCGGATGAGGTCGGACACGGTGAAGGCATCCATTTGCTTGCTCCTTTGACGCAAAAAGCCAGCGTTAGTGCCGCTGGCTTCAAAGGGCGAGTTTTCATGTGCCGAAGGGTAAATGAGGGGAACTACGCGAGCAAACAAGTTCCCCTCACCAGAGCGATCAATGCGGCGGGCATCGATTGCATATTGGAATGCTAATATATCGAGTTTAACGGTTTGTAATTGACGATTGTCAATTCACCAATCACCCGCGATTAGGTCAGCCAGTTCTTCATCCATCGGAGGTTCGTTATCGTTGGCCGCACCTTCACGCACTTTCAGAAGGTTGGCCTTGTGATAGGCGAGGAACCATTCGGCCTTCTTGCGCTCTTGCTCGGTCACATCGCCGACATCAGGAATGACGATCCTTTCGCCGTCATCCAGCGATCGCAAGAAGTCTTCGTACACGGTGATATTCGCCTGATTCGATTTGATCAGTTCCAGTTCCCAAGCCTCATATTGGCGTTCCATTGGGTGCTCCGCGTTTTCGGCAAGTGTCTCCCATGTCTCTAATAACCCCCTGTAGTCGGGTTCGTTCAACTCATCCGCGAAATTACACACGGCACAAGGCCTTCCAGCGCCACCACAGTCACAGGCATACTCGCCTGTCCATGGCCTGTGTGAATGGTTCTCGCACACCCATCCGGTGTTATGGCAGTTATCGCAAAGCGGTCTCATTCGGGGGTAACTAGGTCACTTGCCGATCTTGAAAAGGCAAAAGGAAACCCACTCGGAAGGAGTTAAGAACCGAGTGGGCGTCGTGAGGAAAGATGAATCATAAGCAAGCGCCTCGTAGCATAGAGACGTATTCATCAATCCTATTTATCCGGCTGACTGGATTTGGCTGCTCTTAACTCGGCAAGCCATTGGGTCTTCGTCAGCGTGGTTCGCTCGACGACCTCTTCGACTAACTGCATCTGTCGATCATCCACTTTACGTGTCCGGCGTTTCCGTGGTTTGGTATTCATTTGTGTGAGATTTTCCATACCCGCATTATACGAGCCTTCGCCGGTGACTGCGATATTCATGACTACGGGCGAGACATCATCGCCCCGCCCGTTGAGCAGCCAGACGATCATTGCGTCCGCCGGTATTTACTGCAAAAAACCAAGTTCCCATTTGGAGGGCTCATGCGGATCAAGTTTCAATCGCCAACGGACGATCTCCGATTTCCGATCAATCTGCTGGACGATCAGTCGGTCGTGACCAAGGACGGCGAGTATCTTGGCACGTGGGGTGATATTGACGACGCCATCTACACGTTCACCCCAGATGGACATACTGACGAACTCTGCAGCCATCCTTTTATTTCCGGCCTATGCGAGCGGATTGAAGATTGGATGAAAACGCGCTGATGCTGCAGAAAAGTGTCGTGTTACCCGACACTTAGGAAACTCTTCAAAGAGGCCCAAAGAGCAGCGGCACGGAAACGCGCACTGCGACTGCGCAGGCATCGCGAACGCAGCGGACGACGCTGTGAGACGTGCTGCCGAGCGTTTTGAACGCGGCTGCTTCGCGCTGTTTCGGTTTGCTTTTCGCGCCCCTTTTTCTCTCAACCCCAAGCGGAAACAAAAGCCTTGAACGGAGGAGCAAAGCGACCAAACGGAGTGACGACGGAGCGGAGCGACCAAACCAATGGCTATGCCGCCAGTCGTAAGTGGAGTTTCCAACTGGAAACGAGCGCAGCGACACGCGAGTAGCAGAGATGAGCGGGTTTTGAGTGCCAACGAAAAACGCGAAGCGATGCGTGAAGCCGCCATTTATGGGTCGTTGCTTCTAGCCAAGGTGGGGCTATCTACTTCTACGAAGTAGATGGTTCTACGTTGTTTAGTAGTAATGATCCATGCTTGTTTATAATAATATGGATCTATTTTGTTTAGTACCTGAAAACAATATTGACGCCAGAAAAATCAGTCAAGCATAATGGATAAATAAAAGATAACATAATTATTCCAGGTGCTTAATGACTATTCGAATTTCCCCACAACAGGTCTTGGCCGCGATCACTGCTCCACGCAGCGGCCGTTCGATCAGCGCGGAACTGCGCGAAATACTTGAAATCAAGTACGATGCATCCCGCCGTTATCAGACCAGCCGGAACAAGGTCCAATTCGACCTGACGCTGGAGGAATACATTGGGCTGATGACGCCTTGGCAACTCGCCCAAATGGAGAAGAAACTCGCAACGGGTAATCTCCGCAAGTTCATGGGTTCCGATTTCGGCTACGTGCTGGGCTGGAAAGACAAGGCTGGCAAAGCGTCCGGCATCATGAACGCTGAAACTGCCGTCTTCTGCAATCGCGAAACCAGCAAGCGAAATCTCCAACTCAAGAAGGGAGATAAGCAGACAGAGGCAGGTAAGGCCAAGATCGCCAAAGCCCGCACAGGGACGAAGCATTCGGCTGAAACCAAGGCTGCGATCAGCAAGACCAAAAAGGGCGTTGCTCTGACGGACGAGCATAAGGCAGCGCTGAGCGTTGCTAAGAAGGGCCGCAAAATGTCTGACGCGCACAAGGCCGCTATCGCTGTGGCTCAAGCAGCGCGACATGCCGCCCGTAAGGCAGTGAAGGAGGCAGGTAATGTCTAACCAGCCCGCGACGGTCGTTCTGGAATTTCCCATGCACATGGTGCTGGAAGAAACGATCGATATCGGCGACCGCCTCGAAATGATGCGGAAGACAAAATCCGGTCTGCAAACCTACGCGATCCTTTGGCAGTACGTGGATATTGCCGTGCTTGCCGCGCTCATGCGCCGCGAGTACCGGAGCGAGATCAACACCTTTTACAACAGTTCAGAGAATTTCAACTGGCAGGCAGTTGCAGCGGATGGCGAAGTTTATGTCTTCGAACACATCATCTGCCGCCGCTGTTGGGAAGACATTAACACCGGGAATTATATCGGTGAATTTGAGTTCGATAATCCGCAACTTGCGATGATCATCAAACTTGCAGCCAAGACACCCAAGGACGCTTGGTCATTCTAACAACAAGAACAAGAATAAGGAGATCGACCAAATGCAGGAACTAACACACGGACAGAAGATCAGTCAGGCGCTCAAAGGACGCAAGTTCAGCGCTGAGAGCAGGGCCAAGATGAGCGCTTCTCATATGGGCAAGCCACGTAGCGAAGAGACGAAAGCGAAGATCAGCGCGTCTCGAATGGGCAAACCACGTGACGAGGCAACTCGCAAAGCCATCTCAGAAGGCATGAAGGCCGCGATGAAGGTCAAGCGGGAGTTGAAAGCAGCGACACAATGGAAGCACCCGAATAACCGATAAGGCTGCGTTTTGATCACCAGAAGATAAATAAAAGATAGATAACAAACAGGAGTTTCAAATGTCAGATAATCGGCAATTAATTGAAAAGATCGACAACGCAATGGCGCTGCTTCAAGCGGCTCGTGATCAACTTCATAACACTGCAAAGAAGCATATCCAAGAACCGCAAAAAACTCCCGACCTACGGCCATGGAGTGTGAAATTTGCGGAGTTTACGAACAACTATAGGAACGATCCAAACAACCAATACTAAGAATAAGAACACTAAGGAGTTAGAACAATGGAATTTTCAACAAGCGTATTCGAAGATATTTTCGAAGTCATCAACACGGTCATCGAAACTCATCCCGACACACTCGCACTTGATCCAATTGCGGATCTCAAGGCGAAGTCAACCGTGCGTATCCCATACACGAGGAAGCCCAAACTGAACGCAGCATCAGCATTCATGACGATCAAGAAGACGCAGAAGAACTGGATCGGATTGCTGTTGGGTGAACTCTCGCATTTCGTGACAGGTGCTCAAGCAGACATCGCCATCATGCACACCACGGCTAACGCGAAAAGCAGCGTGAAAAGGGCAACTCAAATCTGGCATGAGTTTGTTGTCGAACTCCACGCCGACAAGATCATCCAGCGCAACGATATCAGCGAAGCGCAAGCACGTCAGTTGGTGAAACTGATCGATCTGCTCAGCAAGAATGGTCACAAGTTGAAGAACTGCGGCACGCTGGAATTTGTTGATGAGACAGGACAGGTGCTCGCATGAAGAAATTTGATATCCGTGACCTACTACATGGCGGAGGCTATGCGAACACTGATACGCCTAGTCAATCAGCCTTTGCAGCAGCATCGATGGCAGGAATGATGAGTTTGATGACGGCTCTCGTGAGACGCGAGGCCATCAAGGATACCATAGAACGAATTTCTCCCACGTATGAGGTTGTGACCGCCAGCGGTATCACAGGCCTTCCAAAGGGAGACGATGAGAGCATTCTTTGGAATGCGATTCGTAGCGAGTGTCTAGAGTTGGTCGCGTATTATGAGCGGGTTGAGGCGAGTTTGAGAAACGGTGCCACGGAGATGATCATCGACTACGTGCCTGATCTAGGCCGCATCTCCCATTTTGCCGGGGCCTTTGCTCGCGGTGATCGCTTCATCGTCGCGAAACTCGCCTACGATGGAGGCGCAGCATAATCCTGTCCAGCAGCACAAAACAAAATGACCGCCGAAGCGGTCATTTTTCATCAGTGAGTGAGCGAACTCTTAGGCGATCTTTGGTGGTTCGCTGACAGCAGGTGCAGCACCCGGCACGTTCACGTGAACGTTGAAGATCGGTGCAACCGTGTTGGTGTTGGTGTTCGTGTTGTTGACGCCTTGGCCGTAGAGGCCATTCAGAATATTAGCCTGACGCACCATCGACCCCAAGAAAAACAGGTCGAACAACTGGCCGAGACCAAGAAGGCCAAAAGTGAAAAGCCAGAGCAGGCCGGTCATGGGCCTGTTAACGTAGAAACGATGTATTCCGCAAACGCCTACAAGGCATAGAAGCCACAATAGAAATGCGCTGAAACCCTTCTTCTGCATGATAAATCCCCCGAATGAAGTCCAATAGAGATATCACGCTTCAATGGATTCGCAATCTAAGATTTAGTTCGATCTCAGTTGTGAAAAGTATTTCAGCCGATCACGACGGGGGATTGAGGTGTTTGTTTATCATGGCGCTGATTTCGGCAATCGTACCAATCGCCAGAGCAAACGCTATCATATAGAAGCCCCGGTCGATCATGTCGGCGGTCGGCATTCGATTGGTTATTGTAGGATCTTTCTCCCATACCCCAAAGGCTATCAGCAGCCCACCCCCGGCCATCACGCCGCCGAGCAGCAGAAGAATAGTCGCGACGAAAAGCGTTATACGAGTAAAAAACAAATCAGTACCCCCTATTGATGCACCGATATAAGCGCTCAATCCACATCCGGTCTAACGGTATTTTCCAGCCGATCCCAGTCGTGGTCTTTTAGAAACGGGTTGAGCCAAGGCGTAAAAAAGGCCCGCTGCGGGCGAGCCTGTTTGAGTTGGGCATCTCGGCCAGGGGTAAAACCGTTATTGATGCTCTGGCAGACAGAAGCGGCAACTGATGACAAGGTTCCGTCACGGTCGCGCACATTTTCGTTTGTCCCCACAGCGTTCCGGTACAGCAGAGTTAATCCAGAGGCTTCAACAGCCGGAGCCGGTTATCGCCCAACAGTTCGATGGTCTTCTCACTTTCCAGCGCGAACAGCGCGTACATGATTTCGTCCTCGGTGAACTGCGCTTTGACCAGCGCGACACCAATCTCGTAGATGACGATCGGCTTGGATGGCTCCGCGTTTAACTCGCGCAAGCGGTCGATGAGGGCGGCTTTGGTCTCGTCGTGGCGGTCCATACGGTCTCTCTCGGTTTCCCCAAATATAGGTGCGGCTGAGCCAACGGCGAAGCTTCGTTCACTATCGCTCACTTCGAGCGCATATGAGCGCGTATCTGAGGATAGATAATAAATAGAACGTGGCGAAGGATACCAAGTCTTAGGTTGAACATGGTAGCCATTGGCAATAACGCTGGAGAGTCATATAGTTAAGGAGTTTCATAATGTTTGAACAACAGGTATCAATCGCGGACTTTAAGGCGGAGTTTGAACAGTTCCTCCGTGAAGCAGATGAGGTTGACGACTTTCGGCTTGCGTATCGCAGAGCGATGAACGCAGGACGGACAAATATCGCGTCCCTCGATATTCATGTTGCGACGCCCTATCGCTTCTTCAACCGAGAAGTCATAGCGCAGACACGGAAGATCATCGATACGGTCATAGTGGATGAGAGCGATCTAAACTGTCTCGTCTATCGTTTGCACGCAGAAGGTTCGGACGAGAGAACCGCGTTCTTCGACGGTTGGCCAGCATCAGCCGGTGCCGCTGAATTCACCGGCAATCTAGCCGGTTGGAACAACAAGAAGCGGATGGTGATCGGAATGCCGTTCTATATCGGCTTCGGTTCCGAGGGCGCTTGGTTCGACAAGGAGTTTATGGTCCTGCCATTCAAGGAAGCCAAATGGGCAACCGCGTTCAAGTTGCGGTTATCGACCACCAACAGCGACACATGGGAAGACATCGCTCGAATGTTCAACTGAGCGAAGCTTCGTTCACTAGCGCTCACTCCGAAAGCCCCGTTCGCAGCGGGGCTTTTTCATGCCGGTGAGAGGCCAAGGTATTTCAGCCCCGGCATCAAAATGTATGGGTAGAAGAACGTCATCATGAATATCAGGAGGACTAGCGTGTAGATCCAGTCCAAGCGTTTTCTGTTGCCGTTTAATGCAGCCATCATCTCGTTGAACTGATCATCGGTCATTAGTGCAGTCCCTTTGCCAGATGCGGTTTTACCGCTTTGGTAAATACGGGATGGCAATCAATAAAGCATCCCTAGACCTCATCAAGTCCTTCGAAGGACTCGAACTCACCGCATACCTATGCCCCGCAAACGTGCCCACGATTGGCTACGGCACGACCAAGGGCATCTCACGTGCTGATGTAGGCAAGAAGACAATCACGCTAGCGGAAGCCGAGCGACTTCTCCGAGAAGATGTCCAGCAGTTCGAAGCCGCCGTTGACCGGCTCGTCAAAGTCCCACTCACGGAAAACCAACGCGGCGCGCTGGTCAGTTTCACCTACAACTTGGGTGAGGGCAATTTCTCCAAGTCCACGCTGCTGAAGCGGCTCAACGCTGGCGATCTCAACGGAGTAGCGGTGAGTTGGCCGCAATGGAATAAAGCCGGTGGCAAAGTCCTGGCTGGTCTCGTCAAGCGCCGTGCTGCTGAACTCCGACTGTTTCAGACACCATGAGCGGCTATCGAAATCGCCTAGAGGCGAAGGTCGCAAAGACGCTCCCGGCAAGTTTCCAGTATGAGCCTCGTCGTTTCCCATTCCAGATCACCCGGCATTACCTGCCGGATTTTGTCGATGAGACGGCAAAAGAGATCATCGAAGTCAAAGGCCGGTTCACGGCGGAAGACCGGCAGAAGCATAAGGCTTTCCGCAAGCAGTACCCGGATTGGACGGTCACGCTGGCATTCCAGAAGCCGGACACACCCATCAACAAGGGCAGCAAGACCACTTATGCGGACTGGTGTGACGCCAACGGCATCAAGTGGAAGCAGGCCTAAAAGACACACCAGAGGTTATTATAAGCGCGCTGGTTCCACAGCCAGAGGATTGCATGTAAGTTCGAGTTGTTCCCTCCCAGGAGATGCGGTTTGTCTCCTACATAGACCCGGCTTTTAGTCGGGTCTCTTTTTGTTCGGATGGCTCAGGTTTTCATCTAGCAAAAATCAACATGTCGGGAACGCGCAGCGAACAACTGATGGATATCCCCAGAACACACACGGCGGGATAAGAAGCCTCTGATGGGCTGGCCCAATTAAATACTGGAGAAGACCAATACGTGTTGGTCACCAGTAGGGCAGACCAATGATCGAAACTATCGCCGCTTTTCTCGTCTCCATCGGAATCAATCCATCACACTTGCTCGCGGGTCTCGCCGGAGGCTTTGCAAGGATGATCGTGCAGGGCAAGCGGCTCACGTGGGAAGTCGTCAGCGGTAGTCTCGTCGGCACCCTCTGTGCGGTCTACCTGACGCCGCTGATCGGCAAGTGGGCGCAGTTCGACATGGCAGATATCTCCACGAACAATGCGATGGCCTTCGCAATCGGCATCATCGGCCTGTCGCTGGCTGAAGGTTTGGTGAAACTGGCGCAGCGTTGGGCTGCAAACCCTAAACTCCCCACAACACCTACGCTCGACGCGCTGGCAGAAGTCACCAAGGACGAACCAGAAGATAAATAACTGAAACAACAGGAGTTTCAGTTATGGCCACCACAATCTCACACACCCCACTAAACATCGACAAGAAGGGTGACGTGTACATCTGCACCTCTGCATCTGGCTCGGTGATTTCAACTGACCCAGAGGAACTTATTGCAGCAGTTGCGACCAATGTAGCAAAAGACCTAGCCGTCATCGTAGGCGAAGATGACGCGGCAACCTGGACCTTCGTTAAATCAGATGTCGCAGAACATTTTGTCCTGATCGATTGCCTGACATCCGGGATTTTACCTTCGAACATGAAGGTCGATCCTGCTTCACGGGCGTCACACGTCTCATACATCCTTTCAAAATATCAGCCCGAAATGATCGCCGCCGTAGAATGGATCAGGTCTAATACCAAAGGCAAAGTGAAGCCGCTGAGCGCATCAAGCGGAAACGCCCACTATTTCATGTTCGAAAACCGAGATGAGGCATTGCTGTTCAAACTCGCCCATGGAGGTGAAGCATGAGCAAGCCCCACACGCTGTTCGTGGAAGTCGACAAGGACGCGGTGCTCTACGACGAGCAATACCTTTGCCTGAGCGCCTTCGTGCTGCCCAGCGGCATCAAGGTCAACGAGGCATACGCGGGAAAGAATGAGAACGAGAATTTCATCATCGCCGCACAGGAACGGCTAAGGCAAGCCGTTGTCGCGCTGCATGTCTATCGGCTGATCGAAGGCAACGCATGGCTGAACCTCAGAGAGATCACAGCGCGTGGCGATCGTTACGGCGCAGATGTTGAGTTCAAGACCAAGGCCGATGCGATGCTGTTCAAACTCTGTCTCTAGTAGGCCTCGGTCACATAGTATTTTTCCTCATATGCGACTTCAATATTGTGATGCGCCCGCAAAATGGCATGGCGTAACGAATCGATGTGATTGTCGGAAATGACATGGGCAACTCCCGCCGCCGATTTCCCGTTTCTATGGACGCAATCGTGCCGGATTTCGACCTGCTGCATCATGAACTCTCGATCTTTCTCATCGGCGAATATATTGCAGCCAAACACCTCTTTGTAGAGCGGGTTCACCTTGCCGAAGTTGTGGTAGAGAAGTTTCGATAGGCCGGTGATCACGCGATTGCGCACGACTTCAACGGCATCGAACACATCGAGGAATGGAATAGACGCGTCCTTCAACTCTCGAAATGTGCTGATGATCGCCTTTAATGCCCGTCTATCTTCCTCCACGATGCGAATGAGCCGGTCGGACAGATAAGTCTCGAATATCGCAAAGTGCTGGCTAAAGACCATTCTATTGAAGGTTTCAGAACCAAAGCGACTGGTCTTCGCCAGATCACGCACCACGTCGAGATCCTCTAGAGCGGCAAGGAATACCCGTTCAGGCTGTTTCGCTACAACGTCGTTGATGTACCCGGAAACGTCACCCTCGGTGAAAAGGTCTTCAAGGTCGATGTCTTTGATGAGTTCGAAGGAGCCGCCCTCGTGACAGGATGCCTCGTAGTTCCATTTCTGGTCGTCGGTAGTGATGTGAACAGGAATATCAACGTAGCAGGCAGGACACTTGAAATGCACAATGGCTTGGTTGTTCGCGTCGAAATGATTGAGCATTATCGAACGCGATGAGATGCCTTCGCTGAGACGTTTGCCACACCTACAGGTGCCTCTTAAAGTAAGCATTTGATCCTCCCTTAATCGGCAACCACGGCAACGAGCCGGCGATCAACAACGATAGCATCGAGCAGGCTAACGTTCTCGTTCAGCACGTCGATAAGCCCATCAATATCAGGCAAGCGCAAGGTGAGCCGGTAAATCGCCATAGCCCCGAGCGGATCGATATCCGGGTCATTCCTCCGAAGTTCTTCCCGCTCGGATAAGGCATTGCGCTGGCATTCCTCGATGGAAGCAGCGAATGCAAGCGGCTCATCACGGCCAGGTACGATCTGAAACCCGAACACAACTAATTCCATTCCATCCCCCTCGGAGAATCACCCGCATAGGTATAGCGGCCCACAGTCATGGGGGAACTGGCAAATATGAGGGGTTCTCAAAGGCCGTCGCTATCAAGGCTTGGCGATAGGAGCGTCTTTGCCGAGCCGCCAATAATAGGCAAACACGGCAGCGCCAGCCAGATCAAGGAAGAACCAGATACCCCGAGCAAGATGGACCGGGATGAGCGGGTTGAATAGCACGGCCATGCAAACCCAGATGTACGCCCAGCCAGTCATTCCCTTGTTCGTATCCCACTGGATGAAAGCCAGCCAAGCCGCCGACAAGCAGACGACCATGCGTAGGAACGCGTAAAAGGTATAGGGCAGGGGAAGTATGGCCAGCACTAGGAGCGCGGCGGGAACTAAAAGCAGGTTTCTAACATCGTTTGTCAATTGAATGCCCCTCGGAGAATCACTCGCAATGGTATAGATTGCCGCCGGGTTTTCTACCTAGCAAGTATGGGAGTTTTGATTGGGCCTCTTAGCAGAGATACAAAACGACGCGTTGTCGGATGATGTCCCGGTATCGACCCTACTTCGCAAAGTGATGGTGCTGGCTTCAAATCTGGACAGCGACTTGCTTGAGGACTGGGTCCGGCACGAATTGCACGGGTATCCGAATGAGGTTGAGGTTCCCGCTTATCGAAAGTTCTCGATCAACTTCAAGGTCAACGGCGCAAACGCCCGCTGGCAGATGACCCGCCAAGCGGTGCCGCCTTACCTTGTCTGTCAAATCGTAAAAGATGACGACTTCCAAATCTTCGATTGCCGACAAGCAATCGGCACGATCAATACGGAAGAAATCAAGGCGAGTAATGGCAATATGTCGATCAACCTCGACAACTACATTCTCCTTATGCAGGGCAAATTGTACGAACCCAGCGTTAGTTTGACGCGGTTTTGGGGCGAGGTGTCGGCATCACAAGTTCTCGGCATCATTGATGCGGTTAGAAGCCGAGTTCTTGATTTCGTGCTCAAACTTAAGAAGACCTACCCGGGCGCTGGTGAAGTGGACGGTTTAACGATGAAGATGCCTGATGTGGAGAAGAAAGTGACCCAAATCTACAATACGACGATCCACGGCGATAACGCTGGAGCCGTAGGCAACAATACGGGTGCGACGATCACAATCACCGTCAATAAAGGGAATAAGAACGAACTCCGCCAAGAGTTGCAGAAGCATAGCGTTGAGGAAGCAGACATCCTCGAATTGGAAGCCGTGCTTGATGAGGAACCCACGCTCGATGATCCAAAGAAGTTCGGCCCCAAGGTCAAGACTTGGATCGGCAATATGATGAGCAAGGCGGCATCTGGTGCATGGAGCATTGGCCTTGGCGCTGGTGGCGCTTTAATACAGTCGGCCTTGCTTGGCTATTACGGATACAACTGACCGTGGGACGGGATAGCCAGTGGAAACGTTCGTCACAAACCTCACGACGGCAGCGGCAGTTTCGACAAGCCTGATAGCGGTATTCGCCGTAATTGCGGCGTTAGTCAAAGCAACTCGCTTCTTAGCAAACCTACCACAAGAGGTTCGGACGTACTTCTTCAAGCCCCGTTACCTTGTTATACCAACGCCGGAGGAACTGGCGAAATATGCGGTGCAGGAGTTCGAGGCGAACAGATTACCCTCGCGAGAACAGTGGCTAGAAGAGTTGCGAGGACACTATGTTGCACGGTATCGCGCGTGGAGGAAGATGTCTTGTTTCCGCGTCAAGATTATCGCGATTGGTTTCGCTGCGTTTTATTTTGTCGCGCTCGGTGTTCTCATTAATCGCGGTTCAAATCAGTACACAGAAGGTGAGTTCGCAAAACAAGTTGTAGTGGGATGTTGGGTCATATTGCTTGTTGGGTCAGTTATATGGCTTGCAATAGGAAGGGTAGGGTCAATGCTCCGAAACTACTACTGGAACTCGCAATGACTCCATGAATAGATCGTAGTTCAATAGCCAAAAGCAGGGAGAGTGCATGGGAAAGGCAAAGTCTTGGGACATGGACCTTGAGGAAATGTGGCGCGCGTTCGAGGACAGCGTCAAAGGAGAAACCCCTCGCGGTATGGCATTGGTACACGGGGCAGTCATCGAAGATATACTTACCCGTCTTCTAAAGTTTTATCTTGTGCCGGGAAAATCAACCGAAGCGATGTTCAAAGACTTCAATAGTCCATTGGGAACATTCGCATCCAAAGTGTCGACAGCATATGCAGTTGGTTTGATCGACCAAGAGGAGTTAGATGCGCTTCTTCTGTTGAAGGACATCCGAAACGATTTTGCGCATAGCCTAAGCGCACCTCTTGAAACGGCCTCGGTTAAAACAAAACTCGAGAACTTCAACCATCGTTTGCAAGGCATTTCCGGGATTCCAACAAAGGACCAATATCAAATGCTGGTATCGTTCCTGGGGGCGACACTAGCGAATAGGCTGAACCTCATCGGCAATGATCCTGATCAAAACAAACCCCTCGGTGTGACTTGGAGCAACAAACGGCCTTTCGTACTTAGCCAGAAGGAATTGGAAAAAGTGCGGTCGAAGAAAAAGTCAAAGGATGAAAGATCAACCATTTAATAGGGGATCATCCGCGACATAACTGTGCCCAGCAGACTTCACATAATAAACACGTCCATCGCGTCCGCGCTCGTCCCGGTGCGGATAATTCCGCTCTGACAACATCAGCATGAAGGGCGAGACATTCTTGTCCTTTTGCATCAAAGGGCAACCGATCTTTTCACTCGCCCTTTAATCTTTTCGGCAGCAGACAAAGAACGCACGTTCAACGTCTGAGGTCATTATGCAATACGTCGCATACTATCGAGTTTCCACACAGAAGCAGGGACAATCAGGTCTCGGACTTGAAGCCCAACAAGCAGCCGTGAAACTGTTCGCTGGTTCGCATCCGATCATTGCCGAATACACTGAGGTTGAGAGCGGCAAGCGCGATGACAGACCCCAACTAGAAGCCGCACTAGAAGACGCTGCAAAGAACAAAGCAGTGTTGGTTATTGCCAAACTAGACCGGCTATCACGTGACGTTCACTTCATCAGTGGATTGCTCAAGCGGAACGTTCCGATCAAAGCATGTGACATGCCACATGCGGATAACTTTCAGTTCCACATAATGGCAGCAGTTGCGGAGAAGGAACGCGAGATGATTGCGGAGCGGACTAAAGTGGCAATCGCTGCAAAGCGGGCACGTGGTCAAGAGTGGGGAACAAACGCTGCGCGAGTAGATGAAGCAAACACCTTTGCGAGATCGCTCTACAAAGAGATCCAGATGCTCATCAACAGCGGCACTGATACACCAGCAGCGTTGGCGCGTGCTCTTAATGAACGCGGCGTACGGACATCTAAGGGCGGTCTATGGGGTACGGGTCAAATCGTTCGGTTGCTCTCACGCATCAACGGCAATACGTCCACCGACTAACGGAGGACGAAGCAATGAGTGAACTAACACAACAATACGCTGATCAACTCATCCATGCGGTAGAAGTGCCCATGGATGATCCGTTTGCACGGCAACTCCTTGCATTAGCAGTTGCGGAAAAAGAATGCCAAATCAATCACTTCTTCGGTTGCCCTACTTACTCGATGGAAACAGGAAGAGAGCACGGAAGCAACGGTGCTTTCGGTAGATCGAAGGAAACTACATAATGGCAAACGCAATTGAACTGCTCAAGGCCGCTGCAACGACTGGTGCTGTAGGTGGTCGTAATCCGCTGGAGATCTTCAACAGCAAGATCGATGCGCAGATCGCATATGCGGGTCAAGTGAAGGATGGCAAGACGATCAATACGCGGTCGCTGTGGTTCCGCAAGGATGGTGCCGGATACGTTGTCCGCATCGGTCGCAACGGTTTCGAAATCGCTGGTAGCAAACTGTTCAAGGCTGCTGATCTCGATGTGGTGGTCGAGGTGCTGAAGGCGGCGAAGGATGTGATCGCAGCGGATAAAAAACTGCAGGATACGATTGCCCTGCATAGCATGGAGCGGTCGGAACGGTTGAAGGTCGGACGCGCTAAGAGCAAGGCGAAGAAGGCCAAATAAACACTAATCGGATTGCGCAATCCGAATGGAGCCCGGTCGGAAACGGCCGGGCTTTTCCATGGCTGCTAAATAGAACGCGCTGATGGTTTTAATCTCCTTTCGAGCGTGTGAAATTTAAGAGATTAGGGCCTCTTAATTTCCGATGGTTGCGATCAATAGCCTCAGCAGTTTCCCGCTACTGCTGGGGCTTTTCCATGCCCTCATGCTTGGCCTGGCTGCAAGCGCGGCTAACTGCGAGAAGCAGCAGGAGAGACGCACAGATGCTCTTCCGCTGCGGTCGTGGGGTTAAATGCATCAGCATGTGCGGAAGGGCTGAACGCGCTGGAAGAGCCTCCTAAGGACCCGGTGCGTACGATGTGCATCCCCCCCTATGGGTGCCTACAAAAATCTATATACCCTGCCATCCTACTGATACGATTTCCGCAATGTTTCAGTTCCTCGCTCACTGCTTAGAACATATCCAGCGGCAAGTTCAACTTCAGTTCAAACGCCTCGTCGTTAGTCATGATACCGATAAAAATCTGATTACGGGCGTGATTGAAATTTTGCCAGTTGTATGGGTTTACGCGCTTGTCATTAGGCGCATTCGTCCAATACGCATCGATGTAACAGAGGTCGGTTTGTGCGGGTAGTTCGAAACTCTTGTCCTGACCCACAAGTTTAACTAGATCGTCGTGCTGCTTTTTTTCAAGGATACCAATAAATTGATTTCCTAGCATTCGACTATATGCCGCCCCTAGATCACGGCGTATCAAACGCATACGTTTACTGCCAGCCGTTACCATATGAGTAGATTGGAAATGTCCTCCGGCTTCGTAGGTCTGCCGAATGCTGTTCTGATCCTCGTCTGTGATTAACCTGACGTTGATTTGATAACCTTGAAAGAAATCGTCAATGCCCATTGCTTGAATGCTCTTAACGGTATCCATCGCCTTTATGAATTCGGCACGTGCTTCACGCATTAGAATCCACCCCTGTACTGTTGCATTTTCGCGATACGGTTTTTCAATATAACGTTCGATTGTGCTTCATTCGTAGGAGGTTCGGTTCCGAGTAGCCGTGTCAACCAAACCTGTTGTAATCGATTGAGAGTGTTCGCTTGATTGATTTGGTTATCTTCGGCACGTTCGCAGAGATAGACTTCGTAGCCTTCTAAAGCGCGATAGGCGTTGTAGAACCGAAAGCCAATTGGCTCGTCGTGATAACTTTTAAGATACGCTGCATCCGCAAGCCATTGCTGTGGGATATCCATATCGGCATCGAACACGAACTCGCTGTGATAAACCTGCAGAAGTTGTTCCGCCTCGCTCATGAAGGCATAGCGGCGCTCTTTCTGTTTTTCCGTCTCAGTCTCTTCAGTCGTGATGCGATTTGCGTTCAATGCGAACGTGATCCGCTTCATAAGATCAGCGGTTCTGTCAGCATAATTGCGCCCGAACGCGCTCAAAGCGTCGAGGGGGTTGAATTGCTCGCGGTTAGCAAGTGCGTCTTCATATTCGCGATATGAGCGCCCGAGATACGCGCTCATGTCACTTGCGCTGAGTTTGAAACTCGCGTCTTCTTTCAGGTGTTCGATGTCTGCGAGGATCTGTTGCCGGGTGAGCGCAGATATTTTCGACATGGGTTTCTTTCCAAAAACTAGAAAGGGTGGAGACCCGAAGATCTCCACCCTTTTTGTTGGTTCAAACAGCCGCCGTGGACGTTGACTTCTTAGATGCGACCTTGTCCATGGACACCGTCACCTGCGCTTTTGCAGCGGCAAGGCGTTCCTTGTGGAACTCGTAGCCATCTGCAATCAGCGAAGTGATGTCAGCATTCTCAGCCGTTCCGAAGCAAAAGCCATACTTGCCCGGTCCCACCTGAACGACAGTGACCAGAGCATACCCGTCTTCGTTCACAGGAACGAGTTCTGGGGGAGCAGTGAAAACTGCAACCGGCTTTACTTTGGATACAGCAAGCGGAATGTAGTTGCGGACAGCGCCATTCCCTTTGCGGGGCTTGGCGTTTACCGCACGGTCCTTCAACTTGGCCGCTTCGATACCACGAACAACCTTTCCCTTTCCTGCATCAGCAGTAAGGTTTTCAAGGACAGTGGTTAGTCCGTGAACATCGGCTTCAGCCGACTTGTAAAGGTGCCGCATCGCACCCGGAAAGTTCTTGAACGAATACTCGTTCGGTACCCATTCACCGGTTGCGTCGGTCGAGCCGACAAACAATCGAGTGAATGGCAGCATGGGGTTCACACCGTCCACCGTCGGCTTCGACAAGTCGAAACCCTTGGGGAGGGTGATTTTCCGCGTCGTAGCGAGTTCGACCATCTCCTTAGAGAGATCATCGCTCTCCATGATCTTCTTCGCCATCACCACCAGATTGATGATGATCTGCGAGGAAGTCATATTCACCTGTTTGAGGTGACTTTCCAAAACGCCCGACTGCCTGGACAAAATGTCCGCAGCCGGCATGATGCTTTCCGGGGCCTTAGCCCATTCTGCAACTGACATAGAACCTGAGTTCGAAGAGTTATCCATTGTGTACACCTTTTCTTCCACTGTTATCCCCATGATCGGGGCGTGCCACCGAAGTGACGGTATGTTGATCATGGATCATTGCAGCGTATCGGCTCGGCAAAAGCGAGTTAGACCCTTCCTAACGCGGTCGAAACCTTGCCCCACGACGGGCGGCGACTGGACTGGTTAAAGGCATAGGAAATCCGCCGAAGCGGCACCCTCGTACACGAACATCAACTTCAAAGAACTGTCTGATCGATTTCTCTTTCCGACAGACCCGTTCTAGCGGACGGTCGTTGATACGAGGTGAAGGGGCGTGGTAAATTATAGACTTCGTTTGGCGTGCTAAATATCGCACCGGGCGGAGGGATCTTCATAATTATGAAGCAATCTAAAACCGACGTTCCTTTCGCGAATTTTTAGTCCCGAACTCCTATGTGTCGTCCTGGTCCTTTGGAGCGGGTAGGGTTTCAACGTAATCCGCTTCGATCACCGCACCGCGTGTCTTGGCGATACGTGCGAGAAATTCGCCCATCGGCGTAACGGTCACGTCAACATCCACCTTCTGCGCGGCCTTGCTGACGAACGGGTCGATGAAATAAGCGGCGGCTCGTTGGCGTGTCGCTGCGTTCTCGCTACTCATCATCAACTCCCGCATTACCTCAACGGCGTCCAGCGCGTTCATCTGCACGGCTTCCTTGATTTCGGCTAGTTCAGGTGGTCTACCCTTGATGTTGCCGCTCTGGCCCTTTTTCCATCCCATGTTTTTCAGTGCCTCTTTCCGTTCCGGTGTGACGATCTTTCGTTTGTCGTCTGGCTTTGTTGATTTTAGTCTCGGGATTTTCATTCGGTCTCCAACGAACGACCACCCAACTTGCGCAGGAATGCGAGAGCATCAGCGTTCTGAGGAAAGTCCACGCGGAAGCCCAAAGGCGTCGTTTCGTAGATGCTAAAGTTCTCGGTGATGTTGTCTGTGATCCACTTGCCGAAGCGCTGTTCAATCCACGTGCGTTGAGCAATCTCAGTATCCAGCGCTGGATTAGCAGCGATGAAGTTCTCCATATCACCGCGACGATGACCGCCTGCGACTTCGTATTCAATTTTCATTTGCATTCCCCGCGCCGTGCGCAATATCAACCATTCACAAGTATTTAACTCGGGGTCATCAAAACCATCATCAAACCGAAAAGGAGAACAATATGAGTGATGAAATCAGAGCCATGTTCGCGGCGAAGCGAGCAGAGGCACCAGCACGCGGTCAACGTGACCCAATTACGCTGTTCAAGGCGTCAGTTCAGACGCAAATCAAAAAGATGGATCAGGAAATGAAGAAGCCGGGTAGTGCTAAAGGCACAGCGGCGACCAACTGGTTCAAGTCCTACGGAGGTGGCTATCGTTTGCAGTTGGGCAAGAAGCCCATCGAATTGGACGGAGCAAAGTACTGGCAGGTCAACGATCTTGAAGAAGCGAAGGTGCTGTTCGAAGGCGCGCTAACGCTTGCTGATACGGATCGCGAGTTCCAGAAGGCAATTCAGGCGGCCAAGGTTGAAGCGGACACAGCGACTGTTAAAGAGACAGCAACAGCGAAGCCTAAAGGTAGCGGTAAAAAAGCAGCAACAAAGTAGGATAAGAGCCCCGGAAACGGGGCTTTTTCATTTGAAGCAGCAGGAACGTGCTGGAAGATAAATACCGCCGATAGCAATCGGTGGTACATGCAACTTACACAACAACAAGAAGCGCAATTAGCGCCACTCCTCAAACTTTATCAAAATGACATTGCAGCGTTCGTCGTGGACCTATGGGGCGACGAACAGGCGCTTCGACCCAAGCAGTTGGAATTCTGCAACGCCTTTCGCGACAACAAGCGCATCACCTTTAAAGGTGGTGTTGGCTTCGGCAAGACGCGCTCCCTCGCAATCCTCATCTGGTGGGCACTGGTAACGTTTGCCGACGTGCAGGTAACTGTATTCGGACCAACAGAAGCAAACCTTCGCGACAACGTCTGGAAGGAACTGAAAAACCTCCACGATAAGATGGACGCCGCTTGGAAGTCGCAGTTCGATATGAACTCGTTTCGAGCGTGGAGTATTGGCAAAGAGACTTCGTGCTTCGCCAGTTATCGCCTCGTCAACAAGGATAACACCGCAGCGGCTCGTGGTATCCACCAGATCAACAACTTCGTTTTCGTAGACGAGGCTGATGGTGTCGATGATATCATTTACACCGACGCGCTGACGAACATCCTTTCCGACCCCAATCCGAAACTTTGCTTGATCTCGAATCCATCGAAGAACAGCGGGTACTTCTGGGAGACATGGAACGGATCAATTGCGCCGCTGTGGACGAAGATTCACGGCAAGATGACGGATGCACCTCACGTCACGCAAGCCGACCTAGATGCAAAGGCGCTTGAATTCGGTGGTGTAGATTCGCGTCTCTACCGAACAATGGTTCTCGGTGAATTTCCAGAGAACGACGGTGATGGACTAATTCCGCGTTGGATGGTCGAGAAGGCGGTCAACAACGCAACGGCCGTTCCCGCGATTGGTACACCGCACATCTGGGGTGTCGATGCTGCTGGTTCCGGCGACAACTCCGACAATAGCGTGTTGATCAAGCGACAGGATACTGTCGTCGCCGAAATGCCAAAGACATGGCGCGGTCTCGATCCTGCCCAGTTGTCTATCGCGATCCGCTTGGAATTTGAGCGAACCCCTCCCGAACAACGTCCCGAATTCATTTGCGTAGACAGCAATGGCTTGGGCGAAGGTTTGGCTGGCAATCTCCGTATGATGGGCTTGCCGGTCAGGTTCGTGAATGTCGGTACTTCACCAACGCGGAAGCCGCACTTTTACAGCCGCCTGCGTGACCAGTTGTGGTGGGAAGCCGCGGAATGGTTCCGAAATCAGAACGTATCGATCCCTGATCATCCCGACCTGATCAAAGAGTTGGTCACGCCAACCTACACGAGCGACACCGGCAAGATCAAAATCGAAAAGAAAGACGAGATGAAGAAGCGGTTGAAGGGTGCATCACCCGACTACGCAGACGCACTGTGCCTGACCTTCGCCATCAGTCCAACACGTTACAGCAGCCTGAGCCGCGCGTTCGACAAGTTCAACAATGAACGTGATTTGCGCTGGCTGGAATAAATATCAGCAGGACTCCCAGGAAGAAAACAACGGCAGAACCAACTGCCGCGAAAGGCCAAATGGCAAAAAAGAACAAGAAGGCTGACGAGGCCGCTGTAGTCAATCGTATCGCGGTCATGGTGCGTGACGCAGTTGGTGTCTCCGTTACGAATATCGCAGACAAGCAGGCCGTTGGTCTTTCCAGTTATCGCCGCGAACCTCTTGATGGTGATCTCGACAAGAACGGCAAACCGCTACGACCGGGCAAGTCCAAGTATGTCAGCGCTGACGTTCAGGAGCGCACGGACTGGCTAAAATCCAATCTCTACAAGTTGCTGGTCAGCCAAAAGCAGATCGTCAGTTTCGAGCCAAATGGGGCGGAAGACGAGGCACTGGCAGAGCAGCAGAACGATGTAGTCAACCACATTGCCACGGTCAAAAACTCGTTCGGCATGATCATGGAAGACTGGATCGCGAACGGCATCATCACCGGTATAGGTATTGCGACGGTCGAGTTCAAAACCGAGCAAGAGGAAATGCTCCCTGAACTGATCAAGGGCCTCACCGATGAGCAACTGGTTCAGTTCGTAAACGACGAAGAAGCCGGCAAACTTGAAATCATAGAGCGCAGCGATGCCTATTCGGCTCCCGCTCCACCACCACAGCCAGGAATGCCGCCTGAGATGGCAATGCTTTCGCGACCGGTCGCTCCGATGGTTCGCGACATTAAAATCCGTCGCAAGCGTCTGAATATCACCATGCCCATCCGTGCGCTTCCACCGGAAGACTTCATCGTCTCCAAAAACGCGCACATTGACCCTCAGACCGGCGGCATTTGCGCGGACTTGCAAGGCCACAAGCGTCTTGTATCGAAGCAAGACCTGTTGGACATGAAGTTCGACAAGGCGAAGGTCGATCTAATCCCGTTCGCCAGTGACGACGATGCGCCGATGGCCGTCGAGCGCAGCAAGAATACAGACTTTGACCAAGGCGTAGACGAGACCGGCGATAAGGTGACGGTCTACGAAATCTACACGAAGATCGCCATCGATGACGACACGCCTCGCCACTACCGCATTACGATTGGTGGTGATCTGGAGAACGCGCCTGTCATGCTTGCGCATCAAGAGGTCCGCAAGTTCTATCCGTATGCGCCGTTTGTCCCATTCCCTGAGCCAAACACGCTGTTCGGCCAAAGCATGGCTGACCGCGTTGGGCAGGAACAGAACATCAAGTCAAAGTTCATCCGAAACACGCACGATAGTTTCAACAAGTTCGTTGACCCCCTCGTGTTCGTCAATCGAAACGAAGTCAACTTGGACGACCTTCGCAACCCGTATCCGGGTAAGACGATCCGCACCGACGGCAATCCCGCAAATGCGATCTCATATAACCAGCCTCAGTTTGCTGGTGCCGCTGCTATGGGCTTGATCGCACAAATCGACCAGACCATGGACAACGTGACCGGCGCTGGCGGCAACATGATGAGCGTGAACCCAGCGGATTTGCAGAACACAACTGCCACGGCAAGCACCCAGCGTATGAGCGGCCAGCAGATGCGCGTCGAGCATATCGCCCAGACTTTCGCAGCCAGCGGCATTCGCTACCTATTCCGCGTGATCATCGACCTTCTCCGCAACAACGCAGATGACGCCGCAAAACTGATCACCCGCTTGACCGGTAAATACGAGAATATGCGCGTTGACGAGTGGGACTCGGATTTAGACATCACTACCAATGTTGCGTTCGGAGTGACCGATAAACTCGGCTCGATCCAAAACATGCAGATGATTCAAGCCTTGCAGGGTGAAATGGCGCAGTTTGGTCTATCCAACCCGCAGACCGCCTATAACCGCGCCGTTCGCACTCTGGACGTTCTCGGACAGAAGAACCCATCGCTGTATTTCATCGATCCTGAGACCGCGCGGAAGCAGGCCGAGGCGCAACCAAAACAACCACCACCACCAAATCCGCTTGTCGAAGTCGAACAGGTCAAGGCTCAGGCAGCAATGGCCGAGAAGGAAAAAGATCGTCAGTTGGAGATTGCAATCGAGACCATGCGCAATGACCGCGAGAAGGACAAGGCTGCAATGGAATTCGAACTCAAGCGCGCCGAGATCACGGCCAAGTACGCGGCCCAGGTCGATATTGCCCGCGTTGAGGCTGAGACGGCCAAGCAGCGCAACGATCTGGAAATGACCATGCTTGCAAACGAGCAGGCGCAAAAGGCAGCGCAGGAACGCGCTCAGGCAGAAGCACAGGCCGCTCAGCAAGCGCAAGCGCAGCAGGTAGCAGCAATGCAAGCGCCACAACAGCAGATGCCGCCACAGGGCATGTAAGGAGTTAAATTGAAAAAAGAGGAAATCATCAATCGCGGCAATAACGCGAAACTGCTTTTGGAAGCACCGTTCTTCATCGAGACAATGGACGCGTTGAAGCGCAATGCCTGTGAGCAAATGTGGAAGACAGCGCAAGACGACACCCATAGCAGAGATATCCTGCACGCGCAGATGTTGAACTGGAACCTATGCACGAGCCAACTCAGCAAATGGGTTGAGCAAGCCGAGTACTACGCCAACGACGACGTTCCAGAGGCATAAGACAAGAGAATTCAATGCCCTGACTAAATAGTTGCACGATCAACTATTACCCAAGGCATACAAGTGGAAACGAGCAACAATCCCGACATGGGAACTGCATCGGCTACTGACAACAATTCAGCAGCAGATACATTCAAACAACTATTGGACAGCGAAAACGCTACAACCGATATTGAACGTACTGAAACTACCGAAGCACAAAATGCTTCAACATCGGAAGATGAAATCGAAGACGACGCGGAACAACCTGATGAGGACTCCGAAGGCGTTGAAGGCGATGAAACTGAAGATGCAGCGGACGACGAACAGGCAGATACTTCAAACGCCATTCCAGATGACACACTCGTAGACGTCAACGGCGAGAAGTTCACTGTAAAGGAATTGAAGGAAGGCTACAGACGTCAGTCCGATTACACGAAGAAGATGCAAGAGATTGCCTCACTCCGCAAACAGTGGATGGTGCAGGAAGTCGATAAGCATCAAATTCGTAGCGCATTTGAAAACCAGATCAACGGCCTGATGACGGTCGTTTCTCAAGAGTTTGATCTCACGGAACCGAATTGGGAAGCGGAATGGGAAAACGACCCATACGAAGCCCAGAAAAAGAAGTTCCAGTGGGAGAAGCAGCAGGAAAAGCGCATCAAACGCCTCCAAGAGATTGCTGGTTATAAAGCGCAGATCGATGAACAGAAGAAGCAATTCGAGGTCGAACAAACACGTCAACGTAAAATTGAAGCACGTGAAGTTCTAGCCAACGAAATGCCCGAAGTGTTCGGAGATAAGCACGCCAACACAAATCTTGGTGCTGTTGAAACGTTCCTCAATGAACAGGGCGTTCCAGCGGACATGATCGCAGGCATCGATAATCCGGTGCTGATCAAACTCGCATACTACGCGATGCAGCATTTGAACATCGCAAAGCAAGTTCCGAAGGCAGTGAAGGCGGTTGAAGCAAAGCCAGTTATGGCCGCGCCTACAACATCTGCATCCTCAAAGAAGCCAGCCGGCGATCACGTGACCAACTCGATCCGCAGATATCAGAAGACGAAGTTGGAAGACGATGCAACGGCGATCTTCAAAGACCTTTTGAATAATTAATTAAGGAGAAGCCAAAAATGGCCCCGGTTAAAACATCCGATCTAAAGACAATTAAGCAGTCGTGGCATAATGCCGTTTCCACAATCGACCGTGAGGAAACACCTTTCCTGAGTTCGATTGGTACGACTTCGACCACAAACATTCTTCGCGAGTTCTTCTCTAAAAAGTTGAACGATGCGGCTGCAAACGCACAGGCTGAAGGCGCAGATGCTCCAGCAGTTACAAGCACGCTCGCAGCACGCGCGGCTAACGTTTGCCAGATCTTCGCTAAGACACGTTCGGTCAGTACGACTGTTGAAGACAGTTCCACTGTCGGCGAGGTTGATCACATGGCAGAGCAGATCAAGGACGCCTCCAAGGAAATCAAGCGCGACATCGAGAAGGCTATCACTGGTCCTCAGGGTTCGGTTCTTTCCGGTACTCGCGAACTTGCTGGTGCAGAAGCGTGGATCAAGACCAACGCATCTCACGGTGCTACCGGCGTGACCGGCGGCTATAACCCAGCGACAAACGTTGTTGCTGACGTTGTTGACGGTACTCTGCGCGAATTCACCGAAACAATGCTCAACGACGCTTTCCAGGATATCTGGGAACAGGGTGGTCGTGCGAAGACAATCATGCTCGGTGGTTCACTGAAGCGTAAGTTGTCCACATTCAATGGCGGCACAACCGTTAATACGGCTGCTGACAAGAAGACAATCGTTAACGCGGTTGACTACTACGAAGGCGACTTCGGCAAGTACATTGTAAAGCCGAACTTCATCATGCGTACCCGTACAGTCCTGCTTTTGGACGAATCCACATGGGCTACATCGTACCTCACCACATTCACCAAGAAGGACTTGCCTGCTGGTGGTCTCTATGAGGCCAAGATGATCCATGCGGAACTTACGCTGGAAGCACGCGACGAAACCGGCAACGGTAAGATCGCAGACGTTCAGGCCGCAGCAGTCTAATCGAACTAACGAAGGGGCCTAATTGGCCCCTTCATTTTATCGCCCGATAAAAACAATAACAAAGAGGCGAACGTGAACAATGACAATATTCTCGACCTCACCATCGACTTCTTCCTGAAAGACGGAGAAACGAAAGTCGTACATGAGGACGCAAACAAAACCGTAGTCTGGACACGTCAAGGCAACCACGTTGTCGAAGACGTTTACCACCGCAATTTCCAAAGCCTGCTTGAACAAAATGCCGAAGAGGCAAAGGCGTTCAGCGCGACCGGTAAACTCGGCACGAACGTAAAAGTCGCGAGCATTCCGGCCAGCATCTACTACGCATGGGAACAGGAAGGCATCACAGAAGACGACGTTGAAATGGCACGTCGCCTGAATGATCCCGACTACAAGAAGTTCCGCGTGAACGGTTTGAGGCTCTAACATGGCCCTGAACGATTACGCCGCGCTCCAATCCAAGATCATCGAATACGCCGAAGAAATCAGTGTTGACGAGCCAATTGCCGATTTCATCGCCTTGGCCGAAGTCGAATTGAACGTGATCCTCAAGCACTACCGCATGGAAACTGAGGCCGTCCTAACGAGCACAGCCAATGCGGTCGAACTGCCCGATGACTTCCTCGAAGCACGCCTTATTGAAGTCGATGGCAAGATGGCCGTGCGTGTCAGCATCTACGGCGACGTTCTGAATTTTGATGAGATCGGCTATTACCAAGTCGGCAACACCTACAAGATCGTGCCCGAACAGGACGAGCCGCGCACGGTGCGTCTAGTCTACTACCGCAGCCTGACACCGCTGTCCGATGCAAATCCGACCAATTGGCTGCTGACGAAATTCCCGAACGTATACCTGCGTGCATCGCTGGTGCAGGGCTACAAGTATTTCGACAATCCGCGCATGGAAGCATCTGAGCAAGCAGCGCTGGATAAGGCGCTCGCGCTTGTCGATGCGGATCACCGTCGCGCGTTTAACAGCGGCAATACCATCATCTTCGATGGAGGTATGGCCTAATGCTCGTTGATAGCGTGTTCGGTCCTTGGACCCCTGATCTTCCCGACCTCAACAATCCGGGTGTGACAGTCGCACATAACGTCACTCCGGGTGTCGGCTCGATACCTGGCAGCGTCACCTATGGCCCGATGAAACGCGCCAGCGTCTATTCGGCTACCTCGATGGCTTCACGTCCCTTGGGCACGGCTGTTGGGCAGGATAGTTTGGGCACCGCCAAGGTCTACGGCGGTTGCGCAACGAAACTCTACAAGGTCAATCCAGCGAACCGGCAATGGCTCGACGTGAGCCGTGCTGCTGGATACGCGACCGCTGACACCGAGCAATGGCGCAGCGCCCAATATGGCTCCGCCGTGATCATGTCCAACTACACCGATGCTCCGCAGTTCATCGACATGAACGTGGATACGCAATTCGCTGACCTGACAAGTCTCGTGCAGGGCAGGTATGTCAGCGTGTTCAAGAATTTCGCGATCCTCGCGAATACCTATGATCCATTTGACGGCGCAAAGACAAACCGCATTCGCTGGTCAGCAGATGGAAATCCGTTCGACTTCAACTTCTCTGTCGCCACGCAAAGCGACTTCCAAGATATCAACGACTTCGGCTCGATCACTGGTGTTGTCACGGACGATTACGTTTGGGTGCTGATGCAGCGCGGCATTGTCCAAGGCACCTATAGAGGCGACGAATACGTTTTCCAGTTCGACACCGCTTGGAATGGCAAAGGCTGTTCGGTTCCGCAAAGCGTGGTCACAGTCGCCGGTAAGACCTTCTTCCTCAGCGATGATGGTTTCTACCAGATGGAAAAGGGCAACTTCTCCAACATCGGTATCGGCAAGGTCAACAAGACATTCCTCGCGGATGCCGACCTGAGCAAAACCCACCGCATGAGCGTTGCTGCTGATCCAGACACCTCGCTTGTGTACTGGCAATATTGCAGCAAGGCCGCAACAGACGGCTCTCCTGACCGGATCATCATCTACAATTACAACACCGGTTGTTGGTCCGATGCAGACGCGACAAGCGAAATCATCTTCAACGCGATGAGCCTTCCTTGGACAATCGACCAACTCGACGTTTACGGCACGATCGATGATATCCCCGTCAGTTTGGATAGCGCAGTTTGGGCCGGTGGTAAGCCAATGCTCTGGGGCGCAAGCCTTACCGGCGACATTCTCGTCCTTGGCGGTGCGACGCTGCAAGCGACAATCGAGACGCAAGAGCAACACCTGATCAACACGCTTCGGATGATCAACCCGCAGACGCAGGGTGATCGAACAACCGTCATCGGCGTTCGACCATTCTACGAGGGCAATGGTGCGACTGCCTCTCTCAGCGTGGGAACTCGCGCGCTGACCAACGACACAGTTGAGTGGACCCCGATTAAAACGGCAGGCGGTCGCAAGGGTTTCGCATACTTCCGAAAGCAGAGCCGGTTCCACCGTTTCCGATTGCTGCTGAACGGTGAGTGGACACAGGCATCGCTCCTGCAAATTGAAGCAAATCCGGCTGGCTACCGCTAAATACGGGATAACCAAGAGACAACTAAATGCCGATCCCATCAATCTATGACGCGACCAATGCGAAGCAGGTTCAGTCAACTGTAAATCAGTTGGTTCGTCAGTTCGACAACACAGGCAAGTTTGATCTTCCACCGAACGCAACGACAATCACGGTGCAGAACGGAAAGGTCAATCCAAACAGCGTTGTGACCCTTGCACCAAACAGCGACAACGCAATTGGTGCAACATGGTCAGTCACGTATACGACTGGCTCGTTCACAGCGAAGTTTGGTCAGGCAGTCACGACAGTTAGAACGTTTAGGTACGCAATTCACGGAGTGTAATGGCAGTCACAAAGCACGATAGTTTCGAGACATTCACACGCGAATATCATCGTTATCGTAGCCTACTGATTGAAGCCCTCAAGCATTCCCACGGCCACACGATTGAACAAATCGACGCTGGCCTGATCAATCGAGATTACCAGTTCTGGACCACTGACAACGCTTGCGCTGTGACATCGCTCACGGAGTGGCAAGGCAAGTCCGTGTGCTGCTTCTTCCTCGTAGCGGGCAACAAGTCCCGCGCATTGCTCGAAATCTTCGAAGTCGGTTTGCCCTCGGTCGAGGAATACGCGCGGTCGCATGGCTGCGAAGGCGTGCTCGGAATTGGCCGAGCCGGTTGGTCACGCATCACAACAGCATTCGGTTTCACCACCCACAAAGGGGACGACGAAACGATATATTTTAAAGGACTTGCATAATGGGTAGCACGCCAAAAGAGACCACCACAAAAACAGAACCATGGGATGCGGCAAAGCCAATTCTTCAGAAGTACTACAACAAGGCTGACAAACTCTTCGAGGCTGGCGCTCCGCAATATTATCAGGGGTCCACTGTTGCGGATCAATCCAAAGCGACAAAAGACGCGATGGCGCAGCAGGAAGCGATTGCTCGTGGTGGTCAAGGAACGGCTGCGCTGACCAACGCGCAGAACGCAGTTGCCAATATTGCTGGCGGCTCGGCTAATCCCACACAGGCCCAAGACACACTCTCGCGCTTGCAAACAAGCACAGCCGCTGGAACGAATCCAGCAGCCGGCCAAGTTGCCAACGCAGGTAATTTCACGAACGCAGGAGCGGGCTTGCAACAGCAGCAGGCGAACAATCTGGCTTCATCGAAGAACCCGGTGTTGTCGAACCTCATGGCTACGGCATCCGGCGCGAACGTCGGTAAGAATCCATACTTGGACCAGATGGTAGCAACACAGCAGGGCAAGATTGCCGACCAGTTGAAGAACGTCACGATGCCGGGCATTTCCGGTCAGGCGAACATGCTGGGTCGTTCAGGTTCGAATGCGTTCGCAACTCAGTTGAACAACGCGACATCGACAGCAGCGGAAGCGATGGGTCGAGCAGCAACCGACATGTACGGTGCTCAGTATAACACCGATATTCAGACACAGTTGAACGCGAACCAGCAGGTCGGAAACTTCTACAACAGCGACCAGCAAAACCAGATTTCCGCAAATGCGAACGTGGCGAACACCAGCAATTCTCAGCAGGCACAGCAGTTGGCCGCATTGGGCTTGCAGAGCGACATTCACAATCAGGACGTCAACAACGGCTTGAACAACTCGAAACTCCAACTGGATGCAGCGAATAGTCAGGCCGGAAATGCAAACGCCGCTGCAAACACTCAGTTGGGCGCGGCTGGCATGGCTGGCGATGCCTACGGTTACGGTTACCTGCCTTCGCAGCAATTGGGCCAGATCGGCGCAATTCAAGATACCCGCGCACAGGACGTGTTGAACGCCGACATTCAGAAGCACGATTTCGAGCAGACACAACCGATTAGAAATATCGCCGACATGATCAACATGGTCAACGGCGGTGGTTACAACAACGTGACTACCCCTGTGTACTCGAACACGGCGGGTCAGGTTGCTGGTGGTTTGGGTTCGCTTCTCGGGCTGCTCACACTTTGCGACGAGCGCACCAAGCGCACCATCCGTCAGATCGGTTTTATGCCGGTTGCCGATGGTTCGACAATCCCGATGTACGAGTTCACCTACAAGGACGATCCAGAGCAAACCACATGGGTGGGTCCAATGGCTCAAGAGGTCGAAGAGATCATTCCAGACGCGGTTATTGAAATCGGCGGTCGCAAACACATCATCACCGATACATTCGTGGAGGCCGCGTAAATGGCAAACTTCGATTTCCTAAGCATGTGGCAATCACTGACCGACGAGGACAAAAAGAAACTGCAGGAGCAGGCTCAAAGTGGTCTGCTCAACGTTGATCAACCTTCACAGGCTCCTGCACCCGCTCTGCTCGACACTTCGGCTCCTGCTGAACCTGAGAAGAAGAACCGAACGATGTTTGGCCTGCTCGACGGCATCGTTCCGCAAGACGACGAGAAACGACAAGCCCTCGCAATGGCTCTCATCCAAGGTGGTGCTGGTGCTATGATGGCTGGTGGACCTAGCCGCGATCCAATGAACTTCGGCTCTGTCCTCGGCGCTGGTATCGGTGCAGCGGCAAAAGGCTATGGCGACGCTCGCAAGGATGGTCTTGAGGAACGTCTGACCAACGCGAAACTCGGCGCGAACCAGATCAAGTTGCAGCGCGATCAGGCGAACAAAGATGCCATCGCTGCGCTCGGTATCGATACCAACAGCGATCAAGCATATAGCATCTCTCAGTTGAAGGCGTTTCACAAACTCGCCTTGGACAACAACGAGTTCGGAGCCGCAAACGCGCTGATGGAACGTATTCAGCGGCTTGATGACGAGCAGCGTAAGAACGGCGCGCTGCTCGGCCCTGATGGGTACGAACTTGCTCCCGGCGTTGCGCAATCGGCAGAAGACCTATCCCGCGCCAAGGATGCTGGCCAGTACACGACCGACCGCAAGGACTACGAGTTTGGCCTTGAAGACCCGAAATTCCGTCAGGAACGGATCGACCTTAAGCGCGCGGGTGCAACAAACATCACCAATGGCGGCGGCTCGGATAAGCAGATCTTCGACACGATGCTTGCTGAGAACGAGAAGGCACGTCAGGCGCAAAACGGCTTGAAGGGCATCTACGAGGCACGCAACGCGGTCGAAAGCGGAGGCGTGTTCGGCGCTGGTGCTGACTATGTGCTTGGCCTTCGAAAGATCGGTCAATACGTGGGCATCGGTGACGTGGACAAGATCACAAACACTGAAACCTTCCGCTCGGCTATCGCTCCGCAAGTTTCGGCAATGCTCAAGATGACGGTCGGTTCGGCCAACATTTCGAACAGTGACCGTGAGTTCGCTGAAAAGGCTGCTGGTGGTTCTATCCAACTGGACGAGACCAGCATCACACGCCTGCTCGATATCATGGAGCGCGGCAACAAGGACTTGATCACCTCGTATAACAGCAAACTCGACACCGTTTATCCCGGCGACAACGACACCTTCAAGCGAGAGCGTTCGGTTCTCGGTGGTGTTTCCGTTCCCGAATACACGCGGCCTGAGAAGAAATCGAACCTGCTGGACATCGGTGACGATGGAAAGGCTAGTCGCCCGGTCGAAACACCACCGGCTGCGGTCACGACAGTTGATGATTACAACAAACTGCCGTCGGGAGCGTCGTACATCGATCCCCGCACGAAGCAGATCAAGAAAAAGAAATAACTACCACAAGAAGCCCGATCAACGGGACGAGGTGAGACATTGGCAAGACCCGCATTGAATAACGATGCGCTTTACGCGTTCAAATATTATCAGGACAAATACAAACTCAAGCCGCATCAGGCCGCTGGTATCGTAGGCAATCTCTTCCAAGAGAGCACGATGAACCCAATGGCTCGCAATCCCGGCGATGGCCATGATGGCTCCGATAGTATCGGGCAAGGCCAATGGAATGGTGACCGTGCAAAAGCACTGAAGTCATTCGCAGCGGAGCGCGGCACGGATTTTACTGACCGTGACACGCAACTGGATTTCGTCATGCACGAAATGCAGGGGCCAGAGAAATACTCTTACGACCGCTTGATGAGCGCGCAGAACGAGCACGATGCTGCCGCTGCGATGATCGGGTACGAGCGTCCACAAGGCTACAGCAGGGCAAACCCAACGGCTGGTCACGGCTGGGATAATCGTCTTGGTGTTGCACAGGAATTGCTTGGTCGCACGCCGGAAGAAATCGCCGCCGCCGCACCTTCTCAGGTTCAGGCACGAGCACAAGGCCCTTCGCTTCTCGCTGTCGATAAGCCGGAAGCACCCGTGATCGAAACGGCAAAAGCCGACAAGCCACTCATCGACATCCCGAAAATCCTGCCGGATGAAATCTTCGGCATGGACACGGCTAAGACCGGAAAACTGCTCGGCGGTCTCGGTGAGATGATGGGCAAGAACGCCGACAGCATGAACAAGCAGGTTGCCAAAGGCGGTCGCACACAGGACGCGCCAGTGCAACTGACCGGAGCGGTTAGCGGCGTGACGCCAATGCGCGGTGACGGGACTGACGGAATGGAGCCGTGGGAACTGCTTCAAATGATGATGAAGCGCGGTAATCGCGGCGGGAGGCTCATCTAATGGCTGGTAGTGGAAGCATTTTAAAGAAGAAGCCGGAAGACGAGTTGTTCTCCCTCATGGACCAGGACGAGGTTGTCAGCGATGTTGACCCCGGCTTGGCTGCTCTGATGGATGCCGACGATGACGTTCGTGTCGGTCCAGATGAAAGCAATATCGATCCCGAAGGCGAAGCACCATGGAACGTCCGTATGGAAGTTGGTGCGCTTGAGAAGCCAGAGGACAAACTAGTCGCGCTTCGCAAGACCTATCCAGATGCGCAGCCAACGAAAGACGGCAGCAACTTCATGATGACCAACCCCGAAACGGGTAAGACCATCATGTACAATCGTGAAAGTTGGAACCCACTTAATCTCACAGCCGGTGACTTTGCCAGCATCGCACCTGAGATCGGTGAAATCGGTGGCGGTATCGGTGGTGCTGTCGGCGGTGGTATCGGTGGTGCTGCTGTCGGTTCGGCTGTCCCTGTAGTCGGCACGGCTGCTGGTGGTGTTGCCGGTGGTATCGCTGGTGCGGGCACAGGCGCAGTCGCAGGCCGTGAAGGCGTCCAGCGCGGTCTAAACTACCTGTTCGGCAACGAGGACACACGAACCGGCTCGGAACAATTGACAGACGCGGCTAAGACCTTCGCATTGAACGCGGCTGGTGAAGGCGCAGGCATGGCCGTTGCGAAGGGCGCTCGGATGGCGATCGACGCTGGCCGTCGCGCTATTGTCGGCAGTGCTGATGATGCGGCGAAGGCTGCTCAACGCGCCACGGATCTCCGCGCTATAGGTGCTGAGCCGACCGCAGGGATGGTCAATGGCAATGCCCGTATCGCGACTAAAGAACACGCACTTGCCAATACCAATTCCGGCAAACGAATTCAGGATCGCATCTCTCAGGCTTTCAATGCCCAAGGCGATGAGCACTTGCGGGTTGTTGATGGTCTCACGGGAGGCCGTGGAGCAGCGAGCAAGCAGGAACTAGGCGAGGCACTGCAAGGATACGCCCAGCGTGCCAAAGAAGCGGCTACAGCCCGCAGCGATGAACTCTACGGCCAGACCGCCCAACTTACGCAAGGTGTGAAGGCCAGCGGCGACAATATCGGCGCGGAACTGAAGCGCCTCCAAGGTCAGCGCAAATTGCTCGGCAAGTCCGCTGAACTCAATCAGGGCAAAGCCTACGATGCCGCTATTCGGCAGGCGTCGGCGATTGTCGAAGATGTCGGCAAGGGTGCTGATTTCAACGCCCTCAAACAGGCTCGTACTTCAATCCGAGAACTTGCAAATGACCCCGGCGCTGATGATGTTCTCAAGACCCGCCTCAACAGCGTTGCGGATGCTCTGACCAAGGACATGGAAGCCACTGCTAGTGCGGCTGGTCCTGATGCTTTGCAGGCATGGCGTAAGGCGAACAACCAGTTCCGTCGTCGTGTCGCAGATGACAGCATCTTCAATGAGAAGCAGTCGATTGATCCGATCCTCAAGATGACCCCGGACAAGGTGCACGACTACGTTCTTGCGCAGTCCACAAAGGGTGGCACTCGGTTGCAGGCCATTCGCCGCCAAATCGAAAAGGCCGGTGGACAAGAAGCATGGGATGATCTCGCCGGTAACACAGTCCTTCGCATGGGCCGTCAGGTCACCGAGGCAGGCGAGAGCGTCTATAATCCGACCCGCATGCTCAACGAATGGAGCAGGCTTTCGCCGGAAGCCAAGGACGCGCTGTTCAAGGGCACGAGCCGTGCGCAGTATCGTCAGGACATGGATCGTCTTGCGCGTGTGGCTGAGAATTGGAAGCCGTATCAGGGCAAAGCAAATCACTCCAACACGGCTTCGCATCAGTCGGCATTGGCAGAAATGAACCCATTGGATCGCACGACGATCTTGGGTGCGTTGTTCGCCGGTCCAACTGGTGCAGCAACAGCGATTGCAGGCAAAACCCTTGCTTGGGGCGGTCGTCGTTATCAGGCCGCGTTGCTGGCTGACCCTGAAGTGGTCAATCGCTTTGCAGGCTTCTCACGAGCATCGGTCGAAAAGGGCGGCACTCGCAAGTTCATCGAAGGCATCGCTTCGCTCGCCAAGACGGCAGCCAATCCGGCCACTCGTACTGCGCTCGACGAGTACCTACGCGAGATCAATTACCAAGAAAAAGCATGGGAACGGTAAATACGTAAGCGCGAGAGCGTGAGCACCGACAAAAACAATAAAAACAAGGTGGTAAACGCCAATGGCAGACATTTCAGATACAAAGTGGTCAGAACTTGACCCGTCGAATAACAGCGCAAGCCCGGATGGTATTCAGGGCAGTTATGCGCCGAACACAGTTGCTCCGATCCTTCGTGCAACTCGCGGTGCCATCAAGCGCGACTATGTGCAATCCAATCCCATCTACACGAGCACCGGCACTTCGACCGCTTACGTTCTGACCTACGCGCAAGCACCCGCTCCGATCACCAAAGGCAAGAAATTCGTATTCTGGGCGCATGTGACGAGCGCTGGTGCAGCAACATTGAACGTCAACGCTCAAGGTGCGAAGTCGCTGCTTCGTCCAGATGGCTCGGCTCTGCTGCTCGGTGATATTCAGGCCAGCACGGTCGTCATTGCCCACTACGATGGCGCGGCCTTCCGTATCACGAACCCTGCTTTTACAGAAATCGGTCGTGTCTCGGGCAACATTCTTGACGCAAGACTACCTACGACACAGACCGGTAAAACATTCACGTCTGCAACAACGATAAGCGGCGATATTCTCTCGGTCGATGATGACACGTCACCACAGATCTACCTTCGCAAGAAGACTGGCACGATCAACCGTGGCCAGATTTCCGCTAACATCGCCGGTTCAGCCGTTACAATCCAAACCTACAATGCTGCCGGCGTCGCAACTCAGAAACTAGATATTCCCGAGACCGGCAATATGCAGTTTGCCGGTGCAACCGTTTGGACCGCTGCCAATGACGGTGATGGCTCTACGCTTGATGCAGATTTGCTCGATGGTTATCACGCAACTGCGCTTCCCGTATCGACGCCTCAACAAACGGCTCTCGATCTCAAAGCGAACCTAGCGTCTCCTGCGCTGACAGGTACTCCAACCGCTCCAACAGCAACCGCCGAAAGCGATAGCACTCAACTTGCGACAACCGCCTTCGTGAAAACAGCGGTTACAGCAATCCCAGGATTTCCGGCTGGTTTCATCGTCATTGGTGCGATGTCAACGCCGCCGACGGGCTGGCTCAAGTGCAACGGCGCGGCGGTGAGCAGAACTACCTATGCTGATCTATTCGATGCGTTGGTCACGAATGCTGGTTACACGCTGGAAGACTTCACGGTGACGATCGCGTCGGCCCTGTTTGCAAAGACCGCTCACGGTTTTGTAGGAGGCGAACGGCTCCGACTAAGCACAACCGGCGCGCTCCCGACTGGCCTCAATACTACGTCGGACTATTTCGTCATCTCGGTCGACGCGAACAACTTCAGACTTGCAACGTCTCAGGCCAACCAGCAAGCCGACGTTTTTGTCTCCACGTCCGGCACGCAGTCTGGAACACATTCCTATCTTAGAAGCGATTGGGGTTTGGGTGACGGCACGACGTTCAACCTTCCTGATCTTCGCGGCGTCTTCGCGCGTGGCTCTGATGACGGGCGTGGCTTGGATGCTGCGCGCGCACTCGGATCATTGCAGACTGACGCGATGCAACAGATCTCAGGTTCGATTGGTGGTGTCCTTGCCGGTTCATCAACGGGTCCATTCTTTCGCGGTGCCGCTACGGATTCGTGGAGCAGAGGCGGAGGTAGCGGAACGGCGACATCAGTTTCTGTCTCGATGGATAGTTCGCGTCAGGTGAGAACGGCAACTGAAACGCGCCCGGTGAACGTCAACGTGAACTACTTCATCAAGACCTAAGAACCAATCGACATTGGCCGGAGCCTTCGTCGGAAAGCAGCAAAAACCCTTGCGCTGCAACGCTTTAAAAAAAGTAGTGTAAACCGCGTTTAGCACTTATGTGCTCTTCTACACCACCAAGCGCGTCGGCGGCGGGGTGCAGAATTTCGAGGCGATCAAGGTGGTGAAGTTTGCGGCGGCATAATTCGGCCTCCGTCATCCTCGGGCTCGACCCGAGGATCCAGCCTTTCTAGCGTGGCGCCTCTCCGCATTGATACCCATCGGGCTCGGCCTGGATCCTCGGGTCGAGCCCGAGGATGACGGAGTATGCGGAGCCGGCGTCGGCCAAGCTCTCGAAGGATCCCCATGACCTACGCCCAAACCACTCCGCCTTCCGCGGAGCCGCTGACGCTTGCCGAGGTGAAGGCGCATCTGCGTCTCGATGGAAGCGATGAGGATGCGCTGCTGGCCTCGCTGATCAGCACCGCCCGCGAACACCTGGAGCGGGAGACCGGGCTTTGCCTGATCTCTCAGGCCTGGCGGCTCTATCTTGACAGCTGGCCAGCGGACGGGGTGATCCGGATTTCGAGATCGCCGGTGCAAGAGATTCAGAACGTTACGGTTTACGACGCTGACGGCACGGCGCTTGAAGTTCCACTGGAAGATCATCTGCTCGACGGCAAGGGCCGTCCGACGCGGCTGTGGCTGCGGCACCCGCCGGCACCGGGCAGATCGGTCAACGGCATCGAGATCGACTTTTCGGCCGGTTTCGGCGAGGCGGGCACCGATGTGCCGGATACGTTGAAGCGGGCGATGTCGATCCATATCGGCCACATGTTCGCCTTTCGCGGCGTCGTTTCGCCGGAGGACCAGCCGGCCGGCATCCCCGACGGCTACGAGCGGCTGATCGCGCCCTTTCGGATGCGGAGGCTCTGATGGTCGTGTTCTTCGATCCGGGGCTGATGACCGCAAGGCTCGACCTCGAGGCGCCCCGGACGGTGCCGGACGGGCAGGGCGGCGCGACGGTGGCCTGGGAGGTGATGCTCTCGCTGTGGGCACGGATCGAGCCGGTTTCGTTCGTGGTAGCCGAACAGGCGGCCGCAGAGACCGGCACCATCAGCCACCGCATCTGGGTACGGTTTCGCGATGGCATTTCAGCCGGCCAGCGGTTTCGCAAGGGCGCGCGGACCTTCCTGGTGAAGCTGGTGCACGATCTGGACGAGACGCGGCGCTATCTCGTCTGCCAATGCGAGGAGGAAACCCGATGACGGCGGGAAACGCGCTTCTGCAGGCGATCCATCAGACGCTTGCCAATGATGCGGCGCTGACTGCGATCGTCGGCACGGGCGGCATCCGTGACCGGCTTCTGCCGCGGGCAAAGCTGCCGTGCGTGGTGTTCGGCGAGCTGGAGACACGGGACTTTTCGACCGCCAGTGAGGCGGGCGAGGAACATCTTCTGGTTCTGGAAATCTGGTCGGATGGCGAGGGACGGCGGCAGGCACAGGAGATCGCCGGCCTGCTGCACGCCCTGCTGCACGATGCGGCGCTGGCGCTGGAGGGCGCGGTGCTGGTGAACCTGCTGCAAGTGGGCACAAGGACGCGGCGGGAGCCGAAGACGAAGTTCTATCTGGCGGAGATGCGGTTTCGGGCGGTGACGGAATAGGCTTGCGTAAATTACACATTTTGCGTATTTTAAGTGGAGCCAAGGAGCAGCTTCATGACTGAACCCCTCCGCGTTGCGGCGACGGAATTCGCCCGCAATTTTGCAAGATATCAGGACGAGGCGATCAGCGCCAAGGTGATCAGTGTCACCAGTCACGGGCGCGTGGTAGGCGCTTATCTCTCCGCCAGCGAGCTTGCCCATTACGAGACGCTGAAGCGCAAGGAACGGGAGATCCTGACTGTCGGTGAACTGGACGAGGAGACACTCTCTGCTATCCGTGACGCCGAATACGGCTCGATTGCCAGGTGAGCTTTCCGGAACCGAAGCCGGGTCTCGTCATTCGTTACGCGTTCCTCTGGAGCAGCGAGGAAGATCGCGGCTCAGTGGAGGCGGGCAAGGATCGTCCCTGCGCCATCGTTGTCGCCGCCTATAACCAGGCAGGCGCGATCCAGACGATCGTGGCGCCGGTGACGCATTCGCCGCCTGGTCAAGGCAATCCGAAGGCCTCGCTTGAAATACCTGCTGCGATCTGCAAAAGCCTCGGCTTCGACGATGGCCGTCATTGGCTGCGGCTGGATGAACTCAACAGGTTCCTGTGGCCCGGCTACGACCTCAGACCGCGTCCGGACGATCCAGGCCGTTGGGATTACGGCATGCTGCCGAAGGAATTCTTCGAGCAGATTCGCGGCCGCATCATCGACCTGGATCGCGAGCGAAAGAACAGGATCATGAAGCGGGACTAGGTTCCGCCGTCCGCGCATTCGCCCGCCGCACCAGCCTCACCAGCATCAGCACCAATACCAGCGAGATTGCCGAGAGCACGGCGCCGGTCACCAACGCCGCGGTGACGCCGGCACGGTCGAGGATGGCGGTGAATATGACCGGCGCGGCGGCAGTGGCAAGGTTCTGCGGCAGCGACAGGCGGGCCGATTGCAGGCCGAATTCGCGCGGTGAGAAGAGCGACAGCGGCAGGAGTGCACGGGCGACTGCAAGCACGCCGGTGCCGAAGCTGTAGAGCAGCATGAAGACCACCAGGACCGGGGCAGAGGACGTGACGGTCGCGGTAAGCAGGAAGCTGAAGAGGATCAGGCCGGTGCCGACGAGCGAGGTGAGCAGCGCATTGCCGCGTCTGCCGAGAGCCATGTCGACGAAGCGGGCGGAAACGCCGATCGCGCCCCGCGCCGAGCCGAGCTGCAGCGCAAGCGCCGGCGAGGCGCCGGCCTGTTGCAGCAGGGCCAGCAGCGAGGGCGACAGGCCGAAACTGATGAACGAACTGATCGCGGTTGCCGCCGCCACCAGGAAAAAGGCGCGACGGCGTTCCGGCGGCGTGAAATCGACAGGGGCCGTATCCGTGGCTTGGGTCTGCTCGTTGCGGTCGATCGGTTTGGGAAGACCGAACAGATAGAGCGGCAGGCAGATGAAGAGCTGCAGCATCGCCGAGAATACGAACGTCATCCGCCAGCCGACGAGATCGTTCATCAGCGCCAGGAGTGGCCAGAAAATGGTCGCCGAAAGCCCGGTGAACAGCATCAGGATGGCGATGATGCGCTTGCCGTCCAGCCCCTCGCGCTCGACGACCGCCGTATAGGCCGGCGCCGACAGGCCGAGCGCACCGCCGATGCCGATGACGATCCAGGCGAGGCCGTAGACCAGGATTTCGTGGGCGCTCGCGAGCAGCAGCAGGCCGATCGCGAAGATGACGGATGCGCCGGCCATGACTTTTGCGGCACCATGGCGGCCGAGCAGCCGCCCGGTCGCGGGACCGGCAAGCGCACTCACCAGCATCATGATCGACAGGCCGAAGAAGACGACCTCGTTCGGAAGGTCAAGTTCCGGTGCGACGATGCGGCCCATGACCCCGAGCATATCGAAGGTCGTGCCCCAGGAAATGATCTGGGTGACGGCGAGCACGGCGATCGTCTGCGCCGAGCGCAGCGGGAGAATTTTGGGCATGGCGGCGGAAGGCATTCGCGAAAGGGACGGTTGAGCGCCCGATGCTCTAGCACCGCTTTTTACGGTGCGGAAGCGACAAACGGATAACAGCGGAAAGGACTTCCACATGGTGGCGCAGAAGGGCAAGGACCTGCTCTTGAAGATCGACAATGACGGCGCGTTCCTGACGGTGGCGGGGTTGCGCTCGAAGCGGCTCGCCTTCAATGCCGAGACCGTCGACATCACCGATGCCGAAAGCGCCGGACGCTGGCGCGAGTTGCTGGGTGGCGCCGGCGTGCAGCGCGCTTCTCTGACCGGCGCCGGCATTTTCAAGGACCAGGAAAGCGATGCGCTGGTGCGGGCGGCGTTCTTTGCCGGCAGCATTCTGGCCTGGCAGATTCTGATCCCGGCCTTCGGCACGGTGACCGGACCGTTCCAGGTGACGGCGCTCGAATATTCCGGCGAGCACAATGGAGAGATCCGCTTTGAACTGGCCTTGGAATCGGCCGGCAGCCTGACCTTCGGAGTGCTGTGATGGCGGGCGGACACGCAAACCGCAGGCGCGGCGAGGTGGAGGCGGTGATCGATGGCGACCGCCGCATTCTCTGCCTGACGCTCGGCGCATTGGCGGAACTGGAAACGGCGTTTTCCGTCAGCGACCTCAACGGGCTGGCGGACCGGTTTTCCTCCGGGCGGCTGAAGGCGGCGGACATGATCCGGCTGATCGGTGCCGGCCTGAGGGGCGGCGGCAATCTCTTCTCCGACGACGAGGTGGCGGCAATGAGCGTCGAGGGCGGAATTTTAGGCTACGCACGGATTGTCGGCGATCTGCTGGCGGCGACGTTTGGGGCGCCGGGCGGGGAGGCCGCGGCAAACCCTTGAGTGCCGCAGCGGGAATCGGACCAGTCGCGGGAGGAACTTCGAGTGGGTTCTCCGCCACAACTGCGATCGAAGAGGCGAGGCGACCGTTTCCGTGGGATGCGGTGATGCATGCCGGCCTCTGCCTGCTGCGGCTTCCGCCGAGGGATTTCTGGGCGCTGACGCCGGTCGAGTTTTTGGCCATGACCGGCGGGATGAGGGGACGTGGCGCAGGTATGGAGAAGCCCGGGTTGGAAGCGCTGATGCGGGCGTTCCCGGATGGGTGAGTCAGGGCCGCGGCGACGAAACGGGAGTTCACCATGGAAGACGACAATAATTTGGCCGGCACGCTCTCCGGCGCGGAGGCGCTGACCGGGGTGATGGCGGACCTCGAAGTGCGTTCGCAGCGCTTCGGCGTGGCGCTGACCGGGGCGCTCAGGTCCGCGACGACAGGCGGGCGCGGGCTCGAAGACGTACTCAAGGGGCTTGGCAACCGGCTTTCGGACATCGCGCTGGCCGCTGGCCTGAGGCCGCTCGAAAACATGCTGGGCAATGCGATCGGCGGACTTGTCGGATCGGTGACGCCGTTTGCCGACGGCGGTGTCGTGCGTTCCCCGAGCTTCTTTCCGATGGGCGGCGATATGGGCCTGATGGGCGAGGCGGGGGCGGAAGCAATCCTGCCGCTCAGGCGCGGGCCGGACGGCGCGCTCGGCGTTGCGGCGGCCGGCGGGGCCACGCCGCAGATCGTCTTCAACGTGACGGCGAGCGACGCCGCGAGCTTTCGGAAAAGCGAAGGGCAGATTTCCGCCATGCTGGCGCGCAGTGTTTCGCGCGGACGGCGCGGCCTGTGACGATGTTGCGAGGATGAGATGAGCGGTTTTCACGAGGTTCGGTTCCCGTTGCGCCTGGCGCTCGGGGCAACCGGCGGGCCGATGCGGCGCACCGATATAGTCAATCTTTCCAACGGGCGCGAGCAGCGTAACCAGCGCTGGCGGGATTCAAGGCGCAGCTATGATGCCGGTTCGGGGGTGAAGTCGCTCGCCGATCTTTATGCGGTGCTGGAATTTTTCGAGGCGCGGGGCGGGCAGCTTTACGGCTTTCGGTTCCGAGATCCGGTCGACGGGAAATCCTGCGCGCCGGGCGAGGCGGTATCGGCGACCGACCAGGCGATCGGCATGGGCGACGGGGAGACCGCGGCATTCCAGCTCGTCAAAACCTACGCGGATGGCGCGGGGAGCTGGACGAGGCGGATCGCCAAGCCGGCCACTGGCTCGATCGTGGTGTCGGTGGACGGCGTCGCAGTACCGGCGGAGGCCTGGTCCGTCGATGCGGCGACGGGGATTGTCACCTTTGCCGCCGGGCATGTTCCGCCGGTCGGGGTGGCGGTGCGGGCGGGTTACGAATTCGACGTGCCGGTGCGGTTCGATACGGACCGGATCGACGTTAACCTCGCGCATTTCGATGCCGGGCATATTCCGACCATTCCGCTGACGGAGGTTTTGGCATGAAAACAGTACCGGCTGATCTGGCCGAACATCGGGCGCAGGAGACGACAACTACCTGCCATGCATGGCGGGTGACGCGGCGTGACGGGGCGGTGCTGGGATTTACCGAACACGACCACGACCTGACATTTGGTGGGACGACCTTCCTGGCGGCGAGTGGCTTTTCGGCAAGCGAGGCAGAAGCGGCAACAGGGCTTTCGGCGGGTGCCGACGAGGTGGCTGGCGGGTTTTCGAGTGCGGCGATCCGCGAGCAGGATCTGGCGACCGGTAGGTATGACGGTGCGCGGGTGGAGCTGTTTCTCGTCAACTGGGCGGCGGCGGATCAGCATGTGCTCTTGAACGTGCGGGAGATCGGCGAGGTTTCCCGCGCCGGCGGGCAGTTTCGCGCAGAGCTGCGCAGTCTGGCGCATCGGCTGAGCCAGCCGCAGGGACGCGTCTATAATCGGCGCTGTGACGCAAGCCTTGGGGATGCCCGTTGTGGTGTAAACTTGGATCTGTGGCGCGGCGAGGGGGCGGTGATCGCGGTGAAGGACGCGAGCCAGATTGTCGTCTCGGGCCTCGGCGGTTTCGCGAGCGATTTCTTTCGGCAGGGCGTGCTGACGTTTGCGGGTGGCGTGGCGGTCGATGTCGACGCGCACGAAAAGAGCGCGGACGGCTCGGTGGAGCTGATTTTCTGGTTGCCGCTGGAGGAGCCGGTTGCAGCGGGTCACACGTTCACGGTGACCGCGGGTTGTGACAAGTCGTTTGCGACCTGCAAGAGGCGCTTTGCGAACCATCTGAATTTTCGCGGCTTTCCACATGTCCCGGGCGCCGATTTCGCCTATTCCTATGCCGACGGGGAGCGGGTCCACGACGGAGGCCCGATCTTCCAATGAACGGACAAAGCGAGCGGGTCGTGGCACTGGCCGAGCAGTGGATCGGCACGCCCTACCGGCATCAGGGCGCGACGAGGGCTGTCGGCTGCGATTGCATCGGGCTCATCCGCGGGATCTGGAGCGAGCTTTACGGCGAGGAGCCGGAGACGGTGCCGGCCTATGCGCCCGATTGGGCGGAGCGGAGCGGCGAAGACAGACTTGCGGACGCGGCCGCGCGGCTCTTCGGGCCGAGCGTGCCGTTGGCTGAGGCGGAGCAGGGAGATGTCCTGCTGTTTCGCTGGCGGCCGGACTGTCCGGCGAAACACGCCGGGGTATTGGCCGGGCCGCAGCATTTCATCCACGCCTATGAGCAATCGGCCGTGACGCGTTCGGCGCTGGTACCATCGTGGCGGCGACGGGTTGCGGGCGTGTACCGGTTTCCCTTGGCGTCTCATTGAAAAGAAATGCCGCTTGGAGTATCGTTCTGGAGTGGTGAGCGGAGCTGCTACCCCGCCCACCGTTTGCTTATGTTTTGAAATTGATCCGGACGGCTATAGACCAGCCCGTCCGGGTCACCTTCAAGATAAGCGTAATGCCAATCGGCCTGAGCCTCATCACATTACCTCCATTCTCGAGAGCAAGGCCCTTGCCTGGGTCGGCGTGGCCTATCCTCGCCGATACGCCGGCTGGCGCGGCGCGTGCTGCTTCTGCTCCCGAATTTTCTGACGCTACCACAATCTGAGCGAGCATCCAGTGGCAGCGCTGGGCGGCGGTGAGGTATTTCCATGGCCACTATCCTTTTCCAGGCGGCGGGTGCGGCGCTCGGCAGTGTGTTCGGTCCGGTCGGCGCGATCATCGGGCGGGCGGCGGGCGCGCTGGCCGGCAGCATGGTCGATCGGGCGCTGATCGGCGGCAGCGGCGCGACCATCTCCGGGCCTCGTCTTGCGACTGCACGCATCCCGGGTGCTGACGAGGGGGCGACGGTCAACCGTATCTACGGGACGGCGCGGATCGGCGGCACGCTGATCTGGGCGACGCGGTTCGAGGAGGAGGTGACGCGCGAGCGCTCCGGCGGCAAGGCGACGAGCGGGCCACGGGTGGAGACGTTTCGCTATTTCGCAAACCTGGGGGTCGGGCTCTGCGAGGGGCCGATCGCTGGCGTGCGGCGGGTCTGGGCCGATGGACGTGAGCTCGATCTGACGGCAATCGAGATGCGGGTCTATCGTGGCGACGGGGAGCAATTGCCCGATCCGCTGATCGAGGCGAAGCAGGGCGAAGGCAATGCGCCGGCCTATCGCGGACTGGCCTATGTGGTGTTCGAACGGCTGCCGCTCGACAGTTTCGGCAATCGCATCCCGCTCCTGCAGTTCGAGGTGCTGCGGCCGGTGGGCAGGCTCGAACATCAGATACGCGCCGTGACGATCACTCCGGGCGCGACCGAACATGGTTATGCGACTGTGCCGGTGACGGAGAAGACCGGCGAGGGCAGCGCGCGCATCCTCAATCGCCACACGCTGGCATCCGGAACCGACTGGCAGGCGTCGCTCGACGAGTTGCAGGCGCTCTGCCCGAACCTCGAGCGGGTGGCGCTGGTTGTCTCCTGGTTCGGGACGGACCTCAGGGCAGGGCATTGCCGGATCGTGCCGGGCGTCGAGGTGCCCGAGCGGTGGGAGGAAAGCGCGGAGTGGTCCGTGGCCGGGATATCGCGCGGCGGGGCACATTTGGTGAGCCAGCTCAGCGGGCCGGCTTTCGGCGGCACGCCGAACGATGCGAGCGTGGCGCAGGCGATCGCCGACCTCAGGGCGCGTGGGCTGAAGGTCTATCTCTATCCGTTCGTGATGATGGATATTCCGCCCGGCAATGGCCGACCGGATCCCTATGGCGGAGTGGAGCAGGCGGCCTTTCCCTGGCGCGGGCGGATCACCTGTTTCCCGGTGTCGGCGGATAGGACTGCGGCTGCGCGGGCGCAGGTGCAGGCTTTCAGCGCGGGTTCCGAGGGATACCGGCGCATGGTGCTGCATTATGCCGGCCTGGCGGCGGCCACGGGCGGGGTCGATGGTTTCATCCTCGGCTCGGAGCTGCGCGGGCTGACGCAATTGCGCGACGAGACGGGGATCTTTCCTTTTGTGCAGGAACTGGTTCGGCTTGCGGCGAATGTGCGGGCGATCGTCGGGACGGGGACGAAGCTCACCTACGGCGCCGATTGGAGCGAATATTTCGGCTATCACCCGCAGGACGGTTCGGGCGAGGTGCATTTCCACCTCGATCCGCTCTGGGCTTCGGTGGATATCGATGCGGTCGGCATCGACAACTACATGCCGCTCGGCGATTGGCGCGACGAAGATCTTGTCGCGGACAATCCGGATGGGTTTCGTCTTGCGGATGATGCCCAAGCGATGGCGGCTCAGATCGCCGCCGGCGAGGGTTTCGACTGGTATTATGCGAGCGATGCGGACCGACGAAACCGGCTGCGATCGCCAATTTCGGATGGGCTGGCGGGCAAGCCGTGGGTCTATCGTTACAAGGATCTCCTGGGATGGTGGTCGAACCGGCATCATGACCGTGTGGGCGGTGCCGAGACTGCAATGCCCACGGCCTGGGTGCCCGGCATGAAGCCGATCTGGTTTACCGAACTCGGGTGCCCGGCGGTCGACAAGGGCGCCAACCAGCCGAATGTCTTTACCGACCCGAAATCGGCCGAAAGTGCGCTGCCCTATTTTTCGAGCGGCGGGCGGTCGGACAGCATGCAGCGTCGGTTTCTGGAAGCGCATCATGGCTGGTGGCAGGGCGAAGCGCCGCCGACTGGCATGGTCGATCCAGACCACGTCTTTGTCTGGACTTGGGATGCCCGGCCTGTTCCGGCCTTTCCCGGCGATCTTTCGGCCTGGAGCGATGGCGGCAACTGGCGCACCGGCCACTGGCTCAATGGCCGGCTGGGCGGAACTACGCTTGCCGATGCCATTGCCGCGATCCTGACGGAGCATGGTTTTGAAGATTTCGACGTTTCGGAAGTGAGCGGCGACCTGACTGGCTACGTGCAGGGCGAGGTGACCTCCGCGAGGGCGCTTCTGGAGCCGCTGCTCGAGGTCTTTCAGGTGGATGTCGCCGAAGACGGCGGCAGGCTGCGCTTCCGGTCACGGCTGACGGCGAGCCTGGCGGCCAAGGAGATCGCCGTCATTGCCGATATCGAGGATGAGCCGCTGTGGTCGGAAAACCGCGGGCATGACAGCGATTTTGCGGCGGAGGCGGTGCTGACCTCCTACAATCCGAGTCTGGACTACGAACAGGCGGGTGTGCGATCGCGGCGGGCGCGGGCGGAAAGCCAGCGCATCCTGAGTTACGACCTGCCAGCCGTGCTGCCGGAGGAAACGTCGCTCGGTGCGGTCGAGACGCTGCTGCGCACGCACAGGGCCGCGAGGCGGTCGTTGAGTTTTGCGCTTTCGCCGGCGGAGATTGCCGTCGAGCCCGGCGATGCGGTGCGGCTGGCTCTGCCGGATGCCGCTGGCCCGGAGGGGACGTTTATCGTCGAACGGATCGAAGAGGGCGCAGCGCGGCGGATCGAGGCGCGGCACCACGCGCCGCTTGCGCCTTTGAACTATGCTGTCGGCGAGGGGTACAGGAATGGCGGTAGCGCCGTCTCCGACGCATTTGCGCCTGTACTGCACTTTCTCGATCTGCCGCGGTTTGCGCCCGGCGAGGCAGCGAACTTCGCCCGCGTTGCGGGTTTCTGCCGGCCGTGGCGACGGACGGCGTTATCCTCGTCCGTCACGACCGAAGGGTATCGCATGCGCTCAGTGCTCGACCGGCCGGCAAGGGTCGGCATTCTGGCGGCGCCGCTTTCGGACGGCGCGATCGGGCGCTTCGATCGAGGTCCGACCGTGGAGATCGAACTGTTTTTCGGCGGCCTGTCGTCGGCGAACGAGCAGGCGGTGCAGAATGGCGAGAATCGTATTGCGGTGAAAGCGCTGAATGGCGCCTGGGAAGTGGTCGGCTTTGCTGCAGCCGAAGAGACCAGCCCGAATCGCTGGACGCTGTCGAACCTGTTGCGCGGGCTGGCGGGGACCGAGGATGCCATATTGGCGGGTGCCGCGGCGGGTGCAGCCGTCGTCGTGCTCGACGAGGCGGTTGTGCCTCTGGGACTGTCGGCAGAGGAGCGCGGTCTGGCCATGAACTGGCTGGCGGAAAGTCTGGGGC
>NZ_PVBK01000025.1:0-66363 GCF_002968535.1 Neorhizobium sp. T7_12 | reverse complement strand
ATTTACGCACGGTCTTTTGCCGCAGGCAAAAACCTTATAACGCGGGGTGGAGCAGCCCGGTAGCTCGTCAGGCTCATAACCTGAAGGCCGCAGGTTCAAATCCTGCCCCCGCAACCAAATTCCAAAAACTCCCGCAGCAATCGCTCCGGGAGTTTTTTGTTGTCGAGCGATATGGTCTATCGGTTCTGCGCCGGAGGCTGCTTGTCGGTCCAGGTGGGCGGCATCCCGACCTGGGAGGCCGCAAAATCCACTAGACCGGGCGACCGGCCAAATTTCTCGCAGGCAGGGTATTTCGGCTTTCCACCAAGTCCCGACTTGATCCTCTGCCCAGAAGGGATCTTGGGCAGACCCTTGAACGGCGTCTTGCCGCTGACGAGCATCCTGGAAAAATCACTGCCGAAGCTCGCCGCAAGCGAGTAGGCGTCCCCGATCTGCGAAACGCGCGCACTGGTGGTCACGAAGTTCGCTCCCTTTGCCCATACCATCGCACCGACTTGCTTGCCGTCCCTTGTGGTTGCCTCGGCCTCCACGGCAAGACCTCCAAGCCCGATAGGCAACCGCGGGACGGGCACCGGAGCGACGAAGTTGGCTCCGAGCGACGTTGCCGTCGACAGGCCGGCCACCACGGTATTGGTCGGCACGATGCGGGTGATGGTGGCGTGAACGACGAGGTCCGCATCTTCTTTCCGCTCCACAACCATGAAACGATCGCTGGCGCCGACGCAGAGGGCGCGGCTGATCACATTCGCGACCAAGGCGCGATCGGAAGATTTGCTGATCGATAGTGCAGCACCGTCCGAAACCTTGGTTGGCTCGATGTAGATCGTTCTGGCGGACACAAGATCGGTTGGTGCGACTCGATAATTTGCCTTGGTCATTCGCCCGTTGTTCGATGTCAAACTGTCATAGGACGTGAGCGAACTTGCCCGTTCGAGCGGCACGGCCGCGCAACCGCCAAGCAACAACGCAAGGAGAGCGGGCGCAATCAGCCGATGGTACGGCTGGATGCCTGCCAAGCCAAGGCGGGGATGTAACATTTCGTTCTCCTATTGGATCGGAGGGAGGTCGGCGCGGTTATCGCCACCGCGCTGTCTGTGCGGCTGTAAGCGTGTCGGCGAACGAAGGCCTGTCTTTCCACAGGCTGCCGCTCGACATCTTTGCGTATCCGAGGTTGAAGACCGCACGCATGTAGTTGGTGTTGAACGGATCGGTCATATTGTAGGCGAGCTGCGTATCGATCGAGGCCACGCGGAACCGGATGCCGTTCCTTTGGGCATAGATGTAGGTGGCTACCAGCGCGCTGCGTGTCTGCGCCTTGATGAGGGAGGAATTCGCTCTGGCCATGACCGTAAACGTGTTGTTCGTTGTGGTTGAAAATTCAGACATCAGCGCGTTATTGATGATGATGTACATGTTCAGCTTCACGCCGTTGGGCCACTCGACCTTGTCCGAATTGGCCATCCATCCCTCCGGAATCGTCAGGATTTGGGACGCCGCGCCTCCGTCGGAATGCATTTCCTCGAAGGACTGATCGCCTGACTTTGCCTTGATGAGTACCGCCGGATAAAGGCCGGGGATGCTTGCCGAGGCAATGACAACATCGCGGAAGAGTTTTAGCGCGTCGGGCCGGCCGCTGTCGGCGATGGCGCCCATGTTCCAGATCACCGCTCTTTGGGAATCGAGGTTCGAGGTCAAAACAAGCAGGCGCCGGCCCTTGCGGTGTTCTGCGGCGATTTTCGCCAGCACCTCCTGCGTCAGGTACCGCTCGACCATCGCTCGAAGCGGCTTCTGCTTCAGGAGGCTTGCGCCGAGAAGGCCCTGGGGCAGGAAATCGGCATCGACCAATGTCTTGGCGACCCCGCTCGTGTACAAGTCGACGAGGATATTGTCGTAGCCGGGACCGAGGAAGGCGTAAGGCGCGATTAATGCGCCGGTGCTGACGCCGCTGACAATGTCGAATTCGGGCCGCTGTCCGCTATCCGACCAGGCCTTCAGCGCCCCGACGCTGAACGCGCCTCCGGCGCCACCGCCCGACAACACGAGGTAGTTGACTTCCTTGTGTCTCGGGATGGGCAGCCATGCACGTGTTTCAGGCAGGCTCCGGCTTGTATCCGCGTAGATACGGACATCGCCGAACCCCTCGATACCGGCGGTCGCGGCGGCTTTCGGCCCATAGGCAATACGGTCCGGCGCCATGCAGCCGGCGAGAAAAGCCAGCAGGAAGATAGCTATCACGCGATACACGGCTATGGCCTTGCGCCGGGCGAATATCTGGAGGGGACGTTGAAATTTCCACCGACCGTACAGCCGATGTCATCCGCGGATGTTGCCTGCGGACTCCATGATGGACCGATCGCCCAACGCGGCGGGCTCACCAGATAACCTTTGAAATTCACGGTAACTTCCTTCGGAATCGAATCTGGCGGTATCAATGCAGAGTTCGTCGTTGCCTTGGGTTTTGTAATGTTAAGAATCATTGGCCGCTGCGATCGGGTGTTCACCACCGGCTCGGCGGCGGGCTTCATGGATTGCCGACGCCTGGCAGTTGTCCATGTGGCGGCCGGCTGACGAACAACGGCCATGCATTCCCGATTGATATCCCGCAACAAAACTTCATCGATCGCCTTGGTTTCGTCCCTGTTTTGACATCGCGCGGTTGTTTGCCGCGGTTATCGATCGCGACAGCAAAACGGGAGGTCGTTATGACCGATGATGAGATGACGATTGCCGAGGTCCTGAAGGATCCTCTGATCCGGCTAATGATGCGGGCAGACCGGGTGTCTTTGAGAGAGATGGAAAAACTGCTTCGGGAGGCAGCATTGGGGATTCCGCTGGCTCTCTCCGAAGACCGCCGGGGTGACATGCACTACCTCGTCAGGCCGGCAATCCTTGAGCCGAAGTTGCCGTCGATATCGTCAGCGGCACCAGTTGATCGGCAGCGCGCGTGACCATCATCGGGGATTGCACCAGCATGTGGTCGATTACCTCTGCTTGACGAGAGCCTCTTGCGCTAGCGCCTGTTCTTTCGCAGATGAAGCCTGGCTGCTTCGATGCGGTGCGGTCTCCACCGGCGGCAACTGTAGCGTCACCCGCAGACCATGCGGTAATACGTTTTCAAGTAGCAGCGAGCCACCGTGGCCCTTTGCAATTTCATCCGCAATCGAAAGCCCCAGCCCAAAACCGCTGCTGGAATTGAGTGACCGGGCCTCGTCAACCTTGAAGAAGGGCTCCAGGACCTTGTCCTCAAGCCCTTCTTCAAGGCCTGGGCCGTTGTCGCTCACAATTATTACCGCTCCACCCTGCGGGCTATTGCGCAACTCGACAGCTACCTTCGTGCCGAACCTTACCGCGTTCTCCACGATATTGGTGATAGCGCGTATGAGAGCCTTTTGTTGGCACACGTATCCAAACCGCTCGGGTCCGCAGTAAATTACGTCATGGCCGAGGTCACAAAATTCCGACGCGATAGTCCGCAGAAGGCTGGAAATATCAACTTTTCGAGGCGGTTCGGCTGTAACGGTGCTGCTTAAATACTGAAGGCTTTCCTCAATCATGGTGGTAAGGTTGTCAATATCCGCCAACATTGCTTCCCTGGAGGCGGGGTCCTTCGAACGCTCCACGCGCATTCGCAGTCGTGTCAGCGGCGTCCTGAGATCGTGGCTCACAGCCGTCAGCATCCGTGTGCGATCATCGACCATTTTACGGATGCGGTGACGCATGTTGTTGAGTGCCGTCGCAAGTGTGCGAAGTTCCCTGGCGCCTTCGGCGGTGAATTGCTCTTCTTCGTTACCGTCGAGGCGCAGTCTCTTTGCCGCGTCGGCAAAGCGGACGAGAGGCGACGTGATCATGCGGCTTATATAGAGCACCAGGAGGAGCATCGGCAGCATCAGGATGTTGGCTTTGGCGATGAACTCGAAGACTGCGCTGAAAGACGAGGGGGAAACATCGGCACCGGCGAACCCGATAACGAGAGCACGGTGCGCGTCAAGGCGCACCGCAACCGTACTGTGTCCCCCGCCGTCCGAACTGTCTTTAAGAACCACCGCCTCAAAATCGGCAGGCAATACGTCCTGAAGCGCGTCCGAAATGAGGGGATCATCCGTTTGACGCGCCAACTCGCTGCTGACGTCGCTCCATGGCAGAACCTTCAGTTCGAAATTGCTGGAGGCGCTTGCCCTCACCAGATGCTCGATTTCGTCGTCATTTCTGGCGCTTCTGACCAGATGCACAAGCAGCTCGATTTGAGCGCCTTTGCCCATAAGCATTTTTTCATTCTGGAAAATGAATGGCTCAGGGAGAACAGCGATAAGAAAGATAACGAGCAGCGGAACAATAGATGCGAACACCATGAATTGGGTTCGTATGGATGCCCTGCGCAAGCGGCCAATCATGGTGCTATCGCAACCTCCGGAGTGAACACATATCCGCCCAGGCGCACGGTTTTAATGAATGTCGGCTCCTTGTAATTAGGTTCGATTTTCTGCCGGACACGACTGACATGGACATCAATGCTGCGTTCGACAGGTCCTGCAGAGCCTGCGTGGGTACGGGCCAGTATTTCCTGGCGGTTCATTACCTGCCGGGGGTTCTGGCAAAACACCAGCAGCACATCAAATTCCGCCGTCGTGAGCGACACATGAAAACCATCGCGGTCTGTCAATTCACGCGTGACCGGGTCGATCCGCCAGCCCGCAAACGTCATGGGTGCCTGCTGTGGCTTGACCTGCGCTGAATACGACGAGCGCCGCAGAAGCGCCTTTATCCTCGCCAGAAGTTCCCTGGATTTGAACGGCTTCGTGACGTAGTCATCGGCGCCCAGCTCCAGTCCGACAACCCTGTCTATCTCTTTCGTTCGCGCCGTCAGCATGAGGATGGGTATCGTATCAGACGACCTGATTCTTCTGCATATGCTGAAACCGTCCTCACCCGGCAGCATTCCATCCAGCACTATAAGGTCGAATTCCTTCTTCTTCAGGACACCGTCCATTTCGACCGCAGACCCGACCGCCTCTGCGGCATAACCCGCCTCCTTGATCAGATCGATCAGCATGCTGGCGATATCCCGATCATCCTCGACGACCAGGATTCGGGCTGACCCTTGTACAAGAACATTGGATGCGACGTTATTCATAGGCTTGGCCATTTGTGGCGGAATCCCGATTATCAGTTAGCCCGTTTCGCAGCATGGTTGTCAGCAACAATTATGTTTAATTTTGTTTCGCGGTTTCGCCACGAACTCTGAGTCGATGGGTTCGTCAACACTGGCGGTCAGCCTCAATCTTCAGCTCATGGAGCACGGCCTCGCGGCTGTCGCCCTTCCCGAAGCGTCGCTTTAGAAGCAGCAGGAAATCGTCGACAAAGGTGAAGATCACGGGGATAACGACGAGGCTGAGGACGGTGGAAGTCATCAGGCCGCCGATGACGACGATCGCCATCGGTTGACGGAAGCTTGCATCGCCGCCGCTGAGGCTCATGGCAACGGGAAGCATGCCGCAGCCCATGGCGATCGTCGTCATGACGATCGGGCGGGCGCGTTTGTGGCAGGCGTCGACCAGGGCGTCGAAGCGCGAAAGACCTGCGCGTCGCGATATGATCGCATATTCGACCAGCAGGATCGAATTCTTCGTGACCACGCCCATCAGCATGAGCAGACCGATCAACACAGGCATGGAGAAGCTGGTTCCGGTCAGCACCAGCGGCAGCAGAGCGCCGCCAAGCGATAGCGGCAGCGCCATGAGGATCGTCAGCGGCTGGAGGAAGTCATGGAAGAGCAATACCAGAACCGCATAGATGCAGAATACGCCTATCCCCATGGCGATGGCGAAGTTGTCGAAGAGTTCCGAGCTGCGCTCCAGTTCGCCCTGTTCGACGAGCCTGACGTCGTCCGGAAGGTTTTGGAGGGCGGGCAGCGCCTGCGCTTCGCGATAGACCTCGCCGAGGATACGGCCGTTGAGTTCGACCGACAGCATAACGTTTCGCGAGCGGTCGATGCGGCTGATCTCGGACGGACTGCCCCCGATGCGGATGTCGGCGACCGAACCGAGATCGACGCTGCCCCTGGCGCCGGCAACGCGGAGATTTGCAATGTCGTCAAGCGTCGTTCGGTTGCCGGGGTCGAACCGGACGCGGATGGGAAGCTGGCGCTGGGGCAGGTTGAGCTTGGCAAGCGAGGAGGAATAATCCCCGCTCGTGGCCACGCGAACCGCTTCGGAAATCGCTTCTGCCGTGACGCCGAGGGCGGCAGCGCGATTGAGGTCCGGGACGATCTGGACTTCCGGGGCCTGCCGGGAGGCGCTGGACGTCACTGCGCCGATGCCTTGAAGGCCTCGCAGCTGTTCTTCGAGTGCTCCCGCCGCCCGGTCGAGTGCTCCGGAATCGTCGCTGGCGAGCGTTATTTCCAGCGTCGTACCGCTGCCGCCCGTACCCACTTCGATCCTGACGCCTGGGAGAACCGCGAGCGCCCGTCGGATCTCGTTTTCGATCTCGGCCTGCTTGCGGCTGCGTTCGCCGATCTTCTTCAAATCGGCGACAAGCGAGGCGGTCGCCGTATCGACGGTCGTCGATGAATCGATCATGTCATCCGACGAGGCGCTTCCGACGGCGGAAAACACCCGCGTGACGTCCGGCAGGCCGGAAACGATATCCGCCGCCCGCCGCGTCATGGCGTCCGTTTGTTCAATCGGGCTGCCGGGCTGAAGCGTCAGAGTGACCTTCGTCTGCGAATCGTCGGATGCGGGCAGGAAGCCAGCGCTGAGCATGGTAATCGTCGAGAGCGAGAGCCCGAGGAATATGCAGACGCCGAGGACCGTCAGCTTGCGATGGTGCAGGCAGGTTTTGACGACGGCCATGTAGGCGCGCATGATCGCGCCGTCCCTCTGCTCGATCGGACGCGCCTTCATCAGATAAGCGGCCATCATCGGCGTCAGCAGGCGTGCGACGACCAGTGAGGCGAGAACCGCCACCGCCGCTGTTATGCCGAACTGGCGGAAGATCAGGCCGGGAATACCGCTCATGAAAGCGGTCGGCAGGAAGACCGCGACGAGCGTCAAGGTCGTTGCGACGACGGCAAGGCCGATTTCATCGGCCGCCTCGAGGGCCGCTCCCTTCGGAGTTTTTCCCATTTGCAGGTGGCGTGCGATGTTCTCGATCTCGACGATCGCGTCGTCGATGAGGATGCCGACCACGAGCGAGAGGGCGAGCAGCGTCACCGTATTGAGGCTGAAGTCCGCCAGATACATCACGAGAAAAGTCGGGACGACCGAGAGCGGCAGCGCCACCGCCGAAAGCAGGGTCGCCCGCCAGTCGCGCAGGAAGAGCCAAACCACCACGACCGCCAGGATTGCACCTTCATAGAGCATTTGCATGGAGCCGTCGTAGTTTTCGATGATCGGCCCGACCGTGCTGTAGGCCTGGACGATCTCGACATCGGGGTTGGCTGCGCCAAAGTCCTGCATCGCCGCTTCGATGGCGGCCGCGACGCCGGTATCCGAAAAGCCGTTGGATCGCTTCACCTCAACAGCGATCACGGGTTCGCCATCGAGATAGGCGATCGACGAGCGGTCGGCAAAGCTGTCCGTCACCGTGCCAATCTCGGCCAGCTGCACCAGCTCTCCGCTCGGAAGCGGGATTGCGAGCGCTTTCAGCTCCTCGACCGAGGAAACCGCCCCAAGCGTGCGGATCCCCTGCTTTCCGCCGCCGATCTCAGCCCGGCCGCCCGATGTGTCGGCCTGGACGGACTTGAGCTGCGAGGAAACGGTCGCGGCGCTGAGGCCGAGGGCGCTCATGATCTGGGGGGTGAGGTCGATGTGCACTTCGCGCTCGATGCCGCCGATCCGGCTGACCTCACCGACGCCGGGTACGGAAAGAAGAGCCTTCGTCATGTCGTTGTCGACGAACCAGGAGAGTTCCGTCTCGTTGAGGCGGGCGGAGCGCACCGCGTAGGTGAGGAGGGTGGAGCCCTGCACTGTCACCTTGGTCACGCCCGGCGCCTGCATCTCGGAAGGCAGGTCGCCGCTCGCACTATCGACGGCATTGCGCACCTCGTTCAGTGCTTCCTCGCTGTCCTTTCCCAACTGGAACGAGACATTGATGATGACCGATCCGTCCGTGACCGTCGTCGTGATGTGGTCGAGGAGGCTCAGCGAAGCGAGCCTGTCTTCGATCTTGCGCGCGACTTCCGTTTCGAGCTGCGCCGGCGCGGCGCCTTCAAGCGAAGCGCTGATCTTGATCGTCGGCAGGTCCATGTCGGGAAAGTTCTGTACCGCGAGCCGGTCGAACGCGATCAGGCCGCCGACGGTCAGCAGGATGAACAGCAGGATGGCGGGAACCGGATTTCGGATCGACCAGGCGGAGAAGTTCATCGCGATTCTCCCTTTTCGAGCTTGACGAGCGCCTCTCCACCCACCCGGACGAAGGCCTTGTCCGAAAGGAAAGCGCCACCCGCCGTCACGACGTCGGTCGAGCGGTCGAGGCCAGAGAGGATTTCCACTTCACTGCCATTGCGGCGGCCGGTTTCCACGCGAACGCGTGACGCGCGCCTGTCTGCATCCACGGTGAAGACGTAAGCGATGCCGTCACGCAGGACGAGCGCCGTCTCGGGCACGGTGAGCGCCGTCGTGGTCTCAAGCTCGATCTGGCCGGTGACGTACAGACCGATGGGCGGACGCGCCGCCGCCGGCAGCGCCACATAGGCGAGCGCCCGCCCCGTATCGGTGCTGACCGTCGGTGCGACAAGCCGCACGGTTCCCTTGACCCGTCGATCACCAGGACCGACGATCGTGGCTGTGAGGCCTTGCCTGATGCGAGGCAGATAGCGTGCGGATACTTCCGCCTGCCATTCGACGCGTTGCTGGCGGATCATGCGGAACAGTTCCGTGCCGGAGGAGACGACGGCGCCGAGCTGGGCCGAGCGGGATGTGATCAGTCCATCATCCACGGCCAGGATAGTCGTCTTGGCGAGCTTGATCTTCTGGCTTTCCAGCAAGGCTTCGGCGGATTCCACCCCTGCCATCGCCGTCTGTTCGGCGATCAGGTATTCGTTGATCTTTTCATCCGACAGCACGCCGCTATCCCGCACCTTGCGTGCCCGATCGGCATTCGCCGTCGCCTTGGCGAGGTCCGCCCTGGCGCTTGCCAAGGCGGCCTCCTGGTTACGCAGTTCCGCACGCACGGCTTCGTCGGCAACCTGGACGAGGGGCTGACCCTTCGAAACGACCGATCCGACATCGACAAGGACGGCGGTCACGCGCAGGCCATCGATTTCCGCAGCGATCACCGCTTCATGCCAGGGCTTGAGCCAGCCGCTGGCTGGCACCGTTTCAGGCCATCGGCGTTCTGCGGGACTTGCCACGGCGACGGTAAGCGCTGCCGCCTTGTTCTGTTGCGCAAGCACCGGCTCCGCTGCGGAAGCAAGGTTTGCGCTCACGAAGAGGGCGAGAAGAAGAGTTGTTGGTCGCATCGGTTGAATCTGCTTTTCTGGCATCGCGCTTACTGCCCGTAGTCGTCAGCCGCGATTTCATGTCCCGACCAGTTGGGCGGGACTGCGGCTCCAGACCCGGCCAGCTGGAATGCCTGCTCGCCGGGAGAGAATGACCGCGATATGGAGTTGACTGCGAGAAGCCGAGGATAAGAGACCGGCGAGCGGGAAGGATGTCGCCGGCTTTGCCGTGTCCTGCCGATCTTCTAGAACTTGTACCCGACCATCAGCATCGCAGATGGTTGAACGTCGTTCTGAACGATCGGACTATCCTTCGCATCGCCGGTCAGGAAGCCGACCGCTGCCTGGCCACGAATAACCCAGTGTTCGGTCGCCATATATGTGACGGACGCCTCGATATCGAAGCGTTTCAGGCCAGCGCCTGCCTCATATTGCCGTAATCCCGATCTCGCGGACTGGGCAGCGGTTACCCCAAAATAGCTTTCCATGTGATTGTCGTCGGCGAACGTCGCGGAAGCGCCCGCGGAAAGAATAAAGCGATCATAGTGATGCGAGACATTCGCACCGACCTGACCGATCAAGCCGTCGCTGCCCCCGATTGTCTTGTCGACAGACGCATAAAATTCCATCGGCCCCCATTCATACGAGAGCTGCGTTCCGACGACAGCGCCGGCGTCGATGTCGCCAAGCCCTCTCAGGTGAGAGGAGTCGTCTTCATCGCGCCCGCCCCCCATGTCGTAACCGCCTTTCACCGTGAGCTTGACGCCGTTGGACTTCAGCACATCGATTTCCAGCCCGCCCGGATCGACCGTGACGCGATCGCCGAAGGTGGCGGAAATCATGGGAATGGGGACCAGTTCGAACTCGTCCGATCCTTCGAATTTAGGTGCATACATGGCTCCGGCGCCAACCATGACGTTCCAGTCGGAAAGCTTCTGGCGTATCCCGCCAAACCGTCCCTTGTCGAAATTCTCTGTCGCGGGGATAGCAGCCTCTTCACCTTCGTAAGGGTCGGCCGCGCTCGCCTGGGTAAGGGGGCAAGCGACAACCGCGAGCCCCGCAGCGATGGCGACGCGCCGCGGATGGCTTAAGAAGGAATTGGTCAATGACATTCGAATTGGCTCCTGGGATCCGGTAGAGAGTTTTTGGCGTGCAGGTGTAAGCCCGACGCGCCAGCCTCTTGCGGAGCGCACTGTCCCAGACGACGCCGTTAACTTGGGTTTTGTGATGTTAAGAAATGTTGTCCCGGTCGATACCGCTGAACCGCGGACGGCGGCTGCAACAAAATCAAACAAAACCAAACACACTCTTGCACCGGCAAAAGCTAGGTTTTCTCATCTCCGTATGAGGAACTCGCTATGTCTATCGAAACCATTCACCCCAAGAGAATTCTTGTGTTTCTGCCAGTGGCGGCGGCCAATGCGATCGTCGCGATGCTGGCCGCCCATGGACATGAGTCCGTTGCGGTGTCGACGTTTCCGGAGGCTTTTACGGCACTCCGTTCGGACAATTATTCCTTCGCCATAACGACCCGACCCGAGATCGATCTCGTGCGGAATATCCGCTCCATCCCGGTGGTCAATCTCGAGGTTTTCTTCCACACGGAGCCTTCCGGCGATGGTCCGTTGATAACGTCGAAACGGTTCGACAGCAGCGCATTCATGAAACGGATCGAGTTCCTTGTTCAGCCTCTGGCAACGAGAGTTGAACACGCTGGCATCGAGCAAACAAAGAATGAAGGGATGCGAGAACCGATGGCGCCCCGATGGCGGGTGGCGTTGAAGTCCGTCTTTGGTTTGCTGCGTCGGCGAGAAGGATTGAAGGATGTTCGATCCTGAGAGGCTTACAGCGGCCGCGGCCGGCTTCAGTTCGGCGATAGAGAGAAGCACCAACAGAAAAAGAATAACCGCAGCCGGACAGGAGCCTTGGACGATGGAGCTCTGGCGGATTGCAGTTCCACGGCAGGAGCAGGCTTTTTTCGGGATATGTCTTTTGGTTCACTGGCTGATAAGCGCCGCCTCGTTGAGCGGGTATATTATAGTCGTTCTGTTTCTGATCGTGGCAGTGGGCCGGCTTGTGCGGCATGCCGCGACGCTTTTTGCATCAACACTGCCAAGGAGGTCGCAACGCAGGCACTATATCGTGCTGTGTACGTCAGTGGCCTTCTTTTTCCTGCTCGCTGTGCGAGGTTGTTACCTTGCTGCTGTGATCGTGGACGTCGGATTTCATTCCGATCCGTTTGAAGCCCGGGGCGATATCGGTCAGCATTGACTGGCAGCCAGATTGAGTGCCGGGTGTCTTCTCGCCATCGGCGCTGACCGCATCAGAGTTCGTCGAGCCCCTCATTCAGCGTCTCGATGTTGCGCAGCCGCTTTCTCCCCTCGACGCCTGCCTTCTCCAGGCATCGGGTGATCAGCAGATGGCAGAGGGCCATGACCGCCGTGTGGTTGAAGAGCGGGCCAGGCGCCAGGGTCTGGCATTGGAAATGCCAGGTTGCCGACGTCTCGAACGCGGCACCCTCGTCGGTGATGTAGAGGAGTTTCGCTTTTGACTTCCGGAGCTGGGCAAGGATGGCGTCCACCTGAGCGATCCTCCGGCGCATGGCGAAGAATACGACCACGTCGTCTTCCCGCAGGCTGACAAGATGTTCTCCAAGCGTCTGCCCCGCGCCGGGGATTGCGACGATATCCTCGATGACCTGGGTCAGCTGCCATTGCAGGTAGGAGGCAAAGGGGTGGCTGCTCCGGAAACCGAGCACCCAGACCTTCCGTGCCGCAATCATCGCTTCCGTCACGGCCTCGATCTGGCCCTGGGAAATGGAAAGGAACGTTGCTTCAAGATTGGCGACCCCCTGGGCGACATGCGCCTGCATCGACTGGGCGGCCGCGGCGTCGGCAGCCGCCGTCAGGAAGAGCCGGGAGCCGGTCTGCTTTTCGGCTCGGGCATGGCGACGGGCTTCCTCGTAGTTTTCGTAGCCGAGGCGCTGGATGAAGCGCGTCACCGTGGCCTTGGAGACATGCGCAAGCGCGGCAAGCTCCTGCGCCGAATAGCTGGCGAGTTCGCCGGGAAAGTCGCAGACGAATTCCCCCAGACGCTTCTCGGCAGGGTGCAGGTGGGGAATTGCCTGCCTTACGCGATACAGGAACGATTTATCCTTCGGCAAGGGAAGCTCCGCCAAGTCATCAGCGCGCGGACTTTCCGGTGGAATGCCGCGACTTGCAACAGAAAAAACGACCTCTCCATGCCTGGGAGATGCCCCCATCAGTTCGCACTCGATCCGGCTTCGGGAGGATGGGCGATCCGGGAAAGCAACAGTTCGACAGCGGAGCGGATAGGCGCAATCACCGGCGACGAGAGAGCCCGCTGAAGATCGTCTGCCGCCTGGCCCAGCGGGCCGCCGCCGATGATGACGGCTTCAGCGGCATCCCGTTCGAGACATTCGCGAACCGCGAGCTCAAGGGCCGCGTGCAAACGCGCGGGGTCGGAGGCAAGGACCAGCGGATCGCCGCTGGTCAGCCGTGTCCCGGTAAAGAGGTGGGCAAGGCCAAGCGTTTCAGCCTTGGCGGCGAAGCTCGCCACGAGGTCGGGGGTGACAGTCGCGATGCCGAACCGCCGGCCTCCGGCGGAGGCTTCGTACATGCTCGCCTCGCAGATGCCGACTGTAGGCAGGCTGGACAGGGCCTTCAGGCGATCGAGGCCCGGATCGCCGAATGCGCTGACGATCAGCCCATTGCTAAATTGCTCCGCGGCCAATCCCATTTCGACGACGCCGCCGGCCGATGCAGCAAGCTCCTCGCCATTCAGGATCATCGATACTCCTCTCGTGGCGGTGACCCCCTCCACGGAGAAATTTTCCGGCAGGTATTTCCGGGCGATCTCGGTCATCATGACCGTCGTCGCACGGGACGTGTTCGGGTTGATCAATGTGATGCGCGTCATGTCTCGTTCCGTGCGCGATTGCACGGGCGCCCTCCCTGCCTTGTCATCGTCTCTCATCATCTTTGGCGTTTAGGCACATTGCACACAAGCGACGCTGCCGGCCCCGCCGACCGGCATCAAGGCCGGTACTTCCGTGCGGCAGAGATCGGAAACCTGGGCGCAGCGCGGCGCGAAGGCGCAACCGGGCGGCATGGCGGCCAGGTCCGGCGGTGCCCCGGGGATGGTGATCAGCCGGTCGCGTCCATGGGCAAGTTCGACGCGGGCGCCGAGCAGACCCTTGGTATAGGGGTGCCTCGGTTCGCGGATGATGTCGGCGACCCTGCCTTCCTCGACGATCCGCCCGGCATACATCACCGCGATCCGGTCCGCGACTTCCGCCGCAACGCCGATATCATGCGTGACGAAGATGACGGAGAGCCCATATTCCTTCTGCAAATCGCGGATCAGCAGGAGGATCTGGATCTGGACCGTCGCATCGAGGGCCGTGGTCGGTTCGTCGGCGAGCAGGACCTTCGGATTGCAGGCGAGCGCCATGGCGATCATCGACCGCTGCAGCATGCCGCCCGACATTTCATGCGGATAGTTTTGCAGCCGGCGCTCCGGGGAGGGGATCTTGACCTTCTGGAAGAGGGCAAGCGCGCGCGCCGCCGCCTGCGAGCGCGAGATGCCCTCATGCCGCATGATGGTTTCTTCTATCTGGCGGCCAAGCGTGTAGACAGGGTCGAGTGCCAACCGCGGCTCCTGGAAGACCATCGAGGCAACGGCGCCGCGAAAGGCACCGAGATCCTTGGTCGTCAATCCCGTCACATCGCGGCCGGCGACCGTCATCGAGCCTTCGATCGTCGTGCCTTTTGGGTGCAGGCGCAGCAGCGAGCGCATGGTGACGCTCTTGCCGGACCCGGATTCGCCAAGCAGCGCAACAACCTCGCCCGCCTGTACCGAAAGGCTGACGCCGTTGACGGCTTTGACGGGCTTTCGGCCGCGGTTGAACGTCACCGAAAGATTGCGAATATCGATCATCGCGGCGGTTTGCATGGTCATGCCTCCATCAATGCCGGCGCACGGCTGTGGCGTGAGCCAGGCACCGACATCAGGCAGGCTGCGGACTGGCTTTCGGAAACGCTGGCGAGCGGCGGCAAATTCTCGCTGCAGATGCTCTCGGCGAACGAACAGCGGGTATGGAACCGACAGCCTGACGGCGGATCGATCGGGTTCGGCGGGTCGCCCGAGAGCGGCGGCTCGGAGGTTCTTTCGGAAGGGTCCATCTTCGGCATCGAGGCGAGCAGCGCCGCGGAATAGGGATGGCGGGTGTTTTCGAAGATCGCATCGCGGCTGCCGATCTCGGCCACCTTGCCGAGATACATGACCATCACCCGGTCGCACATGAAGCGCACGACGTTGAGGTCGTGGGAGATGAACAGGTAAGTCAGACCGAAATCCCGCTTCAGGTCGAGGAGCAGGTTCAGGACCTGGGCCTCTACCGACTTGTCGAGCGCCGACACAGCTTCGTCGAGGATGATGAGCCGCGGTTCGAGCGCGAGCGCGCGGGCGATGTTGACGCGCTGCCGCTGTCCGCCCGACAGTTCGTGCGGGTAACGGCCGGCAAAGCGCGACGGCTCTAGCCCGACCCGGTGCAGCAGGTCGTGGGCCCTGGCGATCGCCCTGCTCGCGGCAATACCATGCACGCGCGGCGCAAAGGCGATGGACTCTTCAATCGTCAGCCTGGGGTTGAGGGAGGCGTAGCTGTCCTGGAAGACCATCTGGACCTGGCGGCGGTACTCGGAAAGCGGTAGCGCGCCGCCAACCGTCTCACCGTCGAACAGGATATCGCCTCGGTCAGGCAAGATGAGCTGCATCAGCAGCCGCGCGGTGGTGGACTTGCCGCAGCCGCTTTCTCCGACGACCCCGAGCGTTTCGCCCTTGAAGATATCGAAATCCACGCCGTCGACGGCGCGGACGACCTTTTTCGGCTTCATGAAGCCGCTACCCTTGACCGGGAAATGCTTGATGAGGCCGCGCGCGGAGATGAGCGGCTGAGCGGGGCCGCCCCTTTCGCCGACGGGAAGATCGTAGGCAGGTTCTTCGACGATGCTGATCATGACTTCACATCCATGGCTGTGCGCAGCCCGTCTGAGAAAAGGTTGAAGCAAATCGAGGTGATGAAGATCATCAGGCCGGGCAGGGCCGCCACGAGCGGGTTGTTGTAGATCGCAGTGCGAAGCGTGTTCAGCATCAGTCCCCATTCGGCATCCGGCGGCCGTACGCCGAGGCCAAGGAAGGAGAGGCCCGAGGCGAGGATCATCGAGACGGATATCAGGCTGGTGGCAAAGACGAAGATCGGGCCGAGCACATTGCCGAGGATATGGACGCGGATGATCGTCATCGGCGGGGCGCCGGAGGCGCGCGCCGCGTCCACGTAGTCGAGCTTGCGGACTTGGGTGGTGACGCTTTCGGCGACGCGGGCGATCTGCGGGATGAAAACGACTGTCAGCGAGACGAGCGCGTTGGTGAGCCCCGAGCCGAGTGCGCCCGACAGCGCCACGGCCAGAAGGACCGACGGAAAGGCGTAGAAGACGTCGACCGTACGCATGATCAGCGTGTTGACGATGCCGCCCGCATAACCGGCGACGATACCGATCGTCGAGCCGATGATGAAGGCGATCGGCACCGGTATGACACCCATGATGAGCGAAAGCCGGGCGCCATAAATCAGCCGGGAGAGCATGTCGCGGCCGAGTTCGTCGGTGCCGAAGATATAGCCTGGCGTGCCGATCGGCTTGAGGCGGCGGATGACGCTGCCCTTGGAGGGATCGTAAGGCGCGATATAGGGGGCGAAAATCGCGATCAGCACCAGGATCAGAAGAATAGCGAGGGCCGTCATGGCGACCGGGTCGCGGCAGATGCGCCGCAGCACGCCGCTCCAGAAGCCGGGGGATTTGGCGATAGCGGCAGGGGAAGGGGCCGCGATGTCTGCGGTGACGACAGCCATGTGTCAGCTCCTCTGGATGCGGGGATCGATCGCGCTCTGCAGCACGTCGACGACGAGGTTGAGGAAAACGAAGAACATGGCGAGCACCAGGATCGTACCCTGCAGGATGGGCAGGTCGCGGGTGAAGATCGCGCCGTTCAGCAGGAAGCCGGTTCCGGGCCAGGAGAAAACCGTTTCGATCAGGATCGAGCCGCCGAGCAGGTAACCGAGCTGCAGTCCCATGACCGAGAGCGCGGTCGGCGCGGCGTTGCGCACCACGTGGCGCAGGATCTGCGGTGTCATCAGACCCTTGGCGGCGAGTGCCTGGGTAAAATCCTGGGAGAGGATATCGGCGACCAGCGAGCGGATGGTGCGGGCGATGATGCCCATCGGGATGACCGACATGGTGACCGCAGGCAGGATGAGGAACTGCAGATATGCCCAGCTTAGGTTTCGGCCGGACGATCCCTCCGGTCCGCCGCCCATGGCCGGCAGCCAGCCGAGGGTAACGGAAAAGGCGATGACCAGCACCATGCCGAGCCAATAATGAGGCACGCTGACGCCGAGCATCGAAACCGCCGATGCCAGGCGATCCACCCAGCCTCCGCGGAAGACGCCGGCAAGGAAACCCAGGGAAGAACCTGCCACGAAGCCGATAACGGCCGCCGCTAGTGCAAGGATGATGGAATTGACGGATGCATCGAGGATCTCGTTCAGCACCGGCCGACCGCTGGCGATCGAGGTACCGAGATCGCCCTGCAGCGCATGCCATGCCCAAAGGGCATATTGGACCGGAAGCGGCCGGTCGAGGCCGTAGAAGCTGCGCATCTGTGTCTGCAGCTCGGCGGAGGCATCCGAAGGCAGGATCGCTGCGAGCGGATCGCCCGGCGCGATATGGATCAGCATGAAGCATACGATGCTCACGCCGATCGTGACGGGAATGACGTGCAGAAGCCGTTTCAGGGCATAGAGCAGCATGGTGTCCTCACCGGGGAGGTTGATCGGGCATCATGAAAGGCGGCGCGCCGATCGCCCGGCGCGCCGCCTGCTCGGGATTACTCCACGGTAATCGTCGAAAAATCCTGGAACCAGTTCTGGGCCTGGACGAAACCCTTGACCTTGGCGGTCATGGCGCGGGGGTTGACGTCATGCGTCACCATCAGGAACAGCGCGTCGTTCACGTATTTCTCGTGCACCTGCTGCATCACCTTGTCCTGCTCCACGGGATCGAAGGTGTTGCGCACCTTGTCGAACAGCGCGTCCATGTCCTTGTCGCAATAATAGCCCCAGTTGGTGCCGGTCGGCGGGGCGAGCTTGCACTGCGACTGGCGGATCATGGCGGTGAAGGGATCCTGGATGAAGTAGCTGTAGTTGACCGCGGTGGCGCCTTTGGCGCTCGGATCCTTGGCACCCGCCCGCCAGATGTTGATGACGGTGTTCCAGTCGGCGACCTCGTATTCGATATTGATGCCGACTTCGGCAAGCGTCTGCTGGATATATTCGTTCATCTGCAACGGCAGCATCTGGCCAGAGCCGGACGAGGAAATGATGACCTTGGTCTTGAGCGGCTTGTCGGGGCCGTAACCGGCTTCCTTCATCAGCTTCTTGGCTTCCTCGACATTGTATTCCACCTTGAAGGTCGGCTTGCCGAACCACTGGTGCCCGGGTGGCATGTAGCCTTGCGCGGGAACGGAAAGGCCGCCGAGAAGCTCATTGAGGCCAGCGCGGTCAACGGCAAGGTTTGCGGCCTTCCGGACGCGGATATCGTTCCACGGGGAACCGTCGATGCGCGACAGGTGCCAGGTCCAGTTATGCGGATAGGAATTGGTGATGATCTTGAGGCCGGCTTCCTTCAGCGATTTCACCGAATCCGGGGCAGGAGCCTCGATCCAGTCGACCTGGCCGGAGCGGAGCGCCGCGACACGGGTATTGGGTTCCGGCAGCGGGATCAGGACGAGCTTGTCGAGCTTGGGAACGCGCGCCTTGTCCCAGTAGTCCTTGTTGGGCGTCAGTTCGGCCCGTTCGCGCGGCGTAAAGCCGCTTTCCATCTTCCATGGGCCGGTGCCGGAAGGTTTCTGGGCAACGGTATCCCAGTTCTTGCCCTGCTTTTCCCAGTTCGCCGGCGAGGAAATCAGGATCCAGCTCAGCTGGTAGGGAAGCGTCGCATCCGGCGTGTTGGTGGTGATTTCGACGGTCAGGGGATCCACGACCTTGTAGGAAACGACCGCCGGGACGCGAGATTTGCCCTGGGCCGCCTGGCGCTTGTCGAACTGCGGTGCGTCCGCCTTCAGAAGCTTGTCGAGGTTCCAGACGACTGCATTCGCGTCGAAGGCGCTGCCGTCATGGAATTTGACGCCGTCGCGGAGCTTGAAGGCCCATTTGGTCTTGTCGGCCGGATCGACCTGCCAGGATGTCGCAAGGCTCGGAATGAGGGCGGATGGCTTGTCGGCTTTCGAAAGGTCCCATTCGATCAGAGAATTGTAGACCGTATAACCCATGAAGCGCTGGCCTTCGCCGCCCTGGTCGGTCTGGCCGGTGGTGAGCGGGATATCGGAAGCGGTCATGCCGATGCGCAGCGTTCCAGCCGCCAGTGCGGGGGTCGCGGCGGCTGCAAGGAGTGCTGCCGCGGTCGCGCCAAATACCGTCGTCATCCGCAGGTTCCGGAAAATGCCGAGGCCGTGCCGGCTACTCGATGATGTGTTGATCATGCTGTTCCCTCTTTATTGAAGTCGCTGGACTTTGAGCCAGTCATCAAAGGAGAAGCAGATTTCATGCCAGTTTCTGTGAAACCAGGATTTCACTTATCTCCAAAAGGAATAGCGCAGATAGATGAGCTTGATTTCGAGATACGGACGGCTCGTGCCGAATTCTATGGCGAGAATGCGAGGCGTCTGCCGAAAAATGCCGCGCCGCTAGCCGCAGCGCCGATGTATGGCGGAAATCTTGGAGCCACGGCTTGTCGGCTCGAATTTATTGGTTGCTTAGAGGCACGCGGCGCTTAAAGCATATGGGTATCAGACGCCGCGAAATTGGACCGCAAACAGACCCATGACCAACAGAGATTATTATTCAAACCTCGGCGGTTTGCCGCCGCAGACCGATCTTCTTTCCAGCAAAGCTGTTTTCACGACATCCTATGCGGTCATTCCTCGAACCGTCATGTCAGACATCGTGGCCAGCCTGCTTCCCCATTGGCAGGGAACCCGGGCATGGATCATCTCCCGTCCGATGACGGGATTTTCGGAGACGTTCTCGCAATACATCGTGGAAGTTCAGCCCGGAGGCGGAAGTGACCGGCCGGAACCCAACGCGCGCGCCGAGGCGGCAATCTTCGTCGTCGAGGGCGAGATGTCGATCGAGTTTGCCGGAAACGATCATGCGCTGAGGGCGGGCTCCTTTGCATATATCCCGGCGGGATCGCCGTGGAAGCTGCGCAATCGCGGCACGGCGCCTGTCAAATTCCACTGGGTTCGCAAGGCCTTTCAGGCGGTCGAGGGCCTGGAAGCTCCGCCGGCGGTCTTTACCCATGAAGACGAGCATCCGATTTCATGGATGCCGGATACCGGCGACCGCTGGGGGACAACCCGTTTCGTCGACACTTCCGACGTCCGCTATGACATGCACCTCAACATCGTCACCTTGGAGCCGGGCGCGACCATCCCCTTCATGGAGACTCATGTGATGGAGCATGGCCTCTACGTTCTCGAAGGCAAGGCAGTCTACAGGCTCAATCAGGATTGGGTCGAGGTCGAAGCGGGCGACTACATGTGGCTGCGCGCCTTTTGCCCGCAGGCCTGTTATGCTGGCGGCCCCGGCCGCTTCCGTTACCTGCTCTACAAGGACGTCAACCGCCACACCGAACTGTGGTAGCCGCCGCTGAACGAGCGCGAGCGGCGTCCTCATCGGGACGCCGCCGTCAGCCGAGTTCGAGGGTGGTAATTCCGAACACGCCCGGCAGCCGCACCGCCGGCACCGGGCCGCGATACATCCGCGCGGTCGTGAAGCCTTTCACGAAACGATGGGCCTCGAGATAGGCTGAAAATTCCGTCTGCAGGGCCGGGACGTCGACATGCATGGTTTCGTTGCCGATCTCCGCAGCGCAGGCGTTCAGCAGCGTTTGGGCGTCGGCAGCGGTCTGTGCAAACAACGGGCCGATCTTGTAGCCGTCATGGCATTTGCGGCAGACCGCATAGCCGCAGACATTGCCGTCACGGATGATGACCTTGGCAGCCCGCGGCGGCTTCAGCCAGGCGGTCAGGAAAGTATCGCGCTCCGCAGGGAAGAAAGCTTGGTCATAACCAAGAATGGCGGGCACGAGATCGTCGCTGATCGCGGCTACATTAGCACCGCGGCTGCCGGCAAGGCTGCCGCCCCAGCGAAACGTCTCGTAGGCCAGCTCGAAGCCCATGCTGCGATAGTTCGCCTGCTGTTCCGGCACGCCGTCGAGGCCGATCGTCCGGCCGTCGAGATGCGCCATGCCGGCATCCCAGACCTTTCTGCCAAAACCTTTGCCGCGAAAATCGGGATGGGTGATGTACAGGCCGATAAAACCGAAATCGGAACCGTAGCGGGTCGCGGATATGCCGGCCGCCATTTCCCCATTTACGAAACAACCGATGAAAGCTTGAGGATCGGCGGCATGAAGAGCCGGCGCATCGGCAAGGCCGGGATTCCAGCCCTCGATCCGTGCCCAGTCGACGAGCTGTTCGACCTCGGAGGAGGTGAGTACGCGAATGGTCGAATGAGTCTTCATTGGGCGGCGAGTTTCCCGGGCTCGAAATCTTCGAGCAGGCCTTTATAGGGTTTGCGGACCGGCGAAGCATAGGCTCCTCGTTTGGCGGTCGACAAGCCCAATGTCACCAGCGCTTCAGCCTGTTTCACCGCCGCCGCGACGCCGTCGATTACAGGTACGCCGAATTCGCGGCGCAGTTCGGCCGTGAGATCGGCCATGCCGGCGCAGCCGAGCACGATCGCCTCCGCCCTGTCCTCGCTGAGCGCGGCCGAGATTTCTTTGCGCAGCCGGTCACGGGCGTTGGAGGCCGGATCTTCCAGTGACAGGACCGGAATATCGGCGGCCCGCACCTTGCATCGTCCGGCCATGCCGTAACGATGAACCAGATGTTCGAGCGGCAGGCGCGAACGTTCCATGGTGGTGACGATGGTAAAGCGCTGGGCGATGAAGGCGGTGGTGGCGAGTGCCGCTTCGCAGATGCCGACCACAGGAATGTTGGCCAGTGCCCGTGCGGCGTCGAGGCCAGTATCGTCGAAACAGGCGATGATCGCCGCATCGGCGCCGGCCTTCTCGCCCTTGGCGATCTCGATCAGCAGGCCGGGTACCGCGAAGACCTCGTCATAATAACCCTCGATCGAGACCGGCCCCATGGAGGAGGTAACGGCAAGGATTTCGGTGCCGGCATTGGCGACGCGCATGGCGGAATCGGCGATCGTCGCCGTCATGCTGGCGGTGGTATTCGGGTTTACGACAAGAATGCGCATTCTGTTCACGACCGCAGGCGGCGGCGATTGAGGTGGACGATCAGGCCGAGCGTGCCGGCGATGACGAGGAAGGAGAACACCGTCGTCACCGTGCCGAGCGCGTAGAGCACCGGCGTCGTGACATTGGTCGTCATGCCGTAGATTTCGAGAGGCAACGTGTTGAAAGAGCCTGCCGTCATCAGCGTACGGGCGAATTCGTCATAGGACAGCGTGAAGCCGAACAGGCCGACGCCGATGAGGCTCGGCGCGATCATCGGCAGCACGACATGGCGGAAGGTCTGCCAGGACGAGGCGCCGAGATCGCGCGCGGCTTCCTCGTAGGCGGGCGAAAAGCGGTTGAAGACGGCGAACATGATCAGGACGCCGAAGGGCAGCGTCCAGGTGAGGTGCGCACCGAAGGCGGACGTATACCAGGACGGCTGGAAACCGAGCTGCTGGAAGACGACGCCGATGCCGAGCGAGATGATGATCGACGGCACCACGAGGCTCGCGACAGCCAGATAGAACAGCGCGGTCGACCCGATGAAGCGGCGGCGGAAGGCCAGGCCCGCCAGCAGCGAAACGACGACGGTGACGATCATCACCATGATGCCGAGCATGGCGGAGCGACGGAACGAGCCGCCGAAATCGCCGACCGCCTGGGTCTCGAACAGGTTGGCGAACCAGCGCAGCGACACGCCGTTCAGCGGGAAGGTGAGGCCGCCGTTCGGCCCCTGGAAGGAGAGGATCAGGATCGCCGAAAGCGGGCCGTAAAGGAACAGCACGAAGACGATGAAGAAGATGGCGAGAAGGTAGAATTCGCGGCCGCGCTTGTCGCTGTGCATCTCAGAGCTCCCCTTTTCCCTAAAGTTCTTTGCGGATGTCGACGATGCGGAGAATGCCCGCGACCATCAGGAGAACGAGGACGAGCAGCACGACCGCGTTGGCGGCGGCCGCCGGGTATTGGAGCAGCGACATCTGGTTCTTCATCATCAGCGCCACCGAAGCGCTCTGACCGCCGGACATCACCTGAACCGTCGAAAAGTCGGCCATGACGAGCGTCACGACGAAGATGGTGCCGATCGCCATGCCGGGCTTGGCAAGCGGAATGATGACGTTGGTGAGGATCTGGGTGCTCGTGGCGCCGGCGTCGCGCGCGGCTTCGACCAGCGACTTGTCGATGCGCATCAGCGTGTTGAAGATCGGCGTCACCATGAACAGCGTGTAGAGATGCACCATTGCGAGCACCACCGCGAAATCCGAATAGAGCAGCCATTCGACCGGTTCTGGGACGATACCCGCATTGATCAGCGTCGTGTTGACGAGACCATTGCGGCCGAGCACCGGGATCCACGAGATCATGCGGATGATGTTCGACGTCAGGAACGGCACGGTGCAGACGAGGAAGAGCACCATCTGCATGGCGGTGGTGCGGATGTGGAAAGCGAGGAAATAGGCGACCCAGAACCCGACGAACAGCGTGATCGCCCAGACCAGGAAGGCGAATTTCAGCGTGTTCAGATAGGTCTTCCAGGTCACCCAAGAGCCGAGCGTCTCGGCATAGTTCATCGACAGGAAATCCGGATACATCTGGGCGAAGTCATAGTCCCAGAAGCTGACGACTGTAATCATCAGGATCGGCAGCAGCAGGAAGGCGCCGAGGATCAGCGCCAGCGGCGTCGCTTGAAGATAGGAGACCAGCGCCGGCGACAGACGAAAGCTCCTGCGCTTTGTGTTCTCTTCGGCCGTTTCCGGCTCGGATGATGCAATCGTCGCCATGTCTTGTCTCCCTCTGGAGGCTTCAGCGGTGCAACGGGTTTCCCTCCCCCTTGTGGGGAGGGTGGCCGGCAGGCCGGGAGGGGTTTCAGGAGAAGGCCCCTCCCTAACTCTCCCCACAAGGGGGAGGGGACAGGTCGGAGAACGCCTTACGCCGCGATGAATTCGTTCCAGCGGCGGACCATGTAGCGGTCCTCGTCCATCACCGAGTTCCAGCAGGCCACGTGGCCCATGCGTTCCTCGAAGGAGCCGCCGTCACGGACTGCGCCGGCCTTTTCCATGACCTTGCCGTCCGGAGCGACGATATCGCCCTTGGCAGCCTTGCCTTCGATCCAGTAGCCCCATTCGTCGGCAGACATGTGTGCCTTGGCGGTTTCCATCGCAGCCGAATAGTAGCCCTGGCGATTGAGATAGGCGCCGACCCAGCCGGACGTGTACCAGTTGATATACTCATAGGCAGCGTCGAGCTTGGCACCGGAGAGGTGCGCGGCAAGTCCCAGACCGCCGCCCCACGAGCGGTAACCTTCCTTGAGTGGCTGGTATTTGCAGGCGATGCCCTTGGAGCGGACGGCGGCGACGGCCGGCGACCACATGGACTGGATGACGACCTCGCCTGAGGCCATCAGGTTGACGCTCTCGTCGAACGACTTCCAGAAGGCGCGGAACTGGCCTGCCTGTTTGGCCTTGATCAGGAAGTCGATCGTCTTGTCGATTTCCGCCTTGGTCATGTTGCCCTTGTCGGCATACTTGATGTTGCCCATGGCTTCCATGATCATCGCGGCATCCATGATGCCGATCGACGGGATGTTGAGGATCGAGGCCTTGCCCTTGAACTTCGGGTCCATGATGTCGGCCCAGGTCGAGATTTCGCGGTCGACGAGGTCCGGGCGGATGCCGAGCGTGTCGGCGTTGTAGATGGTCGGAACCATCGTGAACCACTTGGTCTCTTCCTTGGCGAACGTCTTGTCGCCGGGCTTTGCGACATAACCGACCGTGTGCGGCGCAGTGCCTTGCGCGATCACGCTGTCCGGCTTCAGCTTGCCGTTTTTGAACAGCGGCACGATCTTGTCGTAATATTTGAGTTTGGTCGTATCCATTGGCTGGATGACGCCGGCCGGATAGACCTTCTTCAAGATCCAGTACTCGATATCGGCGATGTCGTAGGAGTTCGGCTGGGTGACGGCGCGCTGGGCGGCCGCGTCAGAGTCCGTCGCGGTCATTTCGAGCGTGATGCCGAGGTCGGCCTTGCACTTCTCGGCGATCGCATTGAGGTTCGAAACGCCGGTCCCGAACTGGCGCAGCGTGATCGGGTTCTGGGCCCAGATGGTCGGGAAGCCGGTGATGGCGCCGGAGCCGGCGGCAAGACCGGCGGCCGCGGACGCCGTCTTCAGAAGCGTGCGGCGCGAAATGCCCTTGGTTGGTTTTTTGGTCTCAGTCATTGCCATGTTCTCCTCTGTTGAGTTTTTGTGTTTGGCATCAGTTCTTGAGGCGGCCGAGGACGATGGCGTCCTCGCGGCCCCAGGAAAGGGGGATCGCTTCTCCGACCTTGACCGGATTGGCGAAAAATTCGGCGTCGGTCAGGATCGCGGTGAAATCCTCGATGCCCGCGCCGTTGACCGAGAGTTTTACCGAAGAACCGCGATATTCGACGTTCGAGACGGAACCGGTGAAGCCGAGGCCCTTTTCCGAAGGCTCGCCGATGCGGACATGGTCGGTGCGGATGGCGATGTCGGCCGTGTCGGTCAGCCCGGCGGCGCCGTCGTCGGTGGCGAGGAAATCTCCGCCCGCGGGCACCGACAGCATCAGCTTGTCGCCGGAACTCTGCGCCACCCGGCCGGAGATGACGTTGTGATCGCCCATGAACTTGGCGACGAAGGCGGTCGCCGGTTTTTCGAATACCACGCGCGGATGGGCGGCCTGCTCGATGCGGCCGTCGTTCATCACGACGATCAGGTCGGCGAGCGCCATCGCCTCTTCCTGGCTGTGCGTCACATGCACGAAGGTGATGCCGAGCGAGGTCTGCAGCTTCTTCAATTCCGCGCGCATGCGGATCTTCAGGAACGGATCGAGCGCCGAAAGCGGTTCGTCGAGAAGCAGCGCTTCCGGATCGGTGATCAGCGCGCGGGCAAGTGCCACGCGTTGCTGCTGGCCGCCAGAAAGCTGGGCCGGGCGGCGGGTCGCATAGGCTTCGAGCTGCATCAGCCGCAGCATGTCCATCGCCTTGGCGCGCCGCTCGTCCTTGTCGACGCCCTTCATCTTGAGGCTGAAGGCGATGTTGTCGACGAGGTCGAGATGCGGGAATAGGGCGTAGGATTGGAACATCATCGCCGTGCCGCGTTTCGCCGGCGGCAGGTCGGTGACGACGGTATTGCCGAGGCGGACGTCGCCCGAGGAAATGCTCTCGTGCCCGGCGATCATCCGCAGCGTCGAGGTCTTGCCGCAGCCGGACGGACCGAGCAGGCAGCAATAGGTTCCGGCCGGAATCTTCAGGCTGATCGCATGAACGGCCGTGGTTGTTCCGTAGATCTTTGAGACTGAAGCGATGTCGATTTCGGCGGCTTTGCTCATCAGGCGCTCCCTTGCGTCTGATATGTCTATGCATCAGCCATGCCAACTCGATTAAACGTCTAGAAAGACTTGAATTTACCTGAAAGGGTCAGTGGCCGGGCTTTGCCGGTGCGCAAAAATCAGGCGATCGTTTTCGATCCATTGGGCAAATCGTATGCAATCTTGGCATTGGATCAAAAACAAGTTGCTTGGCATCCTGTAGACACTCGGGTTACAAAGGCCGTACATTGGACCGCAGCAATGAATATCAGCGAAAAAATCAATTTTACCGATACCGCGCCAGAGGATCGCTCCCAGGAAGATCGCTCCATGGCGATTCGGGAATCCTTGCGGAATGCGATCATCGACCGCCGTCTGGCGCCCGGCACAAAACTTTCCGAAAGCGAAGTCGGATCCCTGTTCGACGTCAGCCGCACGGTCGCCCGCGCCGCCCTGCAGATGCTCGCCTTCGAAGGCCTGGTGAAGACCGAGCGTAACCGTGGCGCCTTCGTCTCCAATCCGTCGCCGGAAGAGGCCCGGCAGATTTTTGCGTCCCGCCGGCTGATCGAGCCCGGCATCGTCGCGGCCGCGGTCGAGCGCATCACGCCTGAGGACATTGCGAGGTTCCGCCGTCAGCTCGACGAGGAGCAGCGTTTTCTGAACGAGCGCGGTCCGGCCGCCCGCCGCGCCGAGATCAAGGCGTCCGGCGATTTCCACCTGATGCTGGCCTCCGTTGCCGGCAATGTCATCCTGCAGCGCTTCATGGACGAGCTGGTTGCGCGTTCATCGCTGGTGATCGCGCTCTATGGCCGTTCCGGCGTATCGAGCTGCGGGCATTCGGAACATACTGCCGTTCTCGACGCCCTGGAAAAGGGCGACGGCGAGCGTGCCGCCAAGCTTATGATCCACCACATCGATCATATCGAAGCGGATCTCGATCTTCAGTTGAAGCAGGGCTCGGGTCTCAAAGACGCCCTGTCGCTCGCCTAACCCCGCAAGTGCCGCAAGGCCTCGGTATAGGCGGCCAGGTCCCGTTCCGGGTCGGCTGGCAGTGCGGCGGCGCGAATGACCCGGCCGCCACCTTCCTCGATGCCGAGGTCGATCATCAGATTGTCGGCCTTGCCGTGGTTCTCGATCGACAAACCGTCCGGGCCGCGAGGCCTCCCGCTGCTCTCATCGATCTCGAGCCCGGAATACCAAATCGACCGCACCCGCGTGCCATAGTCGTCGGGATGGTTGGTATAGGCCCAAACCCGTTTTCCGAGCGCGATCATGAAGCCGATTTCATAGACGGTGCCGGGATCGGCGCTGATACCGCGAAACGGCGTGATATTGGCAAGGCAGACATCCGCACGCCGCATCGCGCCGTCGTTGCGCTGGTAGATCGCGGCTGCCGTCAGCTGGCCTACGGGCGCCTGGTTTTCGTCGCTGCCCGGGCCGGTCGGCTCGAAGCCGAAGCTCCGGGCGAGCCGGCGTTTCTCGCCCATCACGATCTGGGCGTCGGGCAAAAACACTTCGGGGCCGGCAAGATAGATGGTCGGCATGGAAATCCTTTGATGAATCGGTCAGCACCAATGTTCCATAGCGTCCTGTCCGATGCATTGCGAGCATGAATGCGCCGGCCGACCGGTTCGAGCCGCCGGGAGACTGTTCATTTCATCTCTTTGCGCCAGGTTGGGCGAAAGCGCATTTTAAAAGTGGAGATTTGTAGACAAGTTTAATCGCGCGCATTAGGAATGCTCCCCGACGACGTTACCGGCAGGGGATAGATCATGGTTTCGCTCACCCGTTTCGCTTCGCGCGGCCTTCTGGCCGCCGCACTTTCCAGCCTGCTGGCGCATGGCGCCGCGGCGCAGGAGATCGTCTTCAAGGACCAGGAAAACCGGGAGATAAAACTCGCCAACGCGGCCGAGCGCATCGTTTCGATCGTCATCCCGATGGCTTCCACGGTGATCGCACTCGATGGCGGGACGAAGAGGCTCGTCGGCATGAACCCGACCGCCAAGAGCGCGGTGCTCGAAGGCATCCTGAGCAAGATCTTTCCAGAAACCAGGGACATTCCGTCCGACGTGACCGCTCCGAATTTTGTGCCGAACGTCGAGGCGCTGACGGCGACCAATCCCGATCTCGTCATCCAGTGGGGCGGCCGCGGCAACGATATCGTCGCGCCGATCACCAATGCCGGCCTTAACGCCATGCTGATCCTCTACGGCACCGAACAGCTGACCCGCGACTACATGACGATGACCTCCCGGGCGATCGGCAAGCCGGAGCGCATCAAGGAACTGGTCGAGTGGCGCGACCGGGTGCAGAAGGACATCGAGGCGAAGGCCAAGGCGATCCCTGAAGACAAGAAGCCGACCACGCTTTATATCGCCCGCGCTCTGACGGAGATTTCAACGACAGGAACCAAGGGCAGCTATAACGCCTGGTACATGGAGCTAGTCGGCGGCAGGAACGCCTCCGCCGAACTCAACGGCACGGTGACCATCAACAAGGAGCAGATTGCCCAATGGGATCCGGAAGTCATCTTCCTCAACGCCTTCGAAGCCAGGCTCAACGTCGATTGGGTCTATAACGACCCGATCCTGTCGCTGACCAAGGCGGCCAGGAACAAGCGCGTCTACAAGATGCCGCTCGGCGGCTATCGCTGGGATCCGCCGAACCAGGAATCGCCGCTGGCCTGGATGTGGACGGCCAACCTGACCCAGCCGGACGTCTTCAAATACGATCTGCGTGCCGAGATGAAGACCGCCTACAAGACGCTCTACAACTACGACATCACCGATGCCGATATCGACGGCATCCTGTGGATCAAGGAACAGAGCGGCTCGGCCAACTACGCTCAGTTCAAGGCGAAGTAGGTCATGGCGGCGCTGACTGAAAACGAGGCGGCTCCGATAGTCCGTTCGCATCTGGCCCGGCAGACGCTGGTTTTCGCAGCGTTGCTGGCGCTGTTTGCGGTCGCCTTCGTGGTCAGTCTCTGCGTCGGCCGTTTCTCGGTCCCGGCCGGGCGGGCGCTGGAGCTGATCTGGCTCGGCGCGACCGATCCATGGCGGGAACTCACCACGATCGAGGAGCGCATCGTTCTTCTGGTCCGGGCACCGCGCGTCGTGCTGGCAGCACTCGCCGGCGCCGGGCTCGCCCTGTCGGGTGCGGCGCTGCAGGGCGTTTTCCGCAACCCGCTGGTCTCGCCGGATATCCTCGGCATCTCGCAAGGAGCGGCCTTCGGCGGCGCGCTCGGCATCATGCTCGGCATCTGGGGTTTTCCGCTGATCGCCATGGTGTTCATCTCCGGCATGGCCGCCGTCATCCTCGTCGGCCTGATTGCGCGCGTCAACGGCCGCAGCGAAACGATCACCGTGATCCTTTCCGGCCTCGTGGTCAGCTCGATGTTCTCGGCCGTCGTCTCGCTGCTGCAATTTATCGCCGACCCCAACACCTCGCTTCCGGCCATCGTCTACTGGCTGATGGGATCCTTCGCGACCGCGACCTGGGAGCGCACCCTGATCGCAGCACCCGGCCTCATCATCGGCGGCGTGCTCCTCTGGATGCTGCGTTTTCGCCTCAACATCCTGTCGCTGGACGAAGCGGAGGCCCAGAGCCTTGGCGCCAGGACGAACCGCGAGCGCTGGCTGGTCTTCGGGCTGATCGCCGTCATCGTCGGCAGCCAGGTGGCTGTCTCCGGCATCATCGGATGGATCGGCATCGTCATTCCGCATGCCTCCCGGCTGCTGGTCGGCCACGACCACCGCGCGCTGTTGCCTGCCTCGGTCGTGCTCGGTGCCGGCTTCATGGTGATCATCGATACGCTTGCCCGCACCGCGACTGCCGCCGAGATCCCGCTCGGGGTCATCACCGCCCTGGTCGGCGCGCCGATTTTCGCGATGCTCCTGCGCAATCACTACCGCGAAAGGAACGGCTCATGATCGGCCTCGAAGACGCCACCGTCCGCTTCGGTTCGCGCACCATCATCGAGGGCTTGAGCTTCTCGGTTCCGGTCGGCCGCACGCTCGCCGTCCTTGGCCCGAACGGACGCGGCAAGACCACGACGCTGAAGGCGATGCTCGGTTTCCAGCAGCTCGATGCCGGCCGCAGGGTCGCGCCCGATATTGTCGGTTATGTGCCGCAGACCGGCACCAGCAACCAGCGTTACCGCGCGCTTGACGTCGTGGTCATGGGCCGCGCCGCTCATCTCGGCATTTTCGGCCAGCCGGGGCCGGAGGATTTCAGGATCGCCCGTTCGGCGCTGGACCGGGCCGGCGCCGCGCGCTTCGCCGATCACTATTTCGACCGCCTTTCCGGCGGCGAGCGCCAGCTTGTGCTGCTTGCGCGTGCGATCGCCACGGGGTCGCAGGTGCTGGTTCTCGACGAACCGGCGGCAGCCCTCGATCTGCATAATCAGGAACGGCTGCTGGCGCTGCTCAACACGCTGCGTCGGCCGCGCGACAAGGCGATCGTCTTCACCACCCACGACCCGAACCACGCGCTTTCGTCCGCCGATGATGCGCTGCTGATGATGCCGGGCGGCCAGCCGCCGTTGTTCGGCCCGGTCGCCGAGACGATCACGCCGGAGCATCTGGAAAACCTTTACGGCGTGCCGATGCGCGTCGTCGAGCTGGCTGGACCCTCCGGCGAAACCCATCGGGCAGTTCTGCCCGCCTTTGCAGGAATTCGTGCCGCATGACCATCCTGATGATCCAGTCGCATTACCAGGAGCCGTACTCGATGACCCCGCCGGCGTTTGCGGATGCCATCGCCTCCGGCCTCATGAAGGTCGTGCGCGAGATGGAACTGACCGGCGACGATTTCGCGGCGGCGCGGGGGCTGATTACCACCACCCATCTCGATCAGGTCGGTTTTACGCGTTTCGCAGCCGACGTTACCGCCTTTCTCGATCGCGGCGGGCGGTGGATCTATCATGGTCATATTCTCCGCCCGATCCTGACCGAACTCGGCACCTACCGACCGATCCCCGATCCAAAGCGGGTGGATCTCGTCCAGTCCCGGCTTTACGAGCACCCGATCTTCGCCGGCATCGACCAGAAGATGCTGGAAACCAACCATGGGGTCGCCGGCTTCTATGGCCGCGGCTACAATCCGCCTCCGGAGGGCGCTGTCGTCATCAATGCGCTCGGCCCCGCAAAAGCCCCGGTCGATTGGGTGTGGGCCAGACCGCAGGGTGGGGAATTCCTCTCCCACGCCGGCAACGAATTCTGGGGCTGCGGCGACGATCCCGAAATCAAGAAGCAGTTGGCGAGCCGCGCCGTCGCCTGGCTTGCCGGAGAGCTGAACTGATGAGCATTCTCGCGATCCATCCCGGCGCCTACTACCATATCGAGACGCTCGAAGCGCCGCGTTACGCCCATCACTTCGATAGGCTCGTGCGGCCGGAAGACCTGGCCTCCGTAGATCTTGCCGAACACGCTGTCGTCTTCATTCCCTGCCGCACGCCGGCCGATCGCCTGGCGCCGCGTGCCGCGCAACTTCGCGCCTATCTCGACCAAGGCGGCACGATCGTCTCGACCGGCGAGACGAACTGGGACGTCTTCCTCCCCGGCATCGCCTTCACGCCGCAGCCCACGAACTGGTGGTGGTGGCTGACGCCCGGTGCCGATCTCGGCGTGCGCATTGCCGCGCCCGGCCACACGCTGTTCAACCGACTTGGACAAGACGATCTCACGTGGCACCTGCATGGCTGGTTCGACCCGCCTGATGGTGTCGACGTGCTCGCCGTCAATGGCGAGGGAAAGCCCATTCTCTATGTGGACGAGGTGACGACGCCCGGCCGCATGATCATCACCAGCCTCGACCCGTGTTTCCATCACGGGTCACATTTCATGCCGGCGACGACTCGTTTCCTGGACGGTTTCCTGCCCTGGATGCGCGAAGAGCTGGACGGAGCAAGGACAAAATGACAGACAAAATCAACGTTCTCGAAGACGGCAAGCCGCTTTCCTACACCTATGCGGACATGATGCATTTCCACGGCTTCGGCTATCCGGGCGGTGTCGCCCATGCCTTCAAGGTGATGCAGCGGGCCATGCCGCTCTTGAGCCCCGACGGCCTGCCGGAGCGCCGCGAGATCGTCATTCGCACCGCGTTTCGCGGTCCGGGTGCCCGTGACGCCTTCGAAATGGTGACGCGCGGCCTGACCGAAGGCCGCTATACGGTCGATCACGGGTTCGAAAAGCCCGAGCGCGGTAATATTCTCGAACGCTACGTCTTCGAGTTCAGCTATCGCGGTAAGACGGTGACGCTGCAGCTCAAGGAAGGCCATGTCCGCGAGGAATTCATTATCGTCAGCCGCAAACCGGACCGGACGCCGGCCGAAGAGGAACGCCTGGTTTGGCTGAAGCAGGAGATGGCCGACCGGCTGCTCCTGGCGCCGGCCGAGGCCGTTTACGAAGAGGCCTGAACCCTCAGGAGGTAAACAGGTTCCTGAGCTGCGAAGGCTGGCAGCGGAGATATTGCGGTGCCGGCTTCACCTGGGCACCGAGTTCCGCTGCCGCATGCCACGGCCAGCGCGGATCATAAAGGACCGCGCGGGCGATCGCGACGATATCCGCGTCGCCGGTCGAAACGATCGCTTCCGCCTGCGTCGGTTCGGTGATCAGGCCGACCGCCACGACCGGCATCTTCACCACGGCCTTGACGGCGCGCGCCAAGGGCACCTGATAGTTCGGGCCGAGCGGGATTTTCTGTTCGATATGCAGCCCGCCGCTCGACACGTGGATCGCGTCGCAACCTTTTTCGTCCAACATCTGGGCAAACGCGATAGTCTGGTCGATGTCGAGGCCGCCGTCGACCCAGTCGGTCGCCGAAACGCGCACGGTAACCGCCTTGTCGGACGGGAAGGCCTGGCGCACGGCATCGAAAACTTCGAGCGGAAAGCGCATGCGGTTTTCCAGCGAACCGCCATATTCGTCGGTCCGCTGGTTGGAGAGCGGCGACAGGAACTGGTGCAGCAGGTAGCCATGCGCTGCGTGGATCTGGATCGCATCGAGGCCGATCCTTGCCGCCCGTACGGCGGAAGCCGCAAACGCGTCGCGCACCTTGTTCAGGCCTTGCCTGTCGAGCGCGACGGGGGCCACGTATTTCGGATTGAAGGGGATCGCCGAAGCCGATTGGGTCTGCCAGCCGTTCGGTTGGTCCGGCGCGATCTGGCTGCCGCCGAACCAGGGCTTGTCGGTCGAAGCCTTGCGGCCGGCGTGGGCGAGCTGCACCGAGATCGGCATGTCCGACCATTTGCGGATGCTGTCGATCGTGCGGCCCATCGCCTTCTCGGTGGCGTCGTCGTAGAGCCCGACATCCGCATAGGTGATGCGCCCCTCCGGGGTTACTCCTGTCGCCTCGATCGTCAGAAGCGCTGCGCCGGAAAGCGCGAGCTGGCCGAGGTGGATGAGGTGCCAGTCGGTCATGCAGCCGTCCTCGGCCGAATATTGGCACATGGGCGCAATGACGATGCGGTTCGAGAGTTCGAGATTGCGGACGCGGATCGGAGAAAAGAGAGCAGGCTGGGCCATGATTGAGTTCCTTTGCGCGATCGTTGGCGCCGAGGAGGGAGGATCGGTGACGCCTGAAATCGATCCCCGCGTTTTTGGCAAATCAACCGGGTCTCATCAAGTCACGCTGACGAGAGCGGCCCTACCAGACGACCGGATGCGTTTCGCCGGTGAGCACGTTGACGAATCCCTGCGGCGCCCGCTCCGATGGCGCCACCAGCACCCAGCGCCAGGGCGAACAGGTCAGCGTCGCAAACGACAGCCGCTCCGGGAAGCCCGGCCACCAGCGCGGCGAGAAGGTCGGCTCGTACATCCAGTCGATCGTTTCGCCGGCCTTGTAGAGCGCCTGCATTTCCGCATCGAGTTCCGCGGCCGAGCGCGCCGTCATCAGCCCGCCGACTTCGTAATGGACGCGGGCGACCACCTTGCCGCCGGAGACGAGAACCCAGCCGCCCTGCTGTTCGGCGAGCGCATTGGCCACCATTGCCATCGCCTCGTCCGAGGAGCTGACCACCCAGATATTGTGCTTGTCATGCCCGAGCGTCGAGCCCAGCGCCGTATCCGGCGTGCGCGGCCCGGTGCCGAGCCAGAACATTTTCGACACTTTCGCCTCGCCGGAGAACCGATCGACGATCGAGAATTTCGTGACGTTGCGGTCATGGTCGCGCTGGACGGCGCCATCCCTGACCGGCAGTTCCATGGTGATGAATTCGTCCGACCAGTGGAAGGGCCGCAGCAGGGCGGCATTCGCCGTGGCGCGATCCGCCGGCGCCTCGATGCGGAAATCGGCGGCGGTCACCTGCCGGTCGATCTTCACCGTCTTGGTCGCCCATTCCGGCCAATCTATCTCTGGCCGCGCGCCGGTAAACGTCCTGCCTTCCGACACCGGCCCGCCATCCGCCCAGACCTTGGCGATCGACAGCTTTTCGACGTCGTCGAGCAGCACAATATCCGCAAAACGGCCGGGCGCGATCGACCCGACCCAGGGCGTCAGCCGCATATGCCGCGCCGGATTGAGCGTCACGCACTGGATGGCGATTTCCGGCGAAAGGCCGTTCTCGATCGCAAGGCGGACATTGTAGTCCGTCGCGCCCATTTTCAGCGTGTCGGAGGCGCTGCGGTCGTCGGTGACGAAAGCCACCTGGGACCAGTCTGCGAGGTTCTTCTCGATGAGCCCCCGGATGACCTCCGGCAGCGAATGCGGCCGAAGCTCGATGAACAGCCCATGCTGCAGCTTCTGCCAGATCTCCTCCAGGAACCAGCCTTCGTGATCGGAGGCAAGGCCCGCGGCGGCAAACGCGTTGATCGAGGCCAGGTCGCGCAGGCCCGCGCCATGTCCCTCGACCACGCCGCGCTGTTCGAAAGTCGCGCCGATCATGCCCCAGAGCCGGTCGTAGGAGGGGTTTGAGGGATCGGAGATCGACGGCCAGTCCATTACCTCGTCAAGGCCGGCGACCATCAGGCTTTCGCTCATGAACTGCTTCTGCTCGTCATAACCGAAATAGCCGCCGCCCCATTCATAGGCCGTCGGCGGCACGGCCGAACCCGGCAGCGGAAAGATCTTCATCGGCGACCCACGGCGGCGGGCTTCCAGCCAGAATTCCAGGTTGCGGGCGCCGTTGACGTTCGAGAATTCGTGGCTCGCCTCGCAGGTCCAGGTGACCCCGTGCGGCATGACGAGAGCCGCTTCCCATTCCGGTGTCAAATGCGAGCTCTCGATATGCTTGTGCGCCTCGCCGAAACCCGGAACAGCCGAGAGACTGGGCTCGTGGCTACGTTCCGCCACCTCGCCCGCAAAACTGCCCGCCGGTCCCACATAGGCGATCCGCCGTCCCTTGATGACGATCTCCTGGTCCTCGAGCCAAGTCCTGCTGTGGACGTCGAGCAGTCTGCCGACCCTCAGCAGCCGGTCCGCAGGCCGTTTGCCGAGCGCCGTCAGCACCAGGTCCTGGCGGATGCGGGTTTCGTCGGCCGCGTTGATCAGCAGGTCGTCGGGGAGGGGCGCGGAAACTGTCATCGGAGGAATGCCTGTCGGTTCTGATCGCCGGACCCTAAAGACGATGCCCGGACGTGTAAACCATCGCAAACCGTGCATCGGGTATCGCCTGAGGCCCAAAATCAACCTCCGGTATAGGATGGTTCAAGCCTAAAGAAATTTGTCTCTCTAGGGGTCTATGCCTAATAATTGGGCTTGCGGCGGGACCGTTCAAAAAATAGTATCACCCCCAATTCCCGGGGGTGCCCCAGGGGAGCATCAACGCCGCTTTCGCAAAAGGACCCGCCTCATGAAGGCCATTCGTTTCACCCAATTGGCAACTCTTGCTCTCCTGGCAACGCTCGGCGGCACGGCAACGGCAAGCGCCCAGTCGAAGACGCTCACCATCTCCTGGTGGGGCTACAACGGCGAGAAGATGACCGCAAACATCATCGATCCGTTCAAGAAGATCTGCGGCTGCGACATCGTTTTCGAAACCGGCAACAATGCCGACCGCCTCAACAAGCTGAAGCTGCGTGACGGCAAGGGCGTCGATGTCATCTACCTGACCGACAGCTTCTCGCAGCTCGGCATCGAGCAGGGCCTGTTCCAGCCGGTCGATCCGGCGAAGATCCCGAACCTCTCCGAGATCTACGAACTCGGCCGCGCGCCGCAGGGCAAATACGGCCCGGCCTATACGATCGGCCGCATCGGCCTCGTTTACGACTCGGCCAAGGTCAATCCTCCGATCACCTCCTGGAGCGATCTGTGGCGCCCGGACCTGAAGGGCTCGGTTTCGCTGCCGGGCATCACCACCACGGCCGGCCCGATGGTCGTGGTGCAGGCCGGCAAACATGCCGGCGTCGATCCCTATACCGGCACCGACAAGGCGTTCGAAGCCGTCGAAGCCCTGAAGCCGAACGTGGTCAAGAACTACAATACCGGTTCTGAACTGGTGAACCTGATCTCGACCGGCGAAGTGCGCGTCGCAATCGGCCAGGACTTCACGCTCGCCTCGATGCAGGCCGCGGTGAAGACCATGACCTGGGCAAAGCTCAAGGACGGCGATATCGCCACGCTGAACACGGTCAACATCCCGAAGGGTTCGACAAACGTTGAGCTGGCCCACCAGTTCATCAACTTCATCCTGTCGAAGGACGTGCAGCAGAAGGAAGCCGAGCAGGGCGTCGATGCGCCGATCTCCACCAAGGTCCAGCTCACCCCGGACCAGGCGAAGATCTGGACCTACGGTGCCGATCAGGTTTCCAGCCTGGCCCGCGTCGACTACGCAAAGATGAACGCGGCCAAGACCGACTGGATCGACCGCTGGAACGAGGTTTTCGGCAAGTAATCCCGGACGTCGCCTGACTGGTGATATGTTTGCATTGAGAACGGAGCGCCGCCATCAACGCGGCGCTCCTGCCTTTGAGAAAGACTGTCGATGAACAAGCTTGCCAGATGGGGTTTGACGATGCCGGCGACGATCGCCGTCGTCCTGCTTCTGGTCATCCCCGTCGTGCTGACGATCGCCACCACATTCGGCGAGGCGGCCGGTCCGTTTTCCACCTATACGGCCTTCTTCAAGAGCGGCTTTCGCATGGCCGTCCTCTATCGAACCCTTCAGGTCGCCCTGATCACCACGGGCATCGCGCTCGTGGTCGGCTTCATCACCGCATATGTCATCGCCCAGATGCCGGGACGCCTGAAGAGCATCATGATCGTCGCCGCGGTTTTTCCATTGCTGACCGGCGTTGTCGTCCGCTCCTTCGCCTGGCTGATCATCCTCGGCAAGAACGGCATCATCAACAATGCCCTGATGTCGGTCGGGTTGATCGGTGAGCCCCTGTCGATGCTCTACACCCAAGGCTCCGTCATCGTCGCGATGGTCTATTTGTTCGTGCCGCTGATGATCCTGACGCTGGTCGGGGTGCTGGAGGGGATCCCGCGTGACCTGATCGAGGCCGCCGCCTCGCTCGGCGCAAGGCCGGTCCCGACCTTCCTTCAGGTCATCCTGCCGCTTGCAGCCCCCGGCCTCATCGTCGGCGCGGTGCTGGTTTTTACCGGCAGCTTCACCTCTTATGCGACCCCCCAGCTCCTCGGCGGCGAAAAGCAGATGATGATGGGCACCTTCCTCTACCAGCGCGCCATGGTGACCTTCGACTGGGTCGGCGCTTCGACGATCGCCGCCATCATGGTGGTCATAACCATCGGCGTCGTGCTCATCATGAGCCGCATGGCACGCCGGCTCAACCCGATGGCGGTCTGATGGCGACGCGTATTCACCCCCTTCTCGGCGCTTTCGCCATTCTCGTCTTCTTCTTCCTGCTCGCGCCTCTGGTAATCATCGTCGGCTCGGCCCTCAGCGACACGACATTCCTCACCTTCCCGCCGCAGGGGCTGACGCTGCGCTGGTTCGCCAACATCTTCCAGATGGAGGCCTTCCGCCGCACGGCGATCACCAGCCTGCAGGTGGCGCTTCTCGGCACCGGCCTGTCTCTGTTGATCGGCATTCCGGCCGCTTACGCGCTCAATCGTTATCGGGTCGAGCTGCCACGTTGGCTCTCGACACTGTTCGTGCTGCCGATCCTGGTGCCGGAAATCGTCTTCGGCTTCGCGCTCCTGAAGTCGATCACGATAGGCCTCGGCCTGCCGGTCTTCATCAGCCTCGTCGTCGGCCATGCGCTGCTGATCCTGCCCTATTCGGTGCGCGTCGTCGGCGCCAGCCTCGCCTCGTTCGATTTCTCGATCGAGGAGGCCGCGAGAAGCCTCGGCTGCCCGCCGCTGAAAACCTTCATGACTGTGGTGCTGCCGAACATCCGCGCCGGCGTCATCGCCGCCTTCATCCTCGCCTTCATCACCTCCATCAACGACGTGTCGGTGTCGGTCTTCCTGACCGGCCCGGGCATCTCGACGCTGCCGATCCAGATTCTCGCGCATATGGAGCAGTTCTTCGACCCGACGATCGCTTCCGTTTCCGTGCTCCTGATGCTGGTGACCGTCGGCGTCATGGCGATCGTCGAAGCGACGCTCGGCCTCACATTCCTCACCAAGTAGGTTCCCTTGACCGTATCCCTGACCATCGAAAGCCTCTCCGCCCATTACGGAACCACGCAGGTTCTGAAAGACCTGTCGATCTCCGTTGCGGCCGGCGAACTGGTGTCGCTGCTCGGCTCCAGCGGCTGCGGCAAGACGACGACGCTGCGCCTGGTGGCGGGTTTTCTGCAGCCGACCAGCGGCCGGATCCGCCTCGGCGACCGCGATCTGACGACATTGCCGGCCCATGCCCGCAATATCGGTCTCGTCTTCCAGAGCTATGCGCTTTTCCCGCATCTGAGCGTGCTCGACAATGTCGCCTTCGGCCTGAAGCAGCGTGGCCTCGCCAAGCCGGACCGCACGAAGCGGGCGATGGCGATGCTGGAACGTGTCGGCCTTGCGCCGCTCGCCGACCGCCTGCCGGCAGCGCTGTCCGGCGGCCAGAAACAGCGCGTCGCGCTTGCCCGAGCTCTCGTCATCGAGCCGCCGCTCCTGATGTTCGACGAGCCGCTCTCCAACCTCGATGCGAAGCTCAGGATCGACATGCGCGTCGAAATCCGCCAGCTGCAGCGCGCCAACGGCACGACCTCGCTCTACGTCACCCACGATCAGGAAGAGGCGTTTTCGATCTCCGACCGCGTCGCGATCATGAATGCCGGCCGTATCCTGCAGCTCGATACGCCGGAAGTGCTCTACCAGAAGCCGGCCAGCGCCTTCGTTGCCCGCTTCGTCGGATTCGAGAACCTGATCCGCATGAAGGTCGTCGACCGCCAGTCGGCAATCGTTACCGCCGAGGCGACCGGCGGCACGCGGCTTCACCTTTCCCAGGATCTGTTTGGCCCGATCAAGGACGATTTCATTCTGGCCTGCCGCGCCGACGGGCTTGCGGTCCGCCGCGAGGGCGAAGGCATCCCGGCAGTCCTCGGGACGCGCACCTATCTCGGTCGCGCCTATCAATACAAATGCGAAACGGCCGCGGGCGAAATCACCGCCAACGGCCCGCTTTCCGACCCGTTGGATGCCGGTGCCCGGGCGGTGCTCACGCCGCTGCCGGAGCAGTGCTGTATCCTCGATCTGGAAAACTGAACCCGAAATGGAATACGAACGGGGCCGTTTGCCGGGGGCGTTGACGCAAGTCAAACCCCCGAAGCGGTCCGTATGTCAGCACATCATGGTCACAATCCTTCAACCGGCAGCGTATTTGCGCTGTGAGGCCAAAGACCATGAATTACCTCTCAGAAACACTCTGGCTGTCGATCGGCACCTTCCTGGCGTTGCTCGCGGCCGCTTATACCCATGACAGCCTGTTTGCAGCCCATATGTGGGTCCTGTTCTTCGTGCTGCTGATCAGCACGACCGTCTTGATGCGCAGGATTTCCTTCGCGCCGCAGGCGCCCGCGATAAGCCTGCCGTCAAAATCCGAATATTTCGACGAGGTGGTCAAATACGGCACCATCGCCACGGTCTTCTGGGGCGTCGTCGGTTTCCTGGTCGGCGTCGTCATCGCACTCCAGCTTGCCTTTCCGGACCTGAACATCGAGCCCTGGTTCAATTTCGGCCGCCTGCGACCGCTGCACACTTCGGGCGTCGTCTTTGCCTTCGGCGGCAATGCACTGATCACCACATCGTTTTATGTGGTTCAGCGCACCTGTCGCGCCCGCCTTTTCGGCGGCAATCTCGCCTGGTACGTGTTCTGGGGTTATCAGCTTTTCATCGTCATGGCGGCGACCGGCTATCTGCTCGGCATCACGCAGTCGCGCGAATATGCCGAGCCGGAATGGTATGTGGACCTCTTCCTGACAGTCGTCTGGGTCGCCTATCTCGCCGTTTTCCTCGGCACGATCCTGAAGCGCAAGGAGCCGCATATCTATGTGGCGAACTGGTTCTATCTCGCCTTCATCGTAACCATCGCCATGCTGCACGTGGTGAACAACCTGGCGGTTCCGGTCTCCTTCCTCGGCGTGAAGAGCTATTCGGCCTTCTCGGGTGTCCAGGATGCGTTGACCCAATGGTGGTACGGGCATAACGCGGTCGGTTTCTTCCTGACCGCAGGCTTCCTCGGGATGATGTATTATTTCGTGCCGAAGCAGGTCAATCGCCCGGTCTATTCCTACCGTCTGTCGATCATCCACTTCTGGGCGCTGATCTTCCTCTATATCTGGGCCGGCCCGCACCACCTGCACTATACGGCGCTGCCCGACTGGGCCCAGACGCTCGGGATGGTCTTTTCGATCATGCTCTGGATGCCCTCCTGGGGTGGGATGATCAACGGCCTGATGACGCTCTCCGGCGCCTGGGACAAGATCCGCACCGATCCGATCGTCCGCATGATGATCATCGCCATTGCCTTCTACGGCATGTCGACCTTCGAAGGCCCGATGATGTCGATCAAGGCGGTCAATTCGCTCAGCCACTATACGGACTGGACGATCGGCCACGTGCATTCCGGTGCGCTCGGCTGGGTCGGCATGATCTCCTTCGGCGCCGTCTACTACATGACGCCCAAGCTCTGGAACCGCGAGCGGCTCTACAGTCTCGATCTGGTCAACTGGCACTTCTGGCTCGCCACCCTCGGCATCGTCGTCTACGCCGCCGTCATGTGGGTTGCCGGCGTCCAGCAGGGCCTGATGTGGCGCGAATACGACAGCCAGGGCTTCCTGGTCTATTCCTTCGCCGAAACGGTCGCGGCCATGTTCCCCTACTACCTGCTGCGTGCGGTGGGCGGTGCCATGTACCTCGCAGGCGGGCTCATCATGGCCTTCAACGTCACCATGACCATCCTCGGTTACCAACGGCAGGAGCGGGTTCGGGGTGGTGCTTCCCCCGCCGCTCTCCAGCCGGCCGAATAAGGAGGGAACCACTCATGTCCATTCTCGACAAACATCACTACATCGAACGCAACGCAACCCTGCTCCTGGTCGGCTCGCTGCTCGTCGTTTCGATCGGCGGCATCGTGGAAATCGCGCCGCTCTTCTATCTCGAAAACACCATCGAGAAGGTGGAAGGCATGCGGCCCTATTCGCCGCTCGAGCTGGCCGGGCGCGACATCTACATCCGCGAAGGCTGTTATGTCTGCCATAGCCAGATGATCCGCCCCTTCCGCGACGAGGTGGAGCGCTACGGTCACTACAGCCTGGCGGCTGAATCCATGTACGACCATCCGTTCCAGTGGGGATCGAAGCGCACAGGCCCCGATCTCGCCCGCGTCGGCGACCGCTATTCGAACGAATGGCACGTCCAGCACCTGATCGAACCGCGCGATGTCGTGCCGGAATCGGTGATGCCGAGCTACGCCTTCCTCAAGGAGACGCCGCTCAAGATCACCGACGTTTCCATGGAGCTGAAGGCGAACCGCGCGGTCGGCGTCCCTTATTCGGACGAAATGATAGCGAGCGCCAAGGCGGACCTTTCGGCCCAGGCCGATCCGAACGCCGACACGTCCGGCCTGCTCGCCCGCTATCCCAAGGCCAAGGTCGGCGATTTCGACGGCAATGCCCAAAGCCTCACGGAGATGGATGCGCTGGTCGCCTATCTGCAGATGCTCGGCACGCTGGTCGATTTCTCGACTTATGACGACGCTGCCGGTTACCGCTGAAGGAACAAGCTCATGGAATTCTACACGGCCATGCGCCACTTCGCCGATAGCTGGGGTCTGCTTGCCATGACCCTGTTTTTCCTCGGCGTTCTCGTCTTCACCTTGCGCCCCGGCGCGAAAGCCTCTGCAGACGAGGCCGCCCGGATCCCTCTGAAGGAGGATTGAACATGCCAGAAAAACATATGGCGGAAAAACATATCGACCAATTGAGCGGCGTTGAGACCACCGGCCACGAGTGGGACGGCATCCGCGAGCTCAACAATCCGCTGCCGCGCTGGTGGCTCTGGACCTTCTATGCCTGCATCCTGTGGTCGGTCGGATATGCGATCGCCTACCCTTCCATTCCCCTCCTGACCGACGCGACGAAGGGCCTGCTTGGATATTCGAGCCGTGCCGAGCTTGCGGCAGATCTCGATGGTGCCAAGATCGCCCAGGGTGGGATCCTGGAGAAAATCTCCAGTTCGTCGCTGGAAGAGATTGTCGCCGACCCCCAGCTTAGCCAGTTCGCAATCGCAGGCGGCGCGGCCGCCTTCCGAGTCAACTGCACCCCTTGCCACGGCACGGGTGCCGCCGGCGGGCAGGGCTATCCCAATCTCAACGACAACGACTGGCTATGGGGCGGCGATGTCAACGCTCTTTATCAGACGATCGCCCACGGCATCCGCGATCCCGCCGACGGCGAGACCCGCATTTCGGAAATGCCGGCCTTTACGGACATGCTGAAGCCGGACGAGGTGCGCCAGGTCGCCGCCTACGTGGTGAGCCTCACTGGAACCCCGCGCGATCCAGCGATGGTCGAGCCCGGAAAGCAGCTTTTCACCGACAATTGCGTCTCGTGTCATGGCGAGAAGGCCGAGGGCAACCGCGACCTTGGCGGGCCGAGCCTTGCCGACGCGATCTGGCTGAAGGCTCGCGGCGAGGCGGAGATTGCCAGGCAGATCCAGGCCCCGAAACACGGCGTCATGCCGGCCTGGGGAGCCCGCCTCGGAGACGTCGCCGTCAAGCAGCTCGCCGTCTACATTCACTCGCTCGGCGGCGGGGAGTGAGAAAAGTCGCAATCCACTCGATCTGACGAGCGGCCGCCTGTGCGTCATCAGCAGGCGGCCGTTTTGTCACACCGGTTCGATTGACTTGTGTCAAGGAGTGACCGTCGCCGGGATGAGAAAACATGGACCAAAGGAACTGGTCCCATGAATCTCTACACGTCTCCCGCGCTTAGCCCCAGCGACGCTTCCGTTGAGCGTATCGATGTCCAGCCCGTGCATTCGCCGGGCAAGCCGCTTTACGAGAAGCGCAAGAAGATATTTCCCAAAAGGGCCGAAGGGCGCTTCCGTCGCTTCAAATGGCTGGTGATGCTGATCACCCTCGGCATCTATTACCTCACTCCCTGGATCCGCTGGGACCGGGGTCCCTTTGCACCCGATCAGGCGGTGCTCGTCGATCTTGCGAGCCGTCGTTTCTATTTCTTCTTCATCGAAATCTGGCCGCAGGAATTCTTCTACGTCGCCGGGCTTCTGGTGATGGCCGGTTTCGGCCTTTTCCTGGTGACCTCGGCCGTCGGTCGCGCCTGGTGCGGTTATGCCTGCCCGCAGACGGTCTGGGTCGATTTCTTCCTTGTCGTCGAGCGCTTCTTCGAGGGCGACCGCAATGCCCGCATCAAGCTCGACGCCGCGCCCTGGAGCCTCGACAAGCTCTGGAAGCGCGTCGCCAAACACGCCACCTGGCTGGCCATCGCGGTGGCGACCGGCGGCGCCTGGATTTTCTATTTTGCCGACGCACCCTCGCTCGCCTTCGATTTCGTCACCGGCCAGGCGGCGCTGGTCGCCTATTCCACCGTCGCCACCCTGACGGCCACGACCTACGTCCTCGGCGGACTGCTGCGCGAACAGGTCTGCATCTATATGTGTCCCTGGCCGCGCATCCAGGCCGCCATGCTGGACGAGAGTTCGCTGGTCGTCACCTATAACGACTGGCGCGGCGAACCGCGCAGCCGCCATGCCAAGAAGGCGGCGGCGGCCGGCCAGCCGGTCGGCGATTGCGTCGATTGCAATGCCTGCGTGGCGGTCTGTCCCATGGGCATCGACATCCGCGAAGGCCAGCAGATGGCCTGCATCACCTGCGCGCTCTGTATCGATGCCTGCGACGGCGTGATGGACAAGATCGGCAAGCCGCGCGGCCTGATCGCTTATGCGACGCTCGACGAATACGACGCCAACATGGCGCTCGCGACAAACGGCAGCACGACGCCGATCGATCCGGCCCGGGTGCGCAATCCGGACGGTTCCTTCATCGACAAGGTCCGCCATTTCGACTGGAGGGTGATCTTCAGGCTCCGCACGCTGATCTATTTCGGTGTCTGGTCGGCCGTCGGTCTCGGCCTCGTCTTCGCGCTCCTGTCGCGCGACCGGCTGGAGGTCAACGTGCTCCATGATCGCAACCCGCAATTCGTGCTGGAATCGGACGGTTCCATCCGCAACGGCTACACGATCCGGCTGCTCAACATGATCCCGGAGCCGCGCACGATCATGGTCTCGATGGAAGGCCTGCCCGAAGCGACGATGAAGATATCCGGCGTCACGGACGTACCGGGCCGCCTCTTCGCGGTGCAGGTGGAGCCCGACAAGACGCTTGCCCTGAAGGTTTTCGTGACCCTTCCCAAGGATGCCGTTTCCTCCGAGGCCGTCGATTTCCACTTCATCGCCGAGGACCGGTCGAGCCACGAAAAGGACAGCTATTCAGCCGTCTTCAACACACCGGGAGCCAGAAAATGAGCCCGACGAAAATGAACGCGATCCCTGCAAAATCCTTCGTCTTCACCGGCTGGCACATGGTCGGCGTGCTGGTGCTCTTTTTCGGCACCATCATCTCGGTCAATTTCTACATGGCCTATAACGCGGTCACCAGCTGGAGCGGGCTGGTGGCGGAAAACACCTATGTCGCCAGCCAGCAGTTCAACGGCAAGGCAGCCGAGGCGCGGACGTTGACGGCGACCGGCGTCACCGGCCGCATCACCGTCAACGGCTCGGATGTCCGTTACGAGGTCTTCCACCCGAAGAACGGGCCGGTCGCGGCTGATGCGCTGACGCTGAAGTTCAAACGACCGGTCGGCGAACATCAGGATTTCAAACTCGACCTCGTTCCCGTCGGCCAGGGGATATTCGTAGCCACCCATGAAATCCTGCCCGGCCAATGGATCGTCGATGCGAGCGCCATCCGGAACGGCAAGCGCGTCCTGCATCAGGCCGAACGCATCTCGGTTTTGAGGAGGGCGGAATGAGCTGCTGCGCGCCTGGAGCCGAAGGCTATTCGGATCTTCCGCTTCCGTCCTCCGAGGAACTGACGCTGTCCAGCCGGATGATCTCCCCTGGCTTGCGCCAGACCGATCTCAGCGTTCCGCAGGTCCATTGCGGCACCTGCATCGCGACGATCGAAAAGGCGCTCAATGCACTGCCGTCGGTGGAGCGGGCTCGGGTCAATCTCTCCACCAAACGCGTCTCGATCGTCTGGCGGGAAAAGGCCGGAGATGTCGACACGGATCCGGTCGAGCTGGTCAAGGCGATCGTCGACGCCACCGGCTACGATGCGCATCTTTTCTCGAATGCCGAGGAGGTCGGCGAGAAGCTGCAACGCGACCTCATCCGCGCCGTCGCGCTCTGCGGTTTTGCGGCGGCAAACATCATGCTGCTGTCGGTTTCGGTATGGTCGGGTGCCGATGCCTCGACACGCGACATGTTCCATTGGATATCGGCACTGATCGCCGCGCCGGCGCTGATCTATGGCGGCCGTTTCTTCTATCAGTCGGCCTGGAATGCGCTCAGCCGCCGTCGCACCAACATGGACGTGCCGATCGCGCTCGCCATCACGCTTTCCTATGCGGTGTCGCTCTGGGAAACCATGCATCACGGCGAACATGCCTGGTTCGACGCGACGGTGTCGCTGCTGTTCTTCCTGCTGATCGGCCGCACGCTCGACCATGTCATGCGCGACCGGGCGCGGGCTGCGATCAGCGGCCTTGCACGCCTGTCGCCCCGCGGCGCCACGGTTATCGGTCAGGACGGCTCGCGCGACTATCGCCCGGTGGACGAAATACGGCCGGGCGACCGGGTGGCGATTGCGGCCGGTGAGCGGGTGCCGGTCGATGGGCTCGTCGAGAGCGGCGCAAGCGATATCGACGTCTCGATCGTCAACGGCGAAAGCGCGCCGAGGCCGGTCCGTGCTGGGGACATAATACAGGCAGGAACGCTCAACCTCACCGGTTCGCTAGTACTGAAGGCAATGGCTGCGGCGAAGGATTCCTTCTTGTCCGAGGTCATTTCGCTGATGGAGGCGGCAGAGGGTGGACGGGCACGCTATCGCCGGATCGCCGATCGCGCAGCGCAATATTATTCTCCGGCCGTCCATTTTCTGGCGCTTGCAGCCTTTCTCGCCTGGGGTTTCATCGGCGGCGACTGGAAACACGCGATGCTGGTGGCAATCGCCGTGCTGATCATCACCTGCCCCTGCGCGCTCGGCCTTGCCGTGCCGGTGGTGCAGGTTGTCGCGGCCGGCCGGCTGTTCCGGAACGGCATCATGGTCAAGGACGGTTCGGCCATGGAACGGCTTGCCGAAATCGACACGGTGCTCTTCGACAAGACCGGCACGCTGACCCTCGGCCGGCCGCGGCTGCTGGATGTCGAGCGGTTCGACAGGAAGCAGCTCGCCCTGGCCGCCGGCCTCGCCGCCCATTCGCGCCACCCTCTCTCCCAGGCGCTCGCGATGGCGGTATCCGGCCCGGTTGCGGTCTTCGAAACGGTCACCGAAATCCCGGGGCGGGGCCTCGAAGCGGTGACGCCGGCAGGCCTCTACCGCCTCGGCAACCGCCGCTTCGCTCTGTCAGTGCCGGACGACGGAAGCCCGGGCAATAGCGTGACCGAGACGGTTCTCTCGCTCGACGCCAAGGAAATAGCCACCTTCCGGTTCGATGATTCGCTCCGCCCCGGCGCCCTGACCGCTACGGCATCCCTCGCGGCAAGCGGTTTCGAGACGGGCATACTATCGGGCGACCGCCGTCGGGTGGTTGCCGATCTCGCCATCCGCCTCGGCCTCGAACATTGGCAGGCGGAGCTTTCGCCGAGACAGAAGGCGGAGTTCTGCACTTCGCTCGAGGCAAGCGGCCGCAAGGTGCTGATGGTCGGTGACGGCATCAACGACGCGCCGGCGCTTGCCGCAGCCCATGTCTCGATCGCGCCGGCGACGGCGGCGGACGTCGGCCGTCAGGCCGCCGACTTCGTATTCATGCGCGACAGCCTGGAAGCGGTGCCGATGGCGATCGATATCTCGCGACGCGCCGGCCGGTTGATCCGCGAGAATTTCGCGCTCGCCATCGGCTACAATGTCATCGCGGTGCCGATCGCGCTTGCCGGTTATGCGACGCCGCTGATTGCCGCCGTTGCCATGTCCACGTCGTCGATTATCGTCGTCGCCAACGCGCTGCGGCTCAGCGGATCGGGAGGCGCTGCCGAGGCCGAAGCGGCGGCGGAGAGCCACGGTCGAGCAAAAGCCCCTCCCGGTGAGGCCCGCGTCGCATGAACATGCTGATCTATCTCATCCCGATTGCGCTTTTCCTCGGTGGTCTTGGCCTCTTCGCCTTTCTCTGGTCGCTGAAGAGCGGCCAGTACGACGACCTCGAAGGCGCCTCTTGGCGCGTGCTTCGGGATGATCCGCCGGAATGAACCGGCGACCCCCGACAAGCTCCGGCACGCCCTCGAGCTTCTCAGGAGTGGGCGTCGCTGGCGGTTTTCTTGCCGAGAGCACTGTCGTGAGGCATTCTTTTCGTGGAACCGCCAACAAACGGCATCTGCGCCCGCAAGGACTGCGGCCTTCACGAAAGGAATTCGATGCGTTTTATCAATCCCATTCCTTTCGTTCGCGACATAAATCACTCGAAAGCGTTTTACCGAGATAGGCTCGGGCTGAGGATACTGGACGATTTCGGGGGTTTCGTACTCTTCGAAACCGGTTTCGCAATCCACGAAGGCAGTTCGCTTGAGCAAACGATTTGGCGGCAAGGCCCTGTTGCGAACGAACCCTACGGACGGAGAAATTTGCTGCTATATTTCGAACATGAGGATGTCGATGCTGCCTTCGAAAACATCGCGCCGCATGTGGAACTGATCCATCCGGTAGAGCAGCAAGCCTGGGGACAGCGAGTCTTCCGCTTTTATGATCCCGACGGACACGCGATAGAGATCGGTGAACCACAAAGGCTAGGGCCTTCAGGGGATTCACAGAAACTCTGAGCTCTGCGGCGGAATCTGGGGCGCTGGCCGCGGATACATCCCTTCTATCAAACGAAAATCAGTCCAGCAGTTCCCGGAGCCGCATCGCGAGCTCCCTGGCGGTGTAAGGCTTCTTTAGCCAGCTACCGGATTGGGCGAGTTCGCGCCCGGCAATGGCCGGTTCGGCGTAGCCGGAGGTGAACAGCACCTTCATGCCGGGCCGTCTGGCGCGCACTGCGGCCGCCAGTTCGTCGCCCGTCATTCCGCCTGGCATCACGATATCGGTGAAAAGAAGGTGGATGCCGTCGTGCTGGCCGAGCTGGTCCAGCGCCTCCTGGCCGTTCGAGGCCTCGATGACGCCGTAGCCGAGTTGCGTCAGCCGGGACACGGCAATGCGCCGGACCCGCGGGTCGTCCTCGACGACGAGGATCTTTTCGGTGCCGCCGGGAATGGAGGCCTGTTTCGAGCCGGCCTCGACGGCAAGCGGACCTGCGGCCTGCGTCTTGTGCGCCACCGGCAGGAAAATCCGCACGCTCGTGCCCTGTCCCGGCTCGCTATAGAGCTGGATATGCCCGCCGGACTGTTTGGCGAAACCGTAGACCATGCTGAGGCCGAGGCCTGTTCCAGCACCCAGGCCCTTGGTGGTGAAGAATGGCTCGAAAGCCTTGTCCTTGACGTCGGAAGGCATGCCGACACCCGTATCGGTGACGGAGATCAGCACGAAATCGCCGGTGCGGACATCGGGATACATCTGCGCATAATCGACATCCAGCCTGACGCGGGAGATCTCGATCGTCAGCTTGCCGCCGCGCGGCATCGCGTCCCGCGCATTGAGCGTCAGGTTGAGAAGCGCATTCTGGAGCTGCGATGCGTCGACCAGCGCTTCGTTGGAAACGCCGGTCACTGTGGTGCGAAGCTCGATCGTTTCGCCGAGCGTTCGTCTGAGAAGCTCCGAGAAGCCGGAGACGAGATTGCCGACATCTGCGAGCTTCGGGTTGAGCGGCTGGCGCCGTCCGAAGGCCAGAAGCTGGCCTGTCAGTTTGGCACCGTCTTCCGCGGCGCCCTGGGCTTCATGCAGCAGTTCCAGCAGGCCTGCATCCGCGACCTTGTTCTCGATCATCTCCAGATTGCCGCTGATGACGGTGAGAAGATTGTTGAAATCGTGCGCAAGGCCGCCGGTCAGCTGGCCGATCGCTTCCATCTTCTGGGCCTGGCGAAGTTCTTCTTCGATCTTGTGACGGCTGGTGAGGTCGCGGACGAAGCCGGTAAAAATGCGTTTTCCGTTGGTGACGGCCTCGCCGACCGAAAGCTCCATCGGAAATGTGCTTTTGTCCTTGCGCTGCCCGGTCACGACGCGGCCGTAGCCGATGATCCGGCGCTCGCCTGTGGTGAGGTAGCGCGAGATATATCCGTCATGGGCGTCCCGGTCGGGCGATGGCATCAGCATCTTCACATTCTGCCCGCAGACTTCGTCGGACGAGTAGCCGAACAGCTGCTCGGCAGCGGTGCTGAAGGAGGAGATGCAGCCGACTTCGTCGATGACGATCATCGATTCCGGAACCGTGTCCAGAATGGAGCGCAGATGCGCTTCGCGTTCGGCAAGATCGTTCTGCACCCTTTTCATCTCGGTGATATCGTTGTTCGTTTGAATGATGATCGAAGGTCCGTCGCTCGACGGATTGACGGCCACCCAGCGGCTCGCCACGACGACGGAGTGACCGTGCTTGTGGCGATGGACGACCTCTCCCTGCCAGGTATGATAGATCTGGACATGATGGCGGATCCCGTCGAGCGGCTCGGGAAACTGCGTCGCCAGCAGCTCGTGGACGACCCTTCCGAGAGCCTCCTCCCGACGCCAGCCGTAAAGCTGCTCGCAGCCGCTCGTCCAGCGGCTGATAATGCCGTCCACGCCGTGGACGATGAGGTTGGCATCGTCGAGAAGAAGAGTGACGGCATCGAGTTGGCTTTCCGTCGTGGCTTCGGGTCCTGTCTTGCCGATCATGTCCAATCCGTCTAATGGCGCCGTCGCTCGCCGAGAGCGATCAGGTCGCGCCGCATGTCCCCACAGTCATCGTCGTCACCGGCGAGTTGCGCAAGCATCCCCGGCCGTTCGATTCTTATGGAATGACGGGCGGCCGGGTCCAGAACATTCAACACGCCTTTGCCGATAAGCCTGGTGATAGTACGCGAAACGGTCTCGATCGTCAGTCCGAGATAGTCGGCCATGTCCTGCCGGCTCATGGAGAGCTCGACGACCGGCTGCGCATTGCGTTCGGCCATCGCGCGTTTCAGGTATCTCAGAAGGAAGGTGCAGAGCCGCTCTTCCGCGCTTTTGCTCGACAGGAGCACCATCTGGTCCTGGGCTGCGGCCATTTCGTCGCAGACGCGGGCAAAGACCTTCGGCCTCAGGCTCTCGGAATTGATGACGGCTGCCTCGAATTGCCGACGCGCCAGCCGACGGACCTTCGCCGTGGTGATGGCTTCCGCAGTGTAGATATAATTATCCCGGAACGACACGCCGATCATATCACCGGTATGCAGAAACCCTGTAATGACCCGGCGTCCGTCCGAAATGATCCGGAAAACGCGCAGCGTCCCCTCCATGACCTCGAAGATATGCCTGGCTTCGTCGCCCTCGAAGAACAGGGCCTGGCCGGCCGACAGATATTCCACAGGCTGCTTCGCGAACAGCGAATGGAGACAATCCGGTTCGTCGAGCGGTCTTGCTGCTGCCGTGTTGAAGGTCTTCGCATAATCCGTGACAAACATGAAACTGCCCCTATCCGTTTGGTTAAGGCAGTTGACCGAATCCCGGTAACGCGCGAATGCTAGTCGTGTGAAAGACGGTTCTAATTGGTAACAATCTGTAACACGCCGGTTCCCTGTTGATGTCATCCCCCGCAAGCTCAGCCAACATTCTCGTCGTCGACGACGATCCTCGAATTCGTCAGATGCTGACGCGGTATTTCGAGGGCGAGGGATATGCCGTCAGCGCGGTATCCGACGGGCAGGAAATGCGCGCTCAGCTGAAGCGGCAGGAGGTCGACATCATCCTTCTCGACCTTTCGCTTCCCGGCGGTCAGGATGGTTTCGATCTTGCCCGGGAAATCCGGATGCAATCGGACGTTCCGATCATGATGCTGACCGGCCGCGACGATGTGGTCGACCGGATTATCGGGATCGAGATCGGTGCAGATGACTATATAGCCAAGCCGTTTCACCTGCGCGAAGTGCATGCGCGGCTGAAATCGATCCTCAGGCGGCGCCAGCCGGCTCAGCCGAAGCCCGAGGAAAACGAGGAGAAGATCGTCCGCTTCGAAGGATGGACGCTCAATCTTTCGAGGCGCCAGCTGCTGTCTGCCGAAGATGGCGAAGTCGAATTGACGACGGGCGAATTCGACATGCTGGCGGCCTTCATCCAGCATGCCGGCCGGGTGCTGACGCGCGATTTTCTGATGGACACCACGAGAGGACGGCAGCTCGATTCTTTCGACCGCACGATCGACGCGCAGATCGTCCGGCTGCGCCGCAAGATCGAGGCGGATGCCAAGCATCCCCAGCTCATCAAGGCCGTTCGCGGTGTTGGTTACATTTTCACCGGCAAGCTCGGCTGATCAAAAAACGACCTGCCTGTCCGCCGCTGAAAGCCCGGCAAAAGCTCTTTCCCTGATATCGTCCGCATCGGAGCCTTGCAGCGGAACCGGCCCCAAAGGCAGGTCGTGGTCCACGGGCCTGCCAACCGAAATCGGCAGCAATTCAAGCCTTTTGCACGTACCGTCATCGGCAAGCGTCAACCGGATCGCGGCGCTGCGCCAGACATCGACATGCTTTTCGTCATAGGTCGCCGGCCGCCCGGTGTGGAAGACGAAGTTGCCGAGGCCGGCGATGATCACCCGCCCGCGATAAAAGATGAGCGGCTGCATGACCGGCGCGCCGGTACCAAGCACCAGGTCCGCGCCGCAGTCGATCAGGCCGCGACAGAGATCGAGCAGCCAGTCGGGTGTCATTTTCCAATTGGAATCCCAGTGATGGCCGTGGAGCGCCACCGCTACAAGATCTCCTATCGCCTTTGCGGCATCGATGCCGTCGACGAGCCGCTGCATGTCCGTCTCGTCCGCCGTCCAGCGTGCACCGATGGCGTCGCCGGCAGCGACGGGCGTGCCGAAGACCTCCAGTTCCGGGCGCTCGCCTGCATCATAACCCACGGCAGCACGTGCCGCGCCCCGTTTGTCGTCGCCAAGGGTCCCGACGATCCTCTTCAGCGTCTCGAATTCTTCTGCCGGCACGCTCACCGTCCGCTTCATCCGCAACGGGGCAATGCCGCCGCGCTCCGTCGAGGCATAGTTGATGTCCGGCTGCGGCCCGAGATCGACGGAGAAGATGGCCAGTGATTGCTCAGGTCCCGGCACGATGACCGGCGCGGCAGCCTGCTCGATATCCCGCCCGCTGCCGGCAAGCTTCAGCCCGGCCGCTTCCACCGCGGCGCGCGTCGACGCAATGCCCGGCGGACCGAGGTCGAAGGCGTGGTTGTTGGCGTGCGTTACCGCGTGAAAGCCAAGTTCCCGGATGGAAACCAGCGCATCCGGGGAAGCCAGATGCAGCGTCTTCGTCTTGGTGGGCCATGCACCGGCAGTCTCCACCGTCGCCTCGAGATTGCCGAAGACAACATCCGCCTCGAGGAAATCCTGGACCTCGGCCTGTCCTTCGCCATGGAGGTCGAGGGGGCCGTGGATCAGGATTTGGCCGGTAACGGCGACGGTCAGCATGGCCTCGTTCATTTCGCGATGGGCTTCAGCGCCGCCATTGCCACTCTACCGACGATCGGCAGGCGGATGGCGGATGCACGCATATCATCGCAGAAAACGGTGTTGCGGGCCACTTGGCTTGTGCGTCCCCGGCCCTCCGGCGCATAGCTATTTGGATTTATGTCGTACTTCGGGAAATTGGATGATGAGATATCAACCCGGATGCGGTGGCCCCTGGCGAACAGGTTGGCGGTCGCGAACGGCTCGATCGTTACCTTGAACCCCTCGCCCTTGACGATCGGCTCGGGCTTTTCGAAGGAGTTGCGGTAGCGGCAGCGGATGATCCCGTCGGTGATGTTGAGCGCGTAGCCGGTCGGGTAATCCTTGCTCGGTGGATAGACGTCGACGAGTTTCGCGGTGAAATCCGTGTCCGGCGCATCCGACGAGACATAAAGTTCGACCGTGATCGGTCCAACTACTGCGACATCTTCGGCGAGCGGCTCGGTCTCGAAGGAGAGCACGTCGGCACGCGCCGAAAGCGGCAGGCCCGGATGTTTCGAGCCGTAGAATTTGTCGCCCTCGCGTTGGTCGAAGCCGCCGCCTTCAAAGATCGGCTGGCCGCTCGTCAGCGATCCGCCGATCGTCGGCACCGGGTTCTTCGGGTCGAAGTCGTAGGTGAAGGGGGAAGCTTCCGCCCTCGGCCTGTCGGTCGAAAGCGAGCCGTTTTCATGGATATAGTAATTTCGGAATTCCGTCCCAGGCAGCGGCCAGTCGGCCGCCTCGATCCAGTGCCCGCCGTGATCCAGCCGGCCGTCCGCGTTGCGCGTGCCCGACCCGCCGCCCATCACGAAGGCGCGCACCACCGGTTCCTGCGCCACCGTGTTGTCCTTGCCCTTCAGCCAGTGGTCGAACCAGTTGCGGCGGAAGGATAGCCAGCTTTCCATCACATTGCCGCCAAGCGGCGCGGCCGGTCCGAAAGAGGTGTCGCCGGCAAGCGTCGCATTGCGGTTGCCGTGCAGCCAAGGCCCCATGATCAATTGCAGCGGCCGGCTGTCCTTGCCGGAAAGCCCGCGATAGTTATCGAGCGTCGATTTCACATAGGCGTCGTACCAGCTCGACATCAGCACGACAGGCACTTCCGGAAAAGTCTCGTAGAAACCTTCCATGTAAAGCCCGACCCGGCGCCAGCTCTCGTCGAACGTGCCGCTGCGCCACTGGTCGAGCAGGTAGCTTTCATATTCCGGCATCCAGCGCACCGGAGAATTGCCTTCGCTCCAGGGCATGACGTTGAACCATGCGTGAAGGTCCTCCGCTTCGATCGCGGCACGGGCAAATTCGTTGCCCTCGCCGATCGCCTGGTTGTAGGCCCAGGTCGCCTGCTTCAGCTCGAATGCGCCGCCCTGGCGGATGCCGCACTGATAGGCGTTCGAGAATCCACCCGAATCCATCACCATGCAGGCCAGCCCCGGTGGGTTCAGGCAGGCGAGCGCCGCTTGAGTATGGGCCGCATAGGAAAGGCCCATCGTCCCGAACTGGCCGTTCGACCAGGCCTGTTCCACCAGCCAGCGGGCGGTATCGTAGCCGTCGGCGGCTTCTGAAATGTATTTGCTGAACTCGCCCTCGGAATTGTAGCGGCCGCGGCAATCCTGGTAGATCACGGCATATCCCGCCCGGACGAAATAGCTCGCCACCTCATGGCGCTTCATCGGCTCCGCCATGCCCACTTCGATCTCGGAACGCGAGCGCTCCGCCTTGCCGTAGGGCGTGCGTTCCATGATCGCCGGAAGCCGGCCTTCGATCGCCTTGCCGTCCTTGGCGGGCCGGTAGACGTCGGTCGCCAGCCTCACGCCGTCGCGCATCGTCACCATCACATCCCGCTCGACGACCACGTCGTCGGCAATCACCTCGAAGCGCGATGGCGTCAGAGTATCCATGTCCATATCCTCGAATTTGCAAATCAATTCCGGGCCAGCCCCACCACACGTCAGGCCGGCCCGGGATATGCCGCGGCTCCAGGAGAGAGGGCCGCAGCAAACTGTTGAGTGCGGAAAGACTTATTTGGCGATGCCGGCGAGTGTCGCGGCGGTGTCTTCCGTCATGTTGGCGACATAGGAGAGGCTTGCCTTGCCGGCCCAGTGAACCTTCTGCCAGTAGAGCGGGATGACTGGAATGTCGGAAAAGACCAGCTTGGTCGCCTTCTGCAGCAGTTCCACGCGCTTCTTGACGTCGAATTCGGCGGTGGCGGCACGCATCGCATCGTCGAAGGCCGGGTTCGAATATTTCGTCCGGTTGAACGAGCCGGTGCCCGCATCCTTGTTGGCCGTCATCAGCAGGTTGCGAAGACCCGTGGCGGAGGTCGGCGTAGAATTGCCGAGCGAGAAGATGAAGGCGGAGAATTCGCCGGCCCCGGCGCCCTTGGTGTAGACGTTATAGGGCTGGGCGACGACGCCGTTCACCTTCAGGCCGCCGCGCGCGAACATCTGGCCGAGCGCCTGCGCCACCTCCGCATCGCCCGGGAAGCGGTCGTTGGAGGTGTGGATGGTGATGCCGAAACCGTCCTTGTAGCCGGCTTCCGAAAGCAGCTTCTTGGCGTTCTCGGCGTTCATGGCGGGCGCCGCGATCGACGGATCGTTGCCGGCGACGCCCTTCGGAACCAGCTGGCCTGCAGCTTCCGCTGAACCGTCGAGAATCCGGTCGATGATCAGCTGGCGGTTGACCAGTTCGGAGAGCGCCTGGCGAACTTTGACGTCCTTCAGCGGGTTCTTGTCGAGCGGCTTGCCTTCCTTGTCGGTGATGAAGGGCGTCTTGTCGCGGGCGCTGTCGAGCGCCAGGTAGATCATCCGGGACGAGGCGATTGAGAAGACCTTGAGACCGGAAATCCCCTGGAGGGTCTTCACGTCGCCTGGCGGCACGGCGTCGATCAGGTCGACCGAGCCGGAGCGAAGGGCCGCAACGCGCGAGGCGTCGTTCGAGATGAACTTGATCGTGACGTTGTCGAAATCCTGTTTCTTGCCCCAGAAGGCATCGTTGCGGGTGAGCTGCAGGTTGTCGCCCGGCGTCCAGGACCTGAACTTGTAGGCGCCGGTGCCGATCGCCGCCTTGCCGCTGTTGAAGTCCTCGATCGAAGCGCCTTCCGCGACCTTCTTTTCGACGATGTAGACGAAGCCGACCTGTTCGATGAAATCGGGTGTCGGCTTCTTGGTCTTGATCTCGACGGTCAGCTTGTCGATCGCCTTCATGCTGTCGATCGCCCCGACATTGCCGGAGAACGGCGCCGGGCTGTTCGGGATATCCTTGGCGCGGGTGAGCGAGAAGATCACGTCCTCTGATGTCAGCGGGTTGCCGTCGTGGAATTTGACGCCGTCGCGCAGTTTGATCTGCCATGTCAGCGGATCGACATTTGTCCAGGAGACGGCAAGCGCTGGCTCGACATTGATTGCCGGGTCGGTCTGCACCAGGCGGTCGAAGACCTGCATGGCGATGTTCTGGTTGTTGCCGGTGCGCGAAAACTGCGGATCGATCGCCGACGGCTCGGTGGCGCTGCCGAGTATCAGGTCGGCGGCCTGAGCCGAGCTCAGCGCGATGACCGAGGCCGCAACCCCGGCCAGGAGAAATTTCATCGGTTTCATTATATCTGTTCCCTTCCTTTTTAGATGGCCGGTTCGGCCGTCGCGTTTGTTGCCTGATGGGCGGCAAGATCGTTCAGGTGGCAGGCGCTGACATGGCGACCAGCGACCTTGGCCGTGTTTTCCTTCAAGACCGGCCGTTCCACGCGGCAGCGGTCGAAAGCCTTGGGACAGCGGGGATGGAAATGGCATCCCGCCGGCGGATGGAGCGGCGAGGGGATCTCGCCCTTGATCGGCGTGAACACCCGGCGGCGATCGCTAACCGACGGCAGTTCGCGGATCAGCGCCTGGGTATAGGGATGTTTCGGATTGTCGAAGAGCTCGTCAGGCGTGGCGCTTTCCACCACGCGGCCGAGATACATGACCACAACCCGATCGCAGATATGTTTGACGACGCCGAGATCGTGGCTGATGAACAGATAGGTCAGCCCGAATTCTTGTCTCAGGTCCATGAACAGGTTGAGGATCTGCGCCTGGATCGACACGTCGAGGGCAGCGACGGATTCGTCGCAGACGAGCAGCTTCGGCTTTACCGCGAGCGCCCGGGCAATGCCGATACGCTGCCGCTGCCCGCCGGAAAACTGGTGCGGGTAGCGGTCCAGATAAGACGGATCGAGGCCGACACGCGTCACCAGCGCCGCCACGTAATCCCGCATCTCCCGACCCTTGACGATGCCGTGCACCTTGGGCGCCTCGCCGATCAGGTCGAGAACCCGCTTGCGCGGATTGAGCGTCGACATCGGGTCCTGGAAGATCATCTGGGCGGAAAGCCGCATGGCGCGTTTGTCGTCACCCTGCAGCGAAGTCAGCGGCCGGCCCTTCCAGCGTACCTCGCCGCCGCTCGCGGGCATGATGCCGGCCATCACCCGGCCGAGCGTCGATTTCCCGCAGCCCGATTCGCCGACGAGGCCGACCACCTCGCCCGGATGGACCGCGAGATTGACTTCGTCGACCGCATGCACGGTCTTTTCCTCGAGGCCGGCCCCGAAGAGATTGGCGATCTTTTCCGCATAGTCGAGCTTGCGGGAAAACCGCCGGCTGACATCCACGGCTTCTACGAGGGGCACGGCTTCCACGAGCGGGTTCGTCATGCGGCGCTCCAGAGGTGAGGGTGGAAACAGCGGAACTCGCGGCCGGCGGCGATCGACCGTATCGGTTCGGTGGCGCAGACATCGGTGGCCCGAGCGCAGCGGTCGCGGAAGGCGCAACCGGAAGGGCGCGACAGCGGCGAGGGCGCGAAACCGGGGATCGGCCGAAGCGGCTCGCCGCGCGGCACCGCCGCAGGCACGGCGCTGAGCAGGCCGGACGTATAGGGATGGCGCGGCGCGGTGAGCACCCCATCGACCTGCCCCGCCTCGACGATCCGGCCCGCATACATGACCATGATCCGGTCCGCGAGGGCTGCGACGACGCCGAGATCGTGGCTGATCCAGATCAGCGCCATGCCGAATTCGGCGGCCAGGCGCTTGATCTCGAACAGGATCTGCGACTGGATCGTCACGTCGAGCGCCGTCGTCGGTTCGTCGGCGATGATCAGGTCCGGCCGGTGCAGGAGTGCGATCGCGATCGCCACCCGCTGGCGCATGCCGCCGGAAAACTGGTGCGGATAGGAATCCAGCCGCTCCTCCGGCGAAGGAATGCCGACAAGGCCCAGTGCATCGCGAGCCCGGGCGCGGGCTTCCGCGCGGGAGACCCTGTCATGCGCCTGCACCGTTTCGATCATCTGGGTGGCGACCGAGAGAACCGGGTTCAGCGTCATCATCGGATCCTGGAAGATCATCGCGATGCGCTTGCCCCGGATCGTCCGCATGGCGCCCGGCGACATCTTCAGGAGGTCGTCGCCGTTGAACAGGATCTGGCCGCTGACCACCCGCCCGGGCGGGTCGACGAGGCCGAGGATCGAGAACCCGGTGATCGACTTGCCCGAGCCGGATTCGCCGACAAGCCCGACGATCTCGCGCTCACCGACCGTGAAGCTCACGTCGTCGACGGCCTTCAAGATCCCGCGGCGGGTCATGAAATGGGTGGAAAGGTTTTTCACTTCGAGGACCGGTGTCATCGCGCTCACCTTTCACCAAGTCGGGGATTGAGGACTTCGCGCAGCCGGTCTCCGACGATGTTGATCGAAAAGACCAGTACGAGCAGAAGGACGCCCGGATAAACGCTGATCCAGTATTCGCCGGACATCAGCAACTGATATCCGTTGGCGATCAGCAGCCCGAGCGACGGTTCGGTGATCGGCAGGCCGATGCCGAGGAAGGAGAGGGTCGCCTCCGCCGAAATGGCGTTCGCCACCTGCAGCATGCCGATGACGATCAGCGGCGGCAGACAGTTCGGCAGAATATGGCCGATCAGGATACGCGGCGTGCCGATGCCGAGTGTTACCGCAGCCTCGACATAGTCCTTGTTCTTTTCGACAAGCGCAGCACTTCTGACGGCGCGGGCAAATGTCGCCCATTGCACCAGGATCAGCGCGAAGATCACCTTCCAGAGCCCCTGGCCCAGCAGCGCCAGCAGCATCAGTGCCACGAGAATGGTCGGAAAGCCGAGCATCAGGTCGACGATGCGCATGATCAGCGTGTCGATACGCCCGCCGAAATAGGCGGCGATCAGGCCGAGCACCGTGCCGACCAGAAGCGCGACGATGCCGGAGAATACGCCGACGCCGAGGCTGGTGCGCAGGCCGTAGATCATCGCCGAGAACATGTCGCGGCCCTGGCCATCGGTACCGAGCCAGTAGTTCATGCCGTCCATGCTCTGCGAGCCGGGTGGCAGCTTGGAATCGAGGATGTCCAGCACCGCGAGATCGAACGGGTTCTGGGGCGTCAGATAGGGTCCGATGACCGCGGCAAACAGCAGGATGATGCAGACGACGGCGGCAACGACCGCCTTGGGGCTGCGGCCGATGCCGGTGACCAGGCGGCCGAGCAGCATGTCTTCGGCGAAAAGAGCGCGGGCGGTCATTGGGCGCCTCCTAGCCGGACGCGGGGATCGACCAGCGAATAGAGTACGTCGACGACGAAATTGATGAAGATGAACAGGCTGACGATGACCAGCAGGTAGGCGACCACGACAGGCCGGTCGAGCCGCATGATGCTGTCGATCAAAAGCTTGCCGATCCCCGGCCATGCGAAGATCGTCTCCGTCACCACCGCAAAGGCGAGCATGCTGCCGAGCTCCAGGCCGATCACGGTGATCAGCGGGATCAGGATGTTCTTGAACACATGGACGAAGACGATGCGTCGCTCGGAAATGCCCTTGGCGCGCGCGAATTTCACGAAATCGAGCGGCATCGTCTCGCGCACGCCGGTGCGGGTGAGGCGGATCACCAGCGAAAGCTTGAACAGCGACAGGTTGATCGCCGGCAGGATCAGGTGAGTGAGGCCGTCGAGCGTGAACAGGCTGGAACGGAGCCCCAGAAATTCGCCCATCTGGCCGCGCCCGGTGGACGGCAGCCAGCCGAGCCACACCGAAAAGATCATGATCAACATCATGCCCTGCCAGAAGCTCGGCAGAGAGAAGCCGAAGATCGAGCCGGTCATGATCACTTCGTCGGTGGCGGTGTTCGGTTTCAAGCCGGACAGAAGGCCGAGCGGGATGCCGAGCAGGAGCGCGAAGACGAGGCCGGTCAGCGTCAGCTCCAGCGTCGCCGGCAGGCGTTCGAAGATCAGGCTGATGGACGGACGGTTGAAGACGAAGGAGCGGCCGAGGTCGCCGTGCAGCGCGTTCCAGGCAAAAGTGAAGAACTGTTCCCAGAGTGGCTTGTCGAGCCCGAGCGAGGCGACGACCTGAGCGCGCTCCGCCGGGCTTGCATCCGGCGAGATCAGCATCTCGGCCGGATCGCCAATCGCATAGATACCGATGAAGACGATAACTGCGGTGACGCAGAGGACGGCGATGCTCTGCAGGAAGCGGCGGATGACGAAAACCGTCATGGCGTGCGCTCCTGCTTACCCTTCGTCCCGCAGGGACAGAGAATTCTCATGAAGACGTTCCCTTTTTTCTCGTTGTTGAGGCCGACGATAGCGGGCGGCGCGGGATGCGCAATATTATGCGCGGAATGCATGGTCCTATGCGTTTTGCGCGCGGAACCCTGTTCGATGTCTCTGCTTGTGTTCGCCGCCGCCTTCCGTAGGATCGCGGCATGAATTTCAAGCAGCTCGAAATCTTCAAGACGATCATGGATACCGGCTCCACCATAGCGGCGGCGGCACAACTCGGCCTGTCGCAGTCGGCAATCAGCCGTCAGCTCGCATCGCTGGAAGAAGAGATCGGTCGCGAGCTTTTCCTGCGTGACAAGGGGCGGCTCATCCCCCGGCCGGAAGCGCATCTCCTGGTCGACGAGGTGGATGACGTCGCAGAGAGCGTCGCCAGACTGCGCGTCAAGGTCGGCGACGTCCGTTCGGGTGCCTTCGGTGAGGCGCTGATCCGCGTCGCCTTCCCGCACAGCCTCGCGACCACCATGCTGCCGCCGATCCTTGCCCGCTTCAAGGCCGATCATCCGCGGGTGACGGTGGAAATCCTGAGCGGTCCCTACGATGCGATCGAACGCATGGTGCGCGGCCGCGTCGCCGATCTCGGTTTCGTCCGCCTGCCGCCGGAGGAGCATTCCTTCGACACCCGCCCGCTTTTCACCAGCGGCACCACCTGCGTCATGCCGGTCGGCCACCCGTTGGCCGCCAAGCAGGCCATCGACGTCAACGATCTTGCCCGCAACGACCTGATCCTGCTTGGCCGGCAGCGCGTCAACCGCAACGAACTGGAACACGAACTGCGCCGCATGGTGCCGAGCTACCGCTGCAGTCTGGAAGTCCATTCGGTCGAGACCGCCTGCGCCTGCGCAGCCCAAGGGCTCGGCATCGCCATCGTGCCCTCGCTGATAGCCGAGTTCTTCCGCAGCGATGCGATCGCCATGCGGCCTTTCCTCCCCGACAAGGTCTCCGAATACGGAATCATCTCGATGCCCGGCGCGCCGCTCTCCTGGACGGCCGAGGCGTTCATCAACATCATCAAGGCGGATTCGGGCGAAACCACGCTCTAGGCGCGGTCATATGGTTTCAGGCCGTTTTGCATTTTCCGGCCCGCGCTCTTATCAATTCGTATAGATGCGCGTTCCACGGTTTCCCGTAGGCCCGCGAGACGCTAAGTAATGCCCAAGGGAATACCGGGAGCAAACATGCGAGCAGTTCTGGGTGAGGTGGAGAAACGCCGGGCGGAGGCAAGGCTCGGCGGGGGCAAGAAGCGTATCGAGGCGCAGCATGCCAAGGGCAAGCTGACTGCCCGCGAGCGCCTCGAGGTCCTGCTCGACGAGGGCTCCTTCGAGGAGTTCGACATGTATGTCACGCACCGGGCGGTGGATTTCGGTATGGATAGCCAAAAGGTCGCGGGCGATGGCGTCGTTACCGGCTGGGGCACCATCAACGGCCGCCAGGTCTACGTCTTTTCCCAGGACTTTACGGTTCTCGGCGGCTCCCTTTCCGAGACACATGCGCAAAAAATCTGCAAGATCATGGATATGGCGGTACGAGTCGGCGCGCCGGTGATCGGCCTGAACGACAGTGGCGGTGCCCGTATCCAGGAAGGCGTTTCCTCGCTTGCCGGCTATGCCGAAGTCTTTCGCCGCAATGCCGAGGCGTCCGGCGTCGTGCCGCAGATTTCCGTCATCATGGGGCCCTGCGCCGGCGGTGCGGTCTATTCGCCGGCCATGACCGACTTCATCTTCATGGTGCGCGACAGCTCCTACATGTTCGTCACCGGTCCCGACGTGGTGAAGACCGTTACCAACGAGATCGTCACCGCCGAGGAACTCGGCGGCGCAGGCACCCACACGAAAAAATCCTCGGTCGCCGATGCGGCCTTCGAGAACGACATCGAGGCGCTCGAGGCCGTCCGCCAGCTCTTTGATTTCCTGCCGCTCAACAACCGCGAAAAGCCGCCCGTCCGTCCCTTCCACGACGATCCGGCCCGCATCGAGAACCGCCTCGACAGCCTGATCCCGGACAGCGCCGCAAAACCCTACGACATGAAGGAACTGATCTATGCGATCGCCGACGAGGGCGATTTCTTCGAGATCCAGGAAGCCTATGCGAGAAACATCATCACCGGCTTCATCCGTCTCGAAGGCCAGACGGTCGGCGTCGTCGCCAACCAGCCGATGGTGCTGGCCGGCTGCCTCGATATCGACAGTTCCCGCAAGGCGGCCCGCTTCGTGCGGTTCTGCGACGCTTTCTCGATCCCGATCCTGACCCTGGTGGATGTGCCGGGTTTCCTTCCGGGCGTTGCCCAGGAATATGGCGGCGTCATCAAGCACGGCGCCAAGCTTCTCTTCGCCTATTCCGAAGCGACCGTCCCCATGGTCACGCTGATCACGCGAAAGGCCTATGGCGGCGCCTATGACGTCATGGCCTCGAAACATATCGGCGCCGATTTCAATTATGCCTGGCCGACCGCCGAAATTGCCGTCATGGGCGCCAAGGGAGCGACCGAGATCCTCTACCGCTCGGAACTCGGCGACCCGGAGAAGATCGCGGCGCGGACGAAGGAATACGAGGAGCGTTTCGCCAATCCGTTCGTGGCGGCCGAGCGCGGTTTCATCGATGAGGTGATCATGCCGCATTCGTCGCGCCGCCGCATCGCCCGCGCCTTCGCTTCGCTGCGCAACAAGCAGGTGACGACGCATTGGAAGAAACACGACACGATCCCGCTGTGACGAGCGGAAATTCGGCTGGCCGCTCTCTATATAGGTGTCGCCCCGCTAAAAACCCCGGGCGTGCCACTTGAATGGAAGGAAGATTTCATGACCGACAAATCCCCCGCCGAGAATTTTCCAGCGGGCTACGAGCTCCCGAAGATCTGGACCTGGGAACAGGGAAACGGCGGCCAGTTCGCCAATATCAACCGGCCGATCGCCGGTCCGACCCATGAAAGGGCGCTGCCGGTCGGCAAACATCCCCTGCAGCTCTATTCGCTGGCGACGCCGAACGGCGTGAAGATCGGCATCATGCTGGAAGAACTGCTGGCTGCCGGCCACAAGGGTGCCGAATACGACGCCTGGCTCATCAAGATCGGCGACGGCGACCAGTTCGGTTCCGGTTTCGTCGATGTCAATCCGAATTCGAAGATCCCGGCCCTGCTGGACCGTTCCACGCCCGAGCCGACCCGCGTTTTCGAAAGCGGCGCGATCCTTCTCTATCTCGCAAACAAGTTCGACGACGCCTTCCTGCCCAAGGACCACAAGGCACGCACCGAAACGATGAACTGGCTGTTCTGGCAAATGGCCTCGGCGCCCTATCTCGGCGGCGGCTTCGGCCATTTCTATGCCTATGCGCCGGTCTATATCAAATATGCCATCGACCGGTTCTCGATGGAGGTGAAGCGCCAGCTCGATGTCCTCGACCGGCATCTTGCCGAGAACCGGTACATGGCAGGCTCCGAATATTCGATCGCCGATATCGCCATCTGGCCCTGGTACGGCAACCTGGCGCAAGGCAAGGCCTATGGCGAGGCCGGCACCTTCCTTGACGTCCAGAGCTACAAGAACGTCCAGCGCTGGACGGCCGAGATCGCCGAACGGCCGGCCGTCAAGCGTGGCCGCATGGTGAACCGGGTGAACGGCGATCCGTCCGAACAGCTTCACGAACGCCACGACGCTTCCGATTTCGAGACGAAGACGCAGGACAAGCTCGCCAAGGCTTGAAGAACGACCGCAAGGAGACCAGCATGCCCAGACCGCCCGACATGACGAAACATAGGGGTTTCCCTTCCGGCATGCCGGGCCACGGGCATCATTTCACGATCCGGCGGGCAAACGAAAAGGGGGCGACGCCGCTGAAGCAGCTGCAGCGCCTCGCCCGCCCGGGCACGATCGAACACAAGGTGGATGCCGCCTTCCTGCATGCGCTGTGGCACCATTTCGGCTCTGAGCCGTTCGAGCGGGGCAATCTCGATGCCGGCCGGCTCAACCTTCTGTTCGGCCGCGAGGTCGTTCCGGCCGAAAACGACTTCGACCCGACCTCCTACGACGCGCTTCTCAGGATCGACGAGAAGGTCGCCCGCAGAACGTTCCCCGAATCCTTCGACGACGTCATGGAGGTCTGATGCCGGCGCTCAAGAAAATCCTCGTCGCCAATCGTGGCGAGATCGCCTGCCGGGTCATCAGGACGGCCCGCAAGATGGGCATAAAGACGGTGGCGGTCTATTCGGACGCGGATGCCGAGGCGCTGCATGTACGGATGGCGGACGAGGCTGTTCATATCGGCCCGGCACCGTCTTCCCAGTCCTATATCGTCATCGACAAGATCCTGGAGGCGATCCGGACGACCGGCGCGGATGCGGTGCATCCGGGTTATGGCTTCCTTTCGGAAAATGCCGCTTTCGCGCAGGCGCTGGAAAAGGCGGGCGTCGTTTTCATTGGCCCTCCGGTCAAAGCCATCCAGGCGATGGGCGACAAGATCACCTCGAAGAAGATCGCGGCCGAAGCCGGCGTCTCCACCGTTCCCGGTCATATGGGCCTGATCGAAGATGCCGAGGAGGCGGTAAAAATCTCCGCCTCGATCGGTTATCCTGTGATGATCAAGGCTTCTGCCGGCGGCGGTGGCAAGGGCATGCGCATCGCCTGGAACGATGCCGAAGCGCGCGAGGGTTTCCAGTCCTCCCGCAACGAAGCGAAGAACTCGTTCGGCGACGATCGCATTTTCATCGAGAAATTCGTCGACCAGCCGCGCCACATCGAAATCCAGGTGCTCGGCGATCAACACGGCACCACGCTCTATCTTGGCGAGCGCGAATGCTCGATCCAGCGCCGCAACCAGAAGGTCATCGAGGAGGCCCCGTCGCCTTTCCTCGACGACGAAACCCGGAAGGCCATGGGTGAACAGGCGGTCGCCCTCGCGAAAGCGGTCGGTTATTTCTCGGCCGGCACGGTGGAGTTCATCGTCGATGGCGCCAGAAATTTCTATTTCCTCGAGATGAACACCCGCCTGCAGGTGGAGCACCCGGTCACCGAACTCGTCACCGGCATCGATCTTGTCGAACAGATGATCCGCGTTGCGTCAGGCGAAAAACTGTCGCTCGGTCAGGACGACGTCGAGCTGAATGGCTGGGCCATCGAAAGCCGGCTCTATGCCGAGGATCCCTACCGCAACTTCCTGCCGTCGATCGGCCGGCTGAGCCGCTACCGTCCGCCCGCGGAAGGCCGGCAAGACGACGGCACCGTGGTCCGCAACGATACCGGCGTCTTCGAGGGCGGCGAGATCTCCATGTATTACGACCCGATGATTGCGAAACTCTGCACCTGGGCGCCTGATCGTCTGACGGCGATCGACGCGATGGGCAAGGCGCTCGACGATTTCGAGGTGGACGGCATCGGCCACAATCTGCCCTTCCTCTCGGCCGTCATGGATCACGACCGTTTTCGCTCCGGAAAGATCACCACGGCCTTCATCGCCGAGGAATTCCCGGAAGGTTTTTCGGGCGTGCATCCCGACG
>NZ_PVBK01000024.1:0-67292 GCF_002968535.1 Neorhizobium sp. T7_12 | reverse complement strand
ACCCAGCAGTGCTGGTTTCCTCCCGGAGCGCTCGGCCTTGCCGCGATTTCTGCAATCGACCACGCGTTGTGGGATGTCGCCGGCAAGGCTGCGGGTCTGCCGGTCTACATGCTGCTGGGCGGCAATGTGCGTGACCGCGTCCGTGTCTATTGCGGCGTCTATACCGCACCCGATCCACAGGACGCGCTCGATCAGACGCTCAAGCTCCATGAAGACTACGGTTATACCGCGTTCAAGCTAGGCCCCTATCGCCGCGATCTTCACAACAGCCGCTGGGGGCGAACTGGCAAAGGAAACGGGCGACTATTTCGGCAAGATCCGTGAGATCACCCCTCCGCATTTCGAATTCGCCTTCGATGCGCATGCGAAGGTCTACGAATCCTACCAGGCCGTCCAGCTGGCTGCGACGATCGCGCCCTATGATCCGCTTTTCTACGAAGAACCAATACGACCTGAACATATTCCCGCTTGGGCGGAGCTGAAATCGAAGGTAACGGTGCCATTGGCGACCGGCGAATCTCTCTACAACCGCTTCGAATTCCTGTCGCTGCTGACCTCGCGCGGCGCCGACATCATCCAGCCCGACATTTGCGTCGTCGGTGGCGTCACCGAAATGCGCCGCATCGCGGCGGTTGCCGAAGCGCATTGCGTGACGATCGCGCCGCATAACCCAATGGGTCCGCTGGCAACAGCCGTGAACATCCATTTCTGCGCCGCCCAGCTGAACTTCAAGATCCTCGAGTTCAAGCCGCATGTGCACGCGCCCTGGGCGCTCGACCCGTATATGCCGGTGGATGGATATATGAACCAGCGCCCGGATCGCCCGGGCTGGGGTCTAGAGATCGACGAAAAAGTGCTGGCCACGGACGATTACATTCACTGGGAGCGGAAGATCACCTGCAAGCCGGACGGCTCGACCGCCTGTCCCTGAGAGCAGGGGCCTGGTCACGATAATAGCGCGCCGCGTTCCCGGCTGTTGAGGAGCAAATCCTCCTGACCGGCTGGACGACCACGCGAGTTACGGCATCAGGCTTCGGAAGCCACGCTTGTTGCCGTGTCGGGACGTCAGTGCCGTGACATAGGCATCATGGGAAGCGAAGCCCGCGAAATCCTCGATGTGAGAGGTAAGCGATGCACATCTGACAAGATGCCGCGCCGCGTGTTTGTAGCGGCTGGATCGTGCGTTCTCGAGCGTGAAGTCGATCATGGAGCGCAGCACGATTGTTGCCGCGAGCGGATGTTTCTCGGCCAGCGCTTCTGCCGCCGGCGTCATCAGGTCGTAGAGATCGCCATTGAGTTCTCCCTTTCGCTTCAGCACGAGCTTGGCCGCCTCGGCCAGTGCTGGCCAGTGCAGGAAAAACGCGAGTGCTCGATGCACCTCCGGAAATGCTTGGGCAAAAGCGAACGCCTTTTCCTCGGCCTCCATGTCATCGAAGTCCGGCAACCGGCGGATAAAGGCACGCAGGTGCACGTCGTTCAGTGACTGCTCAAACCACTTCCATCGATCCGCCTGCGCTTCGTCCGCGCCCCCCAAGGCTTCGAGTACCTCGACACGGGCGAGTTGCCACTCGATCGGAGCGTCGACACGGCTCCGGGTGTCGATCGCGTCCAGCGTTTCGAGTGCCTCGGCGGCGCGTCCTGCGGAAAGGAGCCGACGAGCGATGTCTGTCGCCACCAGGGGCGCCTTGCGGGTTTTTTCTGGCTGCTGGGCGATATACGCATCCACGTCGCCCTGGGCATCGGCGATTTCCTGCAAGGCAATGCGCACCGTCCGTTCCCGGTGATTTCCGTAGACTTGGACTTCGTGGATCGCTCCTTGGCTGCTCCAGCCGAGAACCTGACAGCCGCTTTGGACTACCTTGTCCTCAGGTTCCTTCGACCACTGCATGAACAGGGCCTGTAGTCGTTCAAGGCCATCCTTGCCGAGCGCGGGCGCCATAGCCGCAATCAGCGGATCATACTGGCCATAGTCGTTGTTCTGCACCGCAGCGCAGATCTTGTCGGCAAGGGCGTCCTTCTCGACACCGGCCGACGTGGCGATCACACCGGCGTCCACGCATGTCTGGTGGAAGCTTTCGATGATCGAGCTGCTTTCGTTGGCGGACCTCTGAAAGATGGGATCGGCCAGCGCCAGGAGTTGCCAGGCGAGCTCCAGGGCTTCCTTCGGATCGTCGGGGGCAACGACATCGACGATCGTTTTGCGCTGCGTCTCCAGGTCTGCCGTAACTGCCTTCACCTTGCGCCAGTTTATGACGGTTCGCGAACGGGCAATGCTTGCGAACCGCTTGCGCACTTCGCGTGCAATCTCGGCACCGCTGTGATTACCGGCAAGCTCCATGCGAAGCCGTCGTTTGTTTGCGGCGCTGCCGGTGCTGATCTCGATGAGCAGTTCGGCCAGACGCGGCGCGCCGAGCGTTTCCAGATTTTTCGCGTTGAGTGTCGTCTTGGCTGCCATCGATTTCCGCTGTCGTTTGCATCCAACACTAGCCTTGCGGCCGGATGGCGCAAGGTAGCAATGGCGTGCCTTTAGATTTAGGCGTTTTCTGCTTGCTCGAGGCGGAATGACTGGGCGTGTGCCATGGAAAGAAGCTCTTGACGGATGCTGTCGGCATCATATCCCTTGTCAACAAGGAGACGACGGCCCCTGTTTACTGGCATTCCACGCGGCTTCGTTCGGCGTATCAAGGACAATGATCGTTGGTCGGTGACCAGTTACGGAGTCTTGGGTCATTTTAGTTCCCTTTGGCGCCTGCGCGTAGTTGAGCATCCTCATTCAAAAAATGGACCCCGTCGATGTTGGACCGATAGGGCTCAGGCACTGCCAGCGACTGTGGCTGAAGACCGAGCCGTGCATCTTCGGCATTGAAGGATAAAATGACCTGAGACATGAAATTCTTTTAGAAACCAACCTTGTTCCATTTGCCTTTGGGACTGACCGGCGTCGAGGTCGTCCGGCGATATCGTGAAGCTCTTCCGCAGCACACGGCACGCGGGATCTGGAGGGCCGTCGGCGGTGACCTGGTATTCCAGAACCCTGCCACCCGGTTCGCGCGCCTCCATGCCGCGCATCAGCCGGTCTATAAATATCTCTATGGTCCCGTCGAGCCGAACGAGCTTGGCGCGCCACACGGTGCGGAGGTCGGCGAGGTCTGGTATCGCCAGGGAATGGACGTCAGCCATCTGCCGACCCGCCAGTCCGTCAGGGATAGGACCTTCGCGACAGCGGTTCACGACGTCTGGGTCTCGTTTATTCGCGACGCGGCGCCTGAGACGCCGGCAGGCAGGTGGCCTCGTTATTCCGGCGCAAAGCCACAGGTCCTGCATATGGAGAAGGGCGTATTCCGCCTCTCGATCGATCCCTTCGACAGCCGAACGGCGCTTTGGGAAAGGCCGCCCGCCTAACCAGGCTTCCCTGGGGCGAGCCTGTCGCTTTATGGGCTTCGCTTCGATGATGGAGATTGCCGATCTTGTTCAATCCACCTCCAGCTTCCGCTGAGCAAATCGACCTATGGGTATTATCGGGCAATCCGAGCCGGTCTAAGAAGACATCTAGTCGGCTTGCAACAATTGCCAAGCTTTGCGGTCTTGCCGAATTCGGGATTTTGGATGCCCCCTGACTATCTGGATACGAAACAGCTCGAGGCGTTCGTTGCCGTGATCTCGATCGGCAGTATGACAGGAGCTGCCAAAGCGCTGGGCAAGTCGCAGCCGGTGATTACCCGGCTCATACAAGATCTGGAGCAGGAACTCGGATTTCCGATCCTGCATCGCAAACGGTCCGCGGATAGCGCCGACGGAGCATGGCGTGGCCTTCTTTGCGCAGGCGGAGCTGTTCTTGAGCGGATTGCGCACGATCAGCGAACGTGCCCGGTCGATCGCGACAGCGCGGGCGACGCCTATCGAGGTGGCGTCGATCCCGGCCATCGCCGCGAGCATTGTCCCGCTCGCCCTCAGTGACTTACCCGCGGACCAGTTTCCGGATCATGTCCACCTTCGAAGCACGTCGGCTGAAAATGTCGTGCAGGCGGTCGTGGCGCGAACTGCTGATATCGGCATCGCAAGCCTTCCGCTGGATAATCCGGGGGTGGATGTGCATTGGGTGGGCGAAGTCCCCTGTGTCGCCGTTGTCGCCGTAAACGATCCCCTGGCCGGTCTCGATCTGCTTTCCGCGGAAAACCTGAAGGGCCGCCGGCTGATCGCTTCCGCCAACCCCTATCGGCTGAGGATGAGGATCGACAAGGCACTTGCGGAACAGTCGATCGAAACGGGTGGAATTATCGACAGCAATGCGACTTATGTGTCGCTCGCGCTGGCTCGATCGGGACTTGGCGTGGCGATCGTTGAGTCCGTTACTCTGACGGGCCTTCCGATCAAGGATGTGGTGATCCTGCCGCTCGCCTTCCACATTCCGTTCTACTGGGGCGTCATCACGGCAACCGGCGTACCGCTGCCTGCGACTGTTGAGCGGCTGATCTCCTCGATCGAGCGCTGGGCAATGGACGTGCCGCATTTTCGCAGGCTTGAGGCAATACCACCCGTTTAGGAAGTTGACACTGATTTGGTGCTGAAACTTCGCCTTCAGATGCCTCGCTCAAGACGACGCCGCAAGCAAATTCAGGAGATTTGATACCGATGTCGACTGAGAGAGATCCAGGAGGTTGTCGTAGAGATCATCGGTCGCATGTCCGGAGCCCCAACGAGCGCAATCGAAGAATTTGCTTCGTCGCTGGCCGGCATCGAGGGGGGCCTCGATCGATCCCTTGGCATGAAGCCGTTGGCTGGACAGGCCCGTACCGTCCCGCAGTGTCACAGTCAGCACATGCGGAAGACGATCATGACCGTACTCCTCGCCTGATGTGTAGGAATGCATCTCGATCCGCGACATCAGCGCAAGGACGTCTGCCTGTCGAAGGGCGGCGGGCGCGAAGTCCGACAGGCTGAGCGTGTCCTGCAGCATCGCCCTCGCAAGGCAATACGGCATCGAGAAGCGGGCCTGCATCTCGTTCTCGGGCCGAGGATAAGCAAGATTGCGGGCGGCTGAAATCCCGACTTTGACGTCGATACGATCGATCTCACCGGCACTCAGCCGATATTCTTGTTTCAGGTCGAAAAGTGCGTCGATTGCCCGATGCGTCGAGGCGCAGCAAGGATGGCGCTTGGTGACGAGACCGCGGGTTTCAATGATATGGGCTTCATCCAGCCGCCAGTCCGCCCAACCTTGGGCTTCACCGCCGCCAAAGAGATCCAAAAAACCCTGCGGGCGCTCAAGGATGTCGAGCCGGCCGCCGCTGCCTGACATTGCCAGCAAGGCGGCTTCGACTGCATTGCGCGCTGCAATTCCGGCATGCAGCGGTTTGGCCGGGGTGCCGAACTGGCCCTTGGGGCCGGATGCCATCGAGGTGGCCAGGCTCATGGCCTGCGCCGTCTCCTCGATGCTGGCGCCGAGGAGGCGCGCGACGCCGGCGGTCGTTCCGATCGCGCCGACCGTGGAGGTACCATGCCAACCTCTGTTGTAATGGGAGGGATTGACCCCAAAACCGACCGCCGCCTGGGCCTCGAGCCCGGTGAGATAGGCTTCCAGAAACGGCTTGCCGCTGATCGGGCGCTGCGAATGTATGGTGGCGAGCAGGGCCGGCACCAGAACTGCGGACGCATGAGCCCGGCCGGGATGAAAATTATCATCGAAATCGAGAGCATGAGCCGCCGTGCCGTTCACAAGTGCCGCCACCGAGGGCGACGCGTATCCGCCTGTGACAAGCCATCTGGAACCGCCGCCCGATATCTCACTGCCGAAAGCCGCGGTAACCGCCGCTACGCTTGGATCCTTGGTGCCGGCGATCATGCATCCGAGCGTGTCGATAACCGCGTCGCGGGCGCGCTCCATGGCAAGAGATGAAAACTCCGTCCGCGCTGAAAGCTGTTGGGCGATATCGAATAGGATCGTGGTCATTGACGAATGTCTTTCGCTGCGCTTGGTACACGGGCAAAAGTGTTCGACTTCGACGAAGGCCGCAATCTTATGCGGTTTTCGAATAAGTCTATCGAAGGAAGGGGTTCTCCATGGTGAAGGCGGCGATCAGCCTGAAGCATATCGAGGCCTATGACGCGATCGCCGCCACCGGCTCGACGGTTGCCGCAGCATTGGAGCTCGGCATTTCGCAATCGAATGCAAGCCGGCTACTGCAGCAGCTGGAGGATTATCTCGGCGTTCGCCTGTTCGAGCGTGACAAGAACCGCCTGGCGCCGACGCGTGAAGGCCTGCAGCTCGGACCGGAAATCCGCGCCATCGCAGATCGCCTGCGTGTGCTTAAAACGGCGGCCATCGAATTGGAGAACGGTCGCTCCCGCGACATGCTGCTGAGGCTTGCTTTTCCGGCCAGTCTATCGTCGAACCGGATACCGAAAATGATCCGAGATTTTCTTGCCGCCAACGGCCCGATGCGGGTGGAACTGGCCTCCGGCAATTATCTGGCGCTTGAACGCATGGTTGCCGATGGTGAAGCCGATATCGGTTTCGCACGCCTGCCGCTGGCAACTCCCGGACTGCGGCAGGAAAAGCTGCTGCCGTCGCGAATTGTCTGCGTACTGCATCGCGATCATCCGCTCGCCGAGCGGTCATCGCTGACGATCGCCGAGCTGAAGGGCCACGATCTCATCGTCCTCAATCGCGAACGGCCCGTCCGCCACCAGCTTGAGGCGCTGTTCTATCAGCACGGCTTGCGGCAGCGGCCGTTGCTGGAGGCGCATTCCGTCGCAAGCGCCTGCGCACTGGCGGCCGAGGGTCTTGGCATTGCGCTGGTCAGTGAACTGATCGCCCGCGAATACGCGGCGCTGCCCTTGCGGTTCGTCGCGCTTGAACCGGATCTGCCGGTCACATATTGCCTGCTCAGCGGCGAAAAATATCCGCTGTCACGGGCCGCCGGCCTGTTCCTGCAGAGCATTGCCGGCTGGTCATGAGCGAAATGTTTTCACCCGGGGCGTTGCCAACAAATAGTAGGCTGTAGAGTTGCAGCAGGATTTGACCAATTTTCCCAGTTTGCGTTGACCCACGAAATGCAGCGTATCGGATTGATGGCAAACATGTTTCAAAAGGTCTGAGTGGATCTCGGCGAAATGAAAAAATGGCTCAAATTTACGCGATAATTAACATATCACGGCACCGCTTCCTTTTGAGGCACCCGTTACCACAGCAATACGATGCAGCAACAGATCGATGGACGCATGTGCGTCAATGCACATTAACGCGTCCGCTCATCTCGAAAATATCCCCCCGTGGATTTGACCACATTGTCGGACAGGATTGATCTTGTCTGCCACCAGCTGCCGTTCATTATGGACCGCTCCTCGTAAATACTCGCTTGGGTCCGTACTTGGAGTTCTTGCGCGTCGTTTGGTAGAACGTTCAAAATAGAGGAAGTAGCTTTCTACGAGTCCGCGTTCGCCGGGGCTTAGTCGAGGCCTTGCGCGCTCGACGACCCGCATGGATGGACATCGATTGGCCTGTTTCAAGGGCGGCTGAAACCGGCGTCGGCGCAAGGGGTGTGCGAAGCATCCCGACAGATTGCGCTCCGGCCTTATCGGGCGCGCCTTGCGTGCACAATCGCGAGGCTCACGCAGAGATCGGTAACCCGGCGCGACGCCCCTTAGCCAATCCCTAGAAGATATCAGCCGGGATCGGAACACGGGCCACTTTCGATATGAACACCTGCTCGCTGGAGCAATCCTCACCGACGATGAGCCTGCGCCACCAACCGATCAAGATATCTTGCGGGATATAACGCTAGTCAAAACCTCGCCAGCGAGATATCCAAAGGAATATCTCGCTTAAGGATCGGAGAGGAAATCATGAACGTTTATCGGCATTCCTGGATCAGGCTCGCGGTGAGGTCGGTGGCAGCCGCCCTCGTGTCGATCGCCTCGTTTGCGGCTCCCGCCGCAGCGCAGGAAAAAGTCACCGTCTTTGCAGCAGCCAGCATGAAGAACGCGCTCGACAACGCCAACAAGGCGTGGGGAGCACTGGGTGGCGGGCAAGTCACCGTTTCCTACGCCGCAAGTTCGGCGCTCGCCAAGCAGATCGAGAGCGGCGCGCCAGCGGATATCTTCATTTCGGCCGATCTCGACTGGATGAAATATCTCTCCGACAAGACGCTCGTGAGGGAAGACGCCAGGATCAACTGGCTCGGCAACCGGATCGTGCTGGTCGCCGCCAAGGACGCCGCCAAGCCGGTCGACATCAGGCCGGGCTTCGATCTCGTGGGCCTGCTCAAAGGCGGCAGGCTCGCCATGGGTGAGCCGAACGCGGTTCCGGCCGGCAAATACGCCAAGGCCTCGCTCGAAAAGCTCGGCCTCTGGTCGTCGGTCGAAAAGAGCGTCGCAAGCGCCGAAAATGTGCGCGCAGCACTCGCGTTCGTCTCGCGCGGCGAAGCGCCTTACGGCATCGTCTACCAGACGGACGCGGCCGCCGATCCGGGTGTTGCCATCGTCGGCACGTTCCCGGCCGACACCCACCCGGCGATCATTTATCCGATCGCCATCCTGTCGGAATCGAAGTCCAAGGATGCGCCCGCCTATCTCGACTATCTGACGTCGAACAAGGCGGCGCCATTCTTCGAAAAGGAAGGTTTTACGGTTCTGGAGTAGCCGCAAGCACTCCGGCGAACTCATCGAAACGGCCCATTTTCAGGGCCGTTTTCCGTTGCCGACCGAACCGTTCTCAAGAGCGAGCCTCTCCGCCCAGCGCTGTCCGAATCTCGATTTCAACCGGTCTCACGCGATCGTTTGTTCTCGAATCCCGAACATTCCGTTTGGAAATCATGCCCTAGCGACCTCGATTGGGTTTCCCCATCTCCATGACCGGAAGCAGACAACGCTTCCAAATACCACCGAGCGGATGCCGGCTCCCAAACGGCTCCGTTTAGCAACTGAGGAATACGATAATGAAGACAGTACTTTCAACTTTTGCCGCAGCCATGATCGCTTCGGCTTCCTTCGCCGGCGTCGCCCTTGCAGAAGGCGATTATTATCAGGGTGCGGCCAAGGGACAAGCAACGGTGCAGACCAACGACAAGGTCGACAATGTCAGGACCGGCAGCATCGACCAGGTTCGCGCCAACGACAATCGCGGCGACCAGCCGATCTTCAAGCACGAAAGCCGCGACAATCGCTAGCCGCAGCTCATTCAAGATACCGAACATTGTCCGGCAGGCAGGTCGCAAACTCAAGCCCCGGACGAACTCTGAAAGGACTAGGACAATGAAGACTTCCATCTCCGCTATCGCCGCCATGATCGCTGCCGCTTCCTTCGGAGGCTCGGCTCTCGCCGAGGGCGACTATTTTGAAGGCACCTCGAAGACGCATGCTTCCGCCCGGGTCAATAGCGGCAATGTGGACGACGTCCGCACCGGCAGCATCCAGATCCGCGACACCGATCGCCAGGAAAGCCAGTCGATCTTCGGCAACACGAGCCGCGACAACCGCTAAGCCGTCGCGCATGAAAACCGAGGCTCCAAGGGCCTTCGTTCAGTAGACCATCTTGTGAATGCGATGGTGCAGGGAGAGCAGCGGTAGACCCGGCGCTCTCCCACCGCCTTTTTCACAGCCCTCCGGTAACTTTTCCGCCAGGACCTAGCCATCAGACCCGTCTCGATATATCCAATGCGATATATTGCATCGCGGCTACGGATGGGATCGGCGTTTGGACTGGCTGGCATTGAGCGACGAGGAATGGACCGCGATCAGGCTCAGCCTGAAGGTCTCCGCCGTCGCCATGATCGTCAGCCTGCCGTTCGGCCTTCTCGTCGCCTACCTGCTCGCCCGCGGAAAATTCTGGGGCAAGTCGATCCTGAACGGCATCGTCCATCTACCGCTTATCCTGCCGCCGGTCGTCACCGGCTTTCTGCTGCTGATATTGTTCGGACGACGCGGCGTCGTCGGCGCCTTTCTCAACGAATATCTCGGCATCGTTCTCTCCTTCCGCTGGACGGGTGCAGCACTTGCCTGCGGCGTCATGGGCTTTCCGCTGATGGTACGGTCCATCCGGCTGTCGATCGAATCCGTCGACCGCAAGCTGGAAGAGGCGGCCGGCACGCTCGGCGCCGGACCCACCTGGGTTTTCATCACCGTGACCCTGCCGCTCATCCTGCCAGGCGTGATCGCCGGCATGATCCTCGCCTTCGCCAAGGCGATGGGCGAGTTCGGCGCGACGATCACCTTCGTCTCCAATATTCCCGGTGAAACCCAGACCCTTTCGGCAGCCATCTACACGTTCACGCAGGTGCCGGGCGGCGATGCCGGGGCGATGCGGCTGACGCTGGTGGCGATCGCCATCTCGTTTGCAGCGCTGCTCGCCTCAGAGTTCCTGGCCTATCTGGTCGGCAAGAGGGTTGATATCGAATGACCCTCGTCGTTAAGGCACGGCAGACGCTGGGAGAGTTTATTCTCGACGCGGGCTTCACCTCGGATGGCGGCGTCACCGCGCTGTTCGGGCCTTCGGGCTCCGGCAAGACGTCGCTGGTGCGGGTGATCGCGGGACTGTCGAAGCCGGACCACGGGCGGCTGGTGGTCGATGGCGAAACGCTGTTCGACACCGAAAGCCGCATTTTCGTGCCAAAGCACAAACGACGTTTCGGCTACGTCTTCCAGGAGAGCCGGCTTTTCCCGCATCTCTCGGTGCGCCAGAACCTTGCCTATGGCCGGTGGTTCGCGCCCAAGACCACGCGGCCGGAAGATTTCGATCGGATTGTCGAATTGCTGGGCATCGGGCTGTTGCTCGAGCGGCGGCCGGGGAAGCTTTCAGGCGGCGAAAAACAGCGCGTCGCGATCGGCCGGGCGTTGCTCTCCGCTCCGCGTCTCCTTCTGATGGATGAGCCGCTTGCCGCGCTCGACGACCTGCGCAAGGCCGAGATCCTGCCCTATCTCGAACGTCTGCGCGACGAAACCTCGACGCCGATCGTTTATGTCAGCCATTCGGTTTCGGAAGTGGCGCGGCTTGCCGACAAGGTGGTGATAATGAAGGAGGGCCGGGTCGAGGCCGTCGGCACGCCGTCGGAAGTCCTCTCTATGCCTTCGGCGGATCGCCGCGATGCCGGCGCAGTACTGACCGGCACGATCGAGACGATCGATATCCCGCACCGATTGGCGACCGTTCGGCTTTCGCAGGCGCAGATCGTCGTACCGAATGCGCATGCCGAAGAAGGCCGGAGCGTCCGCGTGCATATCCCCGAACGGGACGTCATGGTCGCCACCCGGCGGCCGGAAGGCCTGAGCGCTCTCAACATCCTTGACGGCATAATCGCCGCGATCGAGCCGGACGGGGACGGCATGGCCCGCATCCACATTCGCTGCGGCGGAGATACCGTGCTCGCCCGCATCACCGCACTTTCCGTCGAACGGCTCGACCTGAAGCTGGAAAAGCCGGTTTTTGCCGTGATAAAGACAGTGGCGCTGGAACGGTAGGCGGGCATTGATCTTACGTCGACTGTGAACTATAGATTACATATGATCGAAGTTCGCAAGACGGCAACCTTTTCAAAATGGTTCAGCGAACTTCGGGACCATAACGCCCGAATGCGAATAGTTACGCGGATTCGCCGTATGGAAATTGGCAATCTTGGCGATGTGAAGCCAGTCGGCGAAGGCGTCAGCGAGGCGCGTATTACCTACGGTCCTGGCTACCGGCTGTATTTCATCCAACAGGGCCAGGAAATCATCATCTTGCTCTGTGGCGGAGACAAGAGCACCCAAAGCAGGGACATCGCTTCGGCAAAACAGATGGCGAAGGAGATATGACAGTGCCTATTGAAACGACGAAATGGGACGTTCAGGACTACCTGAAGGCGCCCGAAGCGCGCGTTGCTTATCTCGAAGCAGCTTTCGAGGACGGGGATCCGAAACTTATCTCGATCGCCCTTGGCGATGTTGCCCGCTCCATGGGCATGACCAATGTCGCCAAGGAAGCGGGCATTACCCGCGAGGCGCTCTACAAGGCGCTGAGCGATAAGGGAGATCCGAAGCTCTCCACGTTGCTCGGTGTCTTGAAGGCCCTCGGACTCCGAGTCACGGTGGTTTCCACCAACGAAGCCGCATAGGGTCGGCCCCAGCAGACGGCAGAACGATTCTTCGAAGAAATTTTGCACACGCGTACATTTTGTCATCCGGGTGTTAAGGAGCCCCGCTAGACCGCTTCCTGTTGATGATCTTCAGCGCTTCCGCAGCCTCGGCCGACAGGTCTTTCAGGGTTCGGAAGAAGCCATTTCGCTCTTCGGGGAGTAAACCATGACTGTTCTTCCGATACTCAAGTCCGCCACGCTCGCGGCCGTTCTCTTGACCTCGACCGCCGTCTTCGCGTCCGCCAAGGATGTCACCATTTCCGTTTGGTCCGGCGGTTCCGGGCCGAACGACAACTACCGCACCGATGCCTTCGACATCGCAGCCGATATTCTCGAGCGCGAAGCCGCCATCCGCGGCCAGCAGCTCAATATCATCGTCCAGAAGACGCCCTATTCCGGTTGGGAAGATTTCAAACAGGCCCTGACGCTCGCCGCCGAAGCCAAGAAGGCTCCGAACATCGTCGCCACCGGCCATGAAGACATCGGCCCCTGGGCGCAGGCCGGCCTCATCGTTCCGGTCGAGAAGTTCATCGACCTCGACAGCTGGCCGATCAGCGACATCTATCCGAACCTGATGGAGATCACCTCCTTCAACGGTACCGTCTACGGCATCCCGCAGGACGCAGAATCCCGTCCGTTCTTCTTCTGGAAGCCTTACATGAAGGCGATCGGCTATTCGGATGCCGATATCGAGGCCCTGCCGGCCAAGGTCGAAAAGGGCGAATATACGCTCAAGAACGTACTCGAAGACGCCAAGAAGATGCAGGGCAAGGGCCTCGTCCAGGCCGGCTACGGCTTTTATCCGCGCACCAATAACGGCCCGGACTACTGGCAGTTCTACACGTCCTTCGGCGGCGTGATGGAAGAGGAAGGCAAGCTCGTCTTCGACAAGGCCGCGATGAAGCGCACCTACCAGTATTTTGCCGATCTCGTGAAGGCCGGCGTCACCAAGAAGAACCATGTCGGCATGCCGGGCGACCAGTGGTGGAAGGAAGTTGCCACCGGCAAGGCCGGCATCTGGCACGGCGGCACCTGGCACTATGCCCGCCTCGTCAACCAGGAAGGCCTGAAGGACTTCTTCACCAACGTCCAGTTCACGCTGGTACCGGGCGGCGAGGGCGGCAAGGCCAACACGCTGACCCATCCGCTCGCTTACCTGCTGATGGCCGGTCATACCGAAGAAGAAACCCAGATCGCTGCCGACCTGATCAAGATCGCCTCCGAGCCGCGCATCAATGCCCTGCATGCGATCAAGTCCGCCCATCTCGGCATCTCGCCTTCCGAAACCAAGGTCGACCTCTATGCGGCCGACCGCTGGGCTTCGGAAGCCACCGAACGCCTTCTGCCGCATGCCAACGCCATGCCGAACAATGCCGATTTCGGTAAATACTGGACGATCATGTGGAAGAACTTCGAAGCCTCCTGGACGGGTGCCAAGACCGCCGATGCCGCGGTCAACGATGCCGAAGCCGAGCTGAAGTCGACACTCGGCGCGGCGATCATCATCCGCTGATGCCAGGCGACTTATCCTGCTCGGACAGGGCGGGATAAATCGTGGACTGTCCGGGCGAAACTCCTCGCCCCGAACTGTGGGCGGCGATCACTCCGCCGCCCACACCCGATCCGTCTCCCAAGGCTTCACCCATGCGAACGTCCCGAACGCTCGGACTGGTGATGATCGCGCCCGCCGCGGTCATGACCTTCCTGTTCTTCCTGATGCCGGTCGTCCTGACCGCCATCTTCGCCATGACCAACATGACCACCGCGACCGGCATTTCCGGCGGCGCCTGGCAGGTCACGCAGGGCGCCATCAACCGCCTGAAGGCAGACATGCCGGAACTTGCGGGCGGCATTGCCGAACCGCGTTTCGTCATCGACGAGGAGGGGCTTGCAGCGCTGGAGGCCTTGAAGCTCAAGGCAGGTTTCAGCACTGAACTGCGCACCAGCCACATGGGCGAGGTCTTTCCCTCGCGCCGCGAGGCCGAACGCATGATCAAGGCGCTGAAGGACCGGCCCTCGACGCGCGAGGTCAAGCAGATCTCCGACCTCTTCAACCGTTCGGTTCTGAATACCCGGTTCGAGACCCGAGACGGACTGATGGCGAGCCTCAAGAAGCTGGGTTTCGCTCTACCGCCGGCCGAACAGGAGACGGTCGCCACCGCCACCTATACCGGCTGGGTGTGGACGACGGAAAATTTCAGGATCATCGGCAACTCGCCGGACATGGCGCAGATCTTCCTCAACACCGCCTTCTACGTCTCGGTGACGCTGCTCTTGTTCAACGTCAGCTACGCGCTCTTCCTCGCCATCACCACCCACTACATGCCGGCTTCGACCGCATCCATCTTCCGCGCCATCTGGCTGCTGCCGCGCATCACGCCGGTGGTCATCTATGTGCTGATGTGGAAATGGCTGACCTGGGACAGCGGCTTCATCTCGATGTTCATGGGCCAGTTCGGATATCCGGCGAAAAACTACCTGCTCGACAGTGCCTACAACGCCTGGTTCTTCGTGATCCTGATCAACGGCTTCATCGGCGCTTCGATGGGCATGCTGGTCTTCTCTTCGGCCATCAAGGCGATCCCGCAGACGCAGTTCCATGCAAGCGAGGTGGATGGCGCCAGCCGCTGGCAGCAGGTCCGCCACGTCATCCTGCCGCAGCTTCGCTGGCCGATCCTGTTCGTCACCTGCTACCAGACCCTGTCGCTTCTCGCCTCCTTCAACGAAATCCTCCTCTCGACCCGCGGCGGGCCGGGGCGGGCGACCGAAGTATGGTCGCTCGCCGCCTACCACACCGCGCTCAACAACTATACCGGCAATCTGGAATACGGGCTGGGCGCTGCCATGGCGCTGGTGCTGGTGGTTGTCGGCATCGTCCTGTCGCTCATCTACCTGCGCATCTTCCGTTACGATACGCTGATCTCCAAGCCGCTGATCGAGGATTGAGCATGGCCGAAAAACCGCAAATCTCGTCCAACACCACCTCGGCGAATTTCTCGAGCCTCCCGGTGATCCTGCTGCTCGGCCTTTTCAGCCTGCCGCTGCTGGTGATGTATGCCTATCTCTTCATCGACACGATCAGCGACACCGAGGCCGGCTCGCTGATCCCGAACGAGTTCACGCTGCGCCACTGGAGTTTCCTCTGGGAGACCAAGGCCGGCAAGCCGAACATCTGGCTCGTCACGCTCAACACCTTCATCTTCGCAAGCTGCATCACCGGCGTCATCCTCACGGTCTCGTCGATGGCGGGTTACGTGCTGTCGCGCCTCAACGTGCCGGCACGCGGCTTTTTCCTCGCCGGCGTCATGGTGCTGCATGCCTTCCCGTCGGTGACGCTGATCATCGCCATCTTCATCGTGCTGCAGTGGATCGGTCTCTACAATTCGCTGATCGGGGTGATCCTGGTGAAGGCTGCGGTCGAGCTTCCGCTCGGCATCTGGTTGATGAAGGGGTTCTACGACACCGTGCCCTGGGAAATCGAGATGGCCGGCACCGTCGACGGCGCCTCGCGCTTCACGGTCTGGCGCCGGCTCGTGCTGCCGCAGATCAGACCAGCGGTGATGGCACTTGGCCTCTTTTCCTTCCTCACCGGCTGGAGCGAGTTCATCATGCCGCAGGTGCTGGCGCCGGGCGCGAAAGTGCAGGTCCTGTCGGTCTATCTGGCGGGCCTGATCATCGACGACAACAATTTCGATTTCGGCACCTTCAAGGCCGTCGGCGTCTTCTACGTCGTGCCGGTGCTGATCCTCTATGTCTTCTTCCAGAAGCATCTCATGAACATCTATGGCGGAGGCACCAAGGGCTGATGCGTATACTGCTCGACAAGTTTTCCAAGAGTTTCGGCTCCACCAAGATCATCGAGGACATGGATCTCGAAGTGGGTTCCGGCGAAATGCTGGCGCTGCTCGGGCCTTCCGGCTGCGGCAAGTCGACGACGCTGTTTGCCGTCTGCGGCATTCATCGGCCGACCTCGGGCCGCATCATGTTCGGCGACAGGGACGTCACCCATCTGCCGAGCCAGGAGCGCAATGTCGGCGTCGTCTTCCAGTCCTATGCGCTTTATCCGCATATGACGGTGGAGGAAAATATCGGCTTCCCGCTGATGGTGAAGCGGGTTGCCTCCGCCGACATCAAACAGCAGGTCGCTGGCATCGCAGCCCTTGTCCATATCGAGGATCTTCTCGGGCGGCGCCCGGCGCAGCTTTCGGGCGGCCAGCAGCAGCGCGTGGCGCTCGCCCGCGCCCTGATCCGCCGGCCGGACGTGCTGCTTCTCGACGAACCGCTTGCCAATCTCGATGCTAAACTGCGCCTCGAAATGCGCTCGGAAATCCGGCGGCTGCAGAAGGAGACGGGCATCACCGCCATCCTCGTCACCCACGACCAGGTCGAGGCGATGTCGATGTGCGACCGCATCGCCATCATGAAATCGGGCGAGATCGTCCAGATTGCCACCCCGTCGGAAATGTACAAGGATCCTCGGACGTCCTTTGTCGCCAGTTTCCTCGGCAATCCACCGATCTCCTTCCTCAAGGGTCAGGCGCAGCAGGGGGCTTTCGTGCTGGGCGGAAGCGGCTTGCGCCTGCCGCTCGCTACTCTGGCCGGCATTCCGGACGGAACCGCGCTCAGCCTTGGCGTCCGCCCGGAGCATTTCGGGACGGCGGGCGGTGTGCCCGTCGAAGGCAAGGTCGTGTTTGCGGAAACGCAAGGCCGCGAAAACCTCTACGACGTCGTGCTGCCGGACGGTTCCGTGCTGCACTCGATCCAGCCGGTGCGCGACGACGTGAAGCCGGGCGACAGCGTGCGCTGGAACCTCGACAGCGCCTCGACCTTCGTTTTCACCGAAGACGGACAGAGATTGTGACGGAGGCTCCGATGCGCGACTTTTCCGCCTTCTTCGGCAAATTCGGCTGGCCGGAAGGGAAGGGCCGGCTGCCATTCTGCATCGGTCATCGCGGCGCAAGCGGCCATGAACGGGAAAACACGCTGACCGCCTTTCGCCGCGCGGCTGAACTCAGCGCCGAGATGTGGGAACTCGATACCCAGATGACCTCGGATGGCGTCGTCGTCGTCTCCCATGACGACCATCTGCAACGCGTCTTCCAGCGGGACCTGTTTATCTCGCACATGACCTTTGCCGAACTGCGCGAGGCGGTGCCGGATGTGCCGAGTTTCGCGGAAGTCGCCGCACTCGGCCGGGAGACCGGATGCGGCCTTTACGTCGAGTTGAAGCGGTCGGGCACCGGTCCGCTCTGCTGGCAGCACCTGAAGGACATGGACCAGCGCTTCGCCTGCCTCGGTTCCTTCGATATCGCCCAGGTGCGCGAGCTGCGCGAGATGGGCTGCGATTATGCGCTTTCGGTGCTGATCCGTGTCGGCCACGATCCGCATGCGGCAGGGGAGGCGGCCGGCGCCGACATCCTGCATCTCTGCTGGGAAAAGGTGAGCGATACGCCGCAGGAATTCGTGACCGAGGAACTGATCGACAGGGCTTTCGGCGATGGCAAGGAGCTCGTGCTCTGGCACGAGGAGCGGCCGGATGTCCTGAAGGACATCATGGCGCTGCCCGTGCTCGGCATCTGCACCGACCTGCCGGACCTGATGCGACCAAGGGAAACGAACGGCATGTCCCGCGAGCCACGCCGCGTCACCTCCTTCGACGTCGCCCGGGCGGCCGGCGTCTCCCGCGCCGCCGTGTCGCGTGCCTTCACCCCGGATGCCAGCGTTTCGGAAAAAACCCGGCAGAAGGTCTATCAGGCGGCCAAGGAACTCGGCTACCGGGTCAACTATCTCGCCCGCAGCCTCACCAACAAGCGGTCCGATTTCGTCGGCCTGGTGGCCGCCGGCCTCGACAATCCGTTCCGCACCCAGCAGCTTGAACACCTGGCCCGCGCGCTGATCGCCCGCAATTACCGGCCGATCCTGCTGCCGACCTCCAAGGAAGCCGACAGCGCCACCGTCATCGGCCAATTGCTGCATTATGCCGTTTCCGGCGTCATCATCACCTCGGATGCGCCGCCCTCGCACATCTTCGAGGAATGTGCGGTCGAGGGCGTGCCGATCGTGTTGGTCAACAAGGGCGAAGATTTCCCGTTTGTCGACCGGGTCGTCTCCGACGACCGGATGTCAGGTTACACGGCCGTCGACCATCTCGTCGAATCAGGTGCTAAAAAGCTCGCCGTCATCGCCGGCACGACCGTCTCCTATTCGTCGCGCCGGCGTGCGGAGGCTTTTCAGAGCCGCTGCCAGATGCTCGGGCTCGATGCGCCGCTGATCCCGGTCGCCATCAACGACTACGCCCACGGCCACGAGGCGGCGCAGGCGTTGATCGACATGGGGATAGACGGGGTGTTTTCGGTCAACGACTACATGGCCTGCGGTGTCCTCGACGGGCTCGCCAGGGCTGGCCGGAGCTACGGCACCGTCAAGGTGATCGGCCATGACGACATCCCCCAGGCAAGCTGGTCGGCCTATGACCTCACCACCTTCGTACAGCCCTGCGACGTGCAGGCGGAACAGGTGATCGATCTCCTGACCAGCCGGATGTCCGAACCGGACGCCGTGGCTAGGGTGGAGTTCACGCCGGTGACGCTGATCAAAAGAAGAAGTGCATAAATGGCATCTGCATTCGATCTCTCCTCCCTGCAATCGCGCGAAAGGACCGCAATCGAGGTCGCCCGCCGGGTCGGCATGGAGGCCGCCGCCTTCCGCGCCGAAGCTCTTCCCGAAACGCTCGGTGTCGAGAACAAGGGCCTGCAGGATTTCGTCACCGTTGCCGACAAGCGGGCCGAAAAAGCGATCCGCGCATCCCTGCTCGGCGAATTCCCCGACGATTCCTTCATGGGCGAAGAGGGTGGGGGAGACTCTGGAGAACGCGGCACCTGGGTGGTCGACCCGATCGACGGCACCACCAATTTCATCCGCGGTTTTCGGCACTGGGGCGTGTCGATCGCCTTCGTCTCCGCTGGCGAAATCCTGCTGGGCGTGATCTATGACGCCGCACAGGACCGGGTTTTCCATGCGATCCGGGGTGAGGGCGCCTTCAAGGAAAGAAAGCCGATCACGGCGGCCAAGACCAGTGATCCCAACCACGCGATCGCCATTCTCGGCCATTCGCGCCGCACCGATTTCGAGGACTACATCACCGTCTCGCGCAGGCTTTACGAGCGCGGCATCGACTACCGCCGCATGGGCGCGGCCGCAATCGGCCTCGTCCGCGTCGCCGAAGGCGTGTCCGACCTTTATTACGAACGGCACCTTTCTTCCTGGGACATGCTCGCCGGCGTGTTGATCGCCGCGGAAGCCGGTGCGACGATCGCCGTGCCGCCGCTCGAGGAATTGCTTTCGCGGGGCGGGCCGGTGGTTGCCTGTTCGCCAGGGCTGGCCGGCGAATTCGCCTTCCTGATGAAAATGGAAGGCTTGCTCGCGGCCGCGCAGTAGGGCAGGCAGATGGCGGCAGCGGCATCGATGCGACATAGAAGATCCGCAGCGACATCGTCGTGATTGGCCCGTCTGGCGCGGTGAAAGTCATGATCGCCACCAAGCCCGTCGACTTCCGCAAAGGCGCAGAGGGATTGGCCGCATTGGTGAAGGCCGAGATGGGGTGCTGATCCGTTCTCCGGCACAATCTATGTGTTCCGGGCCAAGCGAACCGACCGCATCAAACTGATATTCTGGGATGGCAGTGGCGTATGCCTGGTCGCCAAGCGGCTTGAGGATGGCGAGTTCCATTGGCCCCGAATGCAGGACGGCGCGATGCATCTGACGGCCGCGCAATTCTCGGCTTTGTTCGAGGGACTCGATTGGAAACGCGTGCATGCGCCAATCGAAACGCGCACCCCCGTTAAGGCCGGATAGCGGCCGCGACCAATTGAATCAGCCGCATCCAATAGCTCGTTTTGCGGGGCAAAATATGCTGTTCTTGTCCCATGACGACAAGGGCGGACGAGCTTCCGGATGACCTGAACGCGCTGAAAGCGATGGTGCTTTCGCGCGAGGCGGAGAATGCCCGCCTGCGTCAGATCATCAAGGAATTGCAGCGCCACCGGTTCGGTCGCCGCGCCGAAACGCTTCCCGAAGATCAGCTACTTCTGGGCTTGGAAGAAGCCGAGCAGGTCGAAGCGAATGGTCTGGAAGCGAAAGAAGAAGCCTCTGCCCCTGAGCGCCAGGCCCGTGTTGCCAAACGGCGGACGAACCGGGGTTCATTGCCAGCTCACCTGCCACGCATCGAGATGGTCGTCGATATCGATGATCACGCCTGTCCAGGCTGCCGCCATGATCTGCATCGGATTGGCGAAGACGTCAGCGAAAAGCTCGACATTGTCCCCGCCCAGTTCCGTGTGCTGGTCGTGCGCCGCCCGAAGTATGCCTGCCGGGCCTGCGAGGATGTCGTGGTTCATCTCCTGTGAATAAGAATGTAGAGCGCATCCTTGCCGCGGGCCTTTTTCGAGCGCGCGGCGCGCAGCACTGCATAGGAGGCAAGCGCCCAGGTCTCGCCGATCCGGCGGGACTTTTCGATGAATAGGACGCGGCAGGCGATGCTTTCGAGAAACCCAACGGTGCGGCTCTGGTAGCCGAGCAGCGCCTTCGGCAGGCCGAGCGTCTCGATGATGTCGGGGATAGGGTCGCTGTTCGATGGTCTTTGTAAGTGCGGCCGAGTCAGCAGCGAATTCCGGCGTTCATATTGCTTTTCGCGAAAAGTGAGCGCGGTGTCGGCCTTATCGGGCGCGGCGATCAAGGTTTTGTCGCCACACCGACATTCAAATGACGCTGAATGTCTACGGCCATCTCCTGAAAGGCAAAGAGGAGGAACACGCCCGCACGGCAGAGGACCTCGCAGCCGATCTCATGCCTGTTTGTGCAGGCAGCTTAATCGTCTTTCGCCGGGAACAGCCCTGGCATCCAGAACTGAGCAAGTGCTGCGGGGAAGGCAAGGTGCAACGGCGCCTTGGAACTTTGCGAAGTCAATATGCCGGCATCTAGAAGCGCCGAAGTTATGCGGCGCGCCTGGCGATCAGTCAGTCCCAAAAGATCAGGAACATCGCCGCGCGGAAGCGCACCGCGATAGAGGACGGCTTCGAGCACGTTGCCGGATTTCGCGGGCAGCTTGTCAGCGCGAACCTCTTCTTCCACCCAGCGTAGAATGCGGTCGCGCAGCTTCCCCGGCTCGACCAGATCGCGCATGAAGCGCACCTGATCAATGCAGGTTTCCAGAAAATACCGGGTGAAGGTGGCCAAGGCCTCTTCGCTGAGCGTCCCGCGTCCATCGAGATCGTTGCGGCGGGTCATGTCGCAGGCCGCCAGATGATCCTTGTAGGCCTTTTCCGAACGGGCCAGTCCGCGCGACACGGACCAGACTCCCCCGGTATCTAATGTGTCGAGGAGCATGGCATGGGTCATCAGGCGGCCAACGCGGCCGTTGCCATCAAGAAATGGGTGTATCCAAGCGAAGCGATGATGGGCGGCGGCGGCGGCCAGCACTGAATCAATCCTGCCCAGTCTGCGATATGCTTCCTCAAAGCGAGCCAGGAAACGTGGCACGGCACCTGGGCTTACGGGAATGTGGCGGCCGACCTTCACGTCGCGCTGACGCACTTCGCCGGGGACGACCGGTATTTTCTCGGCCGTCTTCGGGTCTTCCGCGAAGAGCATCTCACCTGGAAGTAGTTCGCAGAAGCGCCTATGTATCTCGCGGAGCGTGTCGGCGTTGGTCGCGACTCCTTTGATGGTTCCCCCGTCGATCCAAGCCTGCACCGTAATGTGAGCTCTCGCTTCAAGCTGCAAATTGCGCTTCTCGGGATTGGCACTGTAGTCGTCTTTCAGGGCGCGCTCGATATCAACCGGATGCGTGTTGTGGCCTTCGATCAGATTGCTGTAGTAGCAGTTCATCGCACGCACGAGATCGGCAAGGGCGTGCATGACCCCTGCGGGAAGGCTGCTTCTGAAAGCCGCCGACTCCTCCGCAAGGGTCAAAGCCAGATCGGCGAGAGCGGATTTGTGTTTTGACCCATCGGATACAAGCATAGGCTCCATGAGCCCGGTGCTTTCGTCCCGATCTGCTGCCGCTGAAATGTCCGGATTTTTGTCCGCTACTGAATCGCTCATAAATACCTCTATATCATAGTTTTTTCGCATTTTCAACGAAGAGGATGTCCGCGGCTATGTCCGCTTAAATGTCCGGATTCAGCGCCTTGACAGGAGGGTGCAGAATGTCTCCGGTGTGTTTCGGCACGGCTTTGACCCCGCCCTCGACACCGAATGCTTCCGAGCCGAAAGGGGTCAAATCCAGCGCCTAGTCACACCCGGCCTTCTTCGCGCGTCATCGCCCGTTCGGGAGCAAGCTTCAGCTGGCATGGGACGATCTTGTCGAGGATCAGCCTATGCACGAACAAAACACGGACGAAGCCGAGCAATCGAAACCTGAATCGAACCAACCTGGCAGAACTTGCTGCGGCCATTCGTGATCTCCAGCAAGAGTTAAGGAAGAATACCGACCTGACGAATTTTGTCACACAGTCCGCACTGCGTGAAGCGGATGCCGTGATCGAGCAGGCTGAATCAATCAAAGTCTCTGAACGCGATTTTTTACGCATTCTGGAGCTGCTGGAAAATCCGCCGGCACCTAATGAAAAATTGCGTGCTGCTGCACGTTCGCTACCCAAATCGAAATGACGGCTTGGCATGAAGAGGCGATCGGCAAGCATCATGATCGCAAAAATTTCGACTGCGGCGATGCTGAACTGAACGATTTTCTGCAAAAATACGCGCGACAGAGCCACGATCAGGGCGGCTCGAAGAGCTTTCTTGCGGTCACTGATGACGGCAACAAGCATATTTTGGGCTTTTACAGCCTTACCCCGACGTCAATCGATCCTGAGAAAATGCCGGCTGCGGTGCGTAAGGGGCTTGGACGGCATGAGGTGCCGGGCTTCCGGTTAATCCACCTTGCTGTCGATCGACGCCAAACAGGAAAAGGCATCGGTGGTCAGCTCATGCTGGCGGCCGGCAGGCGCTGTTTGCGTGCAGCGTCGGAAGTCGGCGGCGTAGTGTTAGCTATCGATGCTAAAAATGACAGAGTAGCCGAGTGGTATAAAAGCTATGGCGCGATACAGCTCGTCGATTCCCCGCTTTCGCTGACGATATCGCTGACGACCATGGCGGACGCACTGAAAGCGGCTGGACACATGCTATAATACGCCATTCACAGGAGCAGATTGTTTAGATGGGATATTCGGCTGGCGTCGCATCTAAACAGCTAGCCCTCGATTGGTGTCGAGCCGGGTAGCTTTGCGCCCCTCGTGGTCCTCGTTAGCAGAGGGTGCAAATTTCCCCCCAGAATGATATGAACAAGCGGATATCCACGATCCATGGGGGGTACAATGACAGGCGCTTCACGTCACGACGCATGGCAGGCGGGCGACAGTTACGAAATCTACATGGGACGTTGGAGCCGGCAGATTGCGCCGCGCTTCATCGAGTGGCTTGAACCCGACGATGATCTTGATTGGCTGGAGGTCGGCTGCGGGACAGGCGCGTTGAGCGCCCGCATCCTTTCGGACACCAATCCGAAATCCCTCATCGCCATCGATCCGTCCGAAGGGTTTCTGGAGAAGGCTCGCTCGACGATTGCCGATCCGCGCGTGGAATTTCAGATCGGCAATGGCGAGGCCCTGTCAGTTCCATCGGGCACCAGGGACATGGTCGTCTCAGGCCTGGCTTTGAACTTCATACCAGACCGCGAAAAGGCGCTTCTGGAAACGCAGAGGGCGGCGCGCAGCAAAGCCACCATAGCCTTCTACGTCTGGGATTATCCAGGCGGTGGAGTAGAATTCATGCGGGCTTTCTGGACGGCGGCGACAGAACTGGATCCAGGCGCACGCGACCTTACCGAAGATCGCCGCTTCCCGTTCTGCACTCTTGAGGGACTAGCCGATCTCGCTCACCGATCCGGGCTTTCCCACGTGGGAACGACGAAGATCGAAGCGCCTACACGCTTCCAAAATTTCGACGACTTCTGGCACCCATTCACGCTGGGTGCTGGCCCTGCACCCGGTTACTGCGCCAACCTGAAGGCCGCCGAACGAGAAAAGCTGCGGGAAAAGCTCCAGGAAAGTCTGCCGACGGCAGAGGACGGATCCATCCCGCTGAAGGTGAGAGCATGGGCGATCCGCGGCAGAAAGCAGTAAGGTGCCCCCGGGGCAACTTGGCGGCTATCTGAATTGCTGTCCCACCGACACCGGAATAATCCGCAAGTTGATGGCGGCTCCGGGGCCAAGAGCGGCCCATCTCCATTCCGGCAACAGGTTTGACGGCCGGGACCAACCAGTTCGTCAAACCGACCCATCGCGTTAGGGCGAAAAGGCGAGATTCACGAAAATTGTTCAGTAGCAAGCGTCGGTAACGCAAGATGAACGTGTCGGATCCCCTGGATAACCTATTGTTTTTCCTGTCTATACCGTTCGCTGGTATTCGGATTTCACCTCTGCTAAGTGATATTCATGCCATTCGATGACAAAAAGAAAAGTCGTGTGACGCTTCTCGACGTAGCGCGGCGCGCCAATGTGTCCCGCGCCACCGCCTCGCTCGTCATCCGCAAGAGCCCGCTGGTCGGCACCGAGACGCGGGCGCGGGTCGAGGAGGCGATGCGTGAGCTCGGCTATGTCTACAACATGGGGGCCGCCCGGCTGAGGGCCGAGCGCAGCCACACCGTCGGCGTCATCGTGCCCAATCTGACGAACCCGTTCTTCGCCGAACTGTTGTCCGGCATCGAGGCCGGAATCGATTCGGCCGGCATGGTGGTGATCCTCGCAAATAGCGGCGATCTCGTCGAACGGCAGGACATGGTGATGCGGCGCATGCGCGAGCACGGCGTCGACGGCGTCATCGTCTGCCCGGCGGCTGGCACCGAGCCTGCATTTCTTCACCAGCTTGCCGAATGGGACCTGCCGCTGGTGCAGGTGCTGCGCCAGATCTCCGAAGAAGTCGATTATGCCGGGGCCGACTATGCGGCCGGCATGCGCCAGGCGGTTGATTATCTGGCCTCGCTCGGCCACCGGACGATCGCGTTTGCCGTCCAGGGGCCGATCCATTCCGCCTATCACGAGCGTGTCGAAGGGTTTTGCGAGGCCATGCAGTCGCGCAGGCTCGATCCGAGCATGATCTTGCGCGTGCCGAACCAGATCGGCGAAATCGCCGACGCGGCGCATCTCCTGTTCGACGAGCGCGAACAGCCGACGGCGGTGATTTGCTTCAACGACGTGATCGCACTCGGCCTTTCCGCCGGTCTCTACGACCGGGGCCTGAAGGTCGGCGAGAATTTTTCGCTGATCGGTTTCGACGACGTGACGGACGCGGAGGCGATGCGGCCGAGGCTCACCTCCGTTTCCACCGCACCGGTGACCATCGGCGCGAATGCCGCCAGGCTTCTCCTCGACCGGCTGGCCGATCCCATCCGCCCGGCTCGGAGGGTCGTGAATGAAACGGTTTTGCATATCCGCCAGTCCTGCGGGCCGATCGCCATTTCGCCTGACAACAATCCGCCAGCTTCCGGTTGACGTCCGGAGCAAAAGCTTTTAGATCGATCTAAATGGAAAGGCGCCGCAGAGGAGTGGCTTTCTTTCGACATCATTGGGGAGGTCCCAAGTTGTACGCTTTCAATTTCGAGCCCGTATTTGCGGGTTTCGACCAGCTTCTGCTCGGCGCCTGGCTGACGATCCAGCTTTCGGTGGCAGCGATGATCATCGGCCTGATCGTTTCGATCGCCTGTGCCGCGGGCAAGACCTCGGGCATTACGCCGCTGCGCTGGGTCATCGACGCCTATATCGAGATCATCCGCAACACGCCGTTCCTGGTGCAGATCTTCTTCATCTTCTTCGGCCTGCCGTCGCTCGGGATTTTTCTGACCCCGAACAGCGCGGCGCTCGTGGCGCTGGTCGTCAATTTCGGCGCCTACGGCACGGAAATCATCCGCGCCGGCATCGAGTCGATCCAGAAGGGGCAGATCGAAGCCGGCACGGCGCTCGGCCTCTCGAAGCTGCAGGTCTTCCGCTACATCATCATGAAGCCGGCGCTGCGCACCGTCTATCCGTCGCTGACCAGCCAGTTCATCTACCTGATGCTGACCTCGAGCGTCGTTTCGGCGATATCGGCCGACGACCTTGCCGCCGCCGGCAACAATCTGCAGTCGCAGACCTTCGCGAGCTTCGAAGTCTATATCGTCATCACGATCATGTATCTCGTCATGTCGGTCGGTTTTTCTACGATCTTCTCGATGATCGAGAAGGCTGCCTTCAAATATCCGTTGAGCCGATAGGAGCCTGGCCATGCCATTGATCAGACCTTTCGGCATCAACGAATTCTGGATCATCGTGCTGGCCGCGCAATGGACGATCGCACTGTCGGCGATCGCCTTCGCTGGCGGGGGTATCGGCGGCCTGCTGATCGCGCTGCTGCGTGTCTCGGATGCGAAGCTGCCGCGGCTGATCGCCACCGGCTTCATCCGCGTCTTCCAGGGAACGCCGCTCTTGATGCAGCTCTTCCTGGTGTTCTTTGGCATGAACATCCTCGGCTTTGCCATCAATCCCTGGCTTGCGGCAACCGTCGCGCTCACCCTGCATGCGAGCGCCTTCCTCGGCGAAATCTGGCGCGGCTGCATCGAAGCGGTGCCGCCCGGCCAGCGGGAAGCCGCGACTGCGCTCGGCCTGCGCTACTACAACCGGATGCGCTACATCGTCCTGCCGCAGGCCTTAAAGATCGCGGTGGCGCCGACGGTCGGCTTCCTGGTGCAACTGATCAAGGGCACATCGCTTGCGGCAATCATCGGTTTTACCGAGCTCACCCGCCAGGGCCAGATCATCAACAATGCGACATTCAGCCCGTTCATGGTGTTCGGCACGGTGGCGGCGGTCTATTTCGTCCTCTGCTGGCCGCTTTCGGTGCTGGCACGACGCATGGAACTCAGATTTTCCCGCGCAACGGCACGTTGACGGGACCCGAGCCGGAGGGAGGAAAGCCGGCACAACAGAAAAGGGTAGGAACATGAATATTTCTAGACGCATGGTTATGGCCGTCATCGGCGCAGGCCTGATGATGGGCGCAGGCGCCTCCACCGCATTGGCACAGACCGTCGAAAGCATCAAGTCCGCAGGCACCGTCAAGATCGGCATGCTGGTCGACTTCCCGCCCTTCGGGATCATGAACACCTCGAACGAGCCGGACGGTTATGACGCCGACGTCGCAAAGCTGCTCGCCAAGGAATTCGGCGTGAAGGTGCAGATCGTTCCGGTTACCGGCCCGAACCGCATTCCCTACCTGCAGAGCAACCAGGTCGACCTGCTCGTCGCCTCGCTCGGCATTACCGAAGAGCGCGCCAAGAGCGTCGACTTCTCGCAGCCCTATGCCGGCATTTCGATCGGCGTGTTCGGCGCCAAGGCGACCGAGGTCTCCAAGCCGGAAGATCTGTCCGGCAAGACGATCGGTGTCGCCCGCGCCTCGACGCAGGATACCGGCGTCACCAAGATCGCCCCGAAGGATGCCAAGATCCAGCGTTTCGATGACGATGCCAGCGCCGTGCAGGCCCTGCTGTCCGGCCAGGTTCAGCTGATCGGCGTCTCGAACGTTGTTGCCGCCCAGATCGAAAAGGCCGCTCCAGGCCGTTTCACCCAGAAGCTGCAGCTCAGCCAGCAGGTTCAGGGCATTGCCGTCCGCAAGGGCTCGACCGAGCTGTTGACGGCTGTCAACGCCTTCATCGCCAAGGTCAAGGCCAATGGCGAGCTCGGCAAGATCCATGAAAAGTGGCTCGGCGCTCCGCTGCCGGACTTCGTCGCCAACGCCAAGTAAGACCAGAACCACGCCCAGAACTGAGATCGAAAAGGAGTTCCTCATGACGACTGAGGTGAACGCAAACGCATCGGCCGCGGCCACGCGAGGAACTTCCGAACTCGCCGTCAGGATGGAAGGCGTCAACAAGTGGTATGGCGGCTTTCACGCGCTGAAGGACGTCGAATTGTCGGTCAACCGGGGGGAGCGGATTGTCATCTGCGGCCCTTCCGGCTCCGGCAAGTCGACGCTGATCCGTTGCATCAACCAGCTGGAGACGATCCAGAAGGGCAAAATCGTCGTCGACGGCCATGACCTGACCGCCGGCGGCAAGAACGTCGATATCGTCCGCCAGGAGACCGGCATGGTCTTCCAGCAGTTCAACCTCTTCCCGCATATGACCGTCCTGGAGAACTGCACGCTGGCACCGATGAAGGTGCGGGGCATTTCGAAAATCGAAGCCGAAAAGATCGCCCGCAAATACCTGGAGCGGGTGCGCATTCCCGAACAGGCGGAAAAATATCCCGCCCAGCTTTCCGGCGGCCAGCAACAGCGCGTGGCGATCGCCCGCGCGCTGTGCATGAACCCGAAGATCATGCTGTTCGACGAGCCGACCTCGGCGCTCGATCCGGAAATGGTCAAGGAAGTCCTCGACACCATGATCGACCTTGCCAAAGAGGGGATGACCATGCTCTGCGTCACCCACGAAATGGGCTTCGCCCGCCAGGTCGCCGACCGGGTGATCTTCATGGACCGCGGCGAAATCCTCGAAACCGGCGCGCCGGGAGAATTCTTCGGCAATCCCAAGAACGAGCGCCTGAAGATCTTCCTCGGACAGATCTCTTAGACGCTGCTGTCACCTATTGGAATTTAAGGAGTTCCGGACGTGAAACCCGATATCCTGCTTGTGGAACCGATGATGCAGTTCATCGAGGACCGGCTCGACGCCGCCTATACCGTGCATCGGCTGTATGACCCGGCGCAGAAGGAAACGCTGGAAGCGGCGTTGCCGAACATCCGCGCCGTCGCGACCGGCGGCGGCAGCGGTCTTTCCAACGAATGGATCGAGAAGCTGCCCTCGCTCGGCGTCATCGCCATCAACGGCGTCGGCACCGACAAGGTCGATCTCAAGTTCACCCGCAGCCGCAATATCGACGTCACCACCACGCCCGGCGTCTTGACCGACGATGTCGCCGACATGGGCATCGCGCTGATGCTCGGCGTGCTGCGCCATGTCGCCAAAGGCGACGCATTCGTGCGGGCCGGCAAGTGGGGCAACCAGAGCTTCCCACTCGGCAACAGCCCCAAGGGCAAGCGTGTCGGCATCCTCGGCCTCGGCCAGATCGGTAAGGCCTTCGGCCGCCGCGCCGAAGCCTTCGGCATGGACGTGCGCTTCTGGAACCGCTCGCCGGTCAAGGACACGACCTGGAAGTCCTGTGCCTCGCCGGTGGCCTTGGCGGAAGACAGCGACGTGCTGTGCGTCATCGTCGCGGCGAATGCGCAGACGAAGGATATCGTCAATTCCGAGGTTCTGAAGGCGCTCGGACCGAAAGGTATCTTGATCAATATCGCCCGCGGCAGCGTCGTCGACGAGAATGCGCTGCTCGCCGCCCTCAACGACGGCACGATCGGTGCAGCCGGTCTCGACGTCTATCTCGACGAACCCCGTATCCGCGAGGATTTCTTCACCGCGCCGAACACGGTGCTGATGCCGCACCAGGGCAGCGCCACGGTCGAGACCCGCGTCGCCATGGGCGAGCTGGTGATTGCCAATATCGCCGCGCATTTTGCCGGCGAGAAGCCGCCCACCACCGTCAATTGAGCAATTCCAGGAAAAGTGTGAAGCGGATTTCCGTTCGGAATTGCGCAGCGCAAAAGTGAGCCGGAGAAACGAGATGATCATCCGTCAGGCCTTTTTCGAAGGCAGGATCCATGCCGGCCAGGAAGAGGCGTTCAAGTCCTATGTGGCCGAGAAGCTGATGCCGATGTGGCTCGCTTTTCCGGGCATCAGGGAAGTGCGCGTGCTCTACAATATCGAGCGCGACGAAGGTGCACCGTCCTACCCGATGGTGCTGTCGACCATGTACGAAAGTCGCGAGGCGCTGGCCGCGGCCTTGGAATCGCCGGTGCGCTACGAGAGCCGGGACATGACCAAGGGCCTCATGGACATGTTCGACGGCCATATCCACCACCACGTCTTCGATCTGGCGCTGGCCTGAGTTCGTCAACCGCCGGCGGTCTTTGTGCCTGAGCCGGGCGCGCGATAGGCGGGCGTGTTCGGCTCGAACAGTTCGATCAGGTTTCCGGACGGATCCTGCAATAAAATCTGCTTGCCGCCCGTCCCCTGGATGATCTCGTTGCGGAAGCCGCAGCCGGCCAGTTTCAGGCGCTCGACCATCCCATCCAGATCCTCGACGGTGAGATGAATGCGGTTCCAGCCGCCGGGTGCCTGCTGCTCCCCGGACGGCATGGGCGCACCGCCGCCACCCCGCGGGTTCGGCTGGGACAGATAGAGATGCATGTCGCCGCGTGAAATTTCCGCAAAAGGCGGGGCAGGGTGCATCTCGAGCTTGAAGCCGAGGTGTGCGGTGTAGAAATCGATCGCCGCCTTTACATCGTTGACGATATATCTGAAGCATGCGGACATGGTCTGAGCCCTCCCGGTGTCAGATGGATATCCGAAGACAAGCCTAACACTCCCGCAACAGAGGGCAAGCGTCATCCGTCTTCCTCCGCGAAAGCTGCTGCACGTCAACGCACCGCAACCGCATAAAGCTGTGGGGAAAGCCCGAAACTGCGGGTGAAGATGCGGGTCATGTGGCTCTGGTCGGCAAAGCCGCTGGCCAGCGCCGCCTCCGCAAGTCCCGTCCCGCCGGCGATCAGTTTTCGCGCCAGCTGGATGCGCCGCTGGATCAGGTAGGCATGCGGAGTGAACCCCGTCGCCTTGTCAAAAGCGCGCAGGAGCTGGAATTGGCTGACGCCTGCGGGGCCTGCCAGGTCGGCAAGGCTGACCGTTTTGGCCGGATCGTCATCGATCCGCTCGCGCGCTGCCCGGATCCCTCGCGGCACCGGTTTCGGCTCCGGCACCTCCCGTATCACCTCGGCCAGCAGCGTCAGCAGCAATTCCTGGCGGCGGAGTTCGGCGCCGGCTTGCTCGGCGGTCATCGCCGTGAACAGCTGCCGCATGGTCGTCGCCTGCGGCGGCTGCCGCAGCACCGGATCGGCAAATTCGAAATCGCCGGGTCTGCCCTGGCGGATATCCGCGGCCGCGCCGGCTATCACGTTCGGATCGAAATAGAGCATCTGCCAGAAACGGCCCTCGTCGCCGATCGGCGCGCCGTCATGCACTTCGCCGGGGTTGACGGTGATGACGTCGCCCGGTCCGGCTTCCACCGGACCGCGTCCGCTTGCGGACTTCTGGGCGCCGCTCTCGATCACGCCGATGCCGTACTGGTCATGGGTGTGACGGGCGAAATGGTGGTCGGAGCGGGCCACGACCGCCTGCACGCCGGCCATGCCGCATCGAAACATCCGAAATCCGTTTCGTCCCTTCGCCCGCATCGGCTCCTCGCGTTTGAGCCAGCATAACCCGGCTGGAGAAGATCGCCAACCGGCAGTCCCGGCCGCCCAGCTTATAGGACGGTGCGCACCCGCCAGAGTTCGGGAAACAGTTCGACCTCCAGCATCTTCTTGAGATACGACGTTCCCGACGTGCCGCCGGTGCCACGCTTGAAGCCGATCACCCGTTCCACCGTGGTGACGTGATTGAATCGCCAGCGGCGGAAATAGTCCTCGAAGTCGACCAGCTTTTCGGCGAGTTCGTAAAGCTCCCAATAGGTGCCGGGCGCGCTATAGACCTGTTTCCAGGCCTCCAGCACCTGCTCGTTCTCGATGCGTTTTGTGCGCCAGCCGGTTCTGGCCGCGTCCTCGCCGATATCGAACCCGCGCCGGGAAAGCAGCATCAGCGCCTCGTCGTAGAGGCTCGGGCGGGCGAGGATGCCCTCCAGCATCTCGATGATATCGGGCCGATGCGCATGCGGCCCGAGCATCGCGACGTTGCGGTTGCCGGCAAGGAACTCGATTGCGCGGTATTGATAGGACTGGAAGCCGGAGGACTGGCCGAGCGAGGCGCGGAATTCGGTGTATTCGCTGGGCGTCATGGTGCGCAGCACGTCCCAGGCATTGTTGAGCTGTTCGAAGATGCGGGCGACGCGGGTTAGCATCTTGAAGGCTGGCTGCGGATCGTCATTGCGGATAGCCTCGATCGCCGAGGTGATCTCGTGGATCGCAAGCTTCATCCACAGTTCGGACGTCTGGTGCTGGATGATGAACAGCAGTTCGTCATGCGCCGCCGAAATCGGCGCCTGCGCGTCGAGCACCTTTTCGAGATGCAGGTAGTCGGAATAGGACATCTTCTCGCGAAAAGACATTTCCGCGCCGTCTTCGCCGGGATCGTAAGGTTTCGAGCTCATGATGTCCGATATGTCTTTCGTGGTCTAGAATTCCACTTCCAACTCGACGATTTCGTCCGGTTCCGCAAGCGCCCCTTCGGTCCATTCGAGCATCAGCGGCCAGGCAAGGACCATTTCCGCATAGGCGGCAAGCTTCGGCGAGAGCTCGACCGCGTAGGTACGGAAACGGCTGCAGACCGGCGCATACATGGCATCCGCCACCGTTGGTTTCTTACCGAACAGCCACGGGCCGCCGCTCGCCTGCAGGCACTCGGTCCAGATCGTCTTGACCCGCTCGACATCCGGCCGGGCGCCCGAAAAGATCTTGAACCGCTCATGCCGCGCCTTGAGGTTCATCGGCAGGGCGGAGCGGAGATTGTGGAAGCCCGAATGCATTTCACCCGAGACCGCACGACAGCGGGCGCGATCGGCGATGTCGGCCGGCCAGAGACCGGCGTCAGGGGTGATTTCGTTCAGGTATTCGGCGATCGCCAGCGTATCCCAGACGATGACGTCGTCGTGAGTCACCCGCGGCACCAGCACGGAGGGCGACAGGAGCAGCAGTTCCTGGCGCGCATCATCGTTCATCTCGACCAGCACTTCCTCGAAATCAAGGCCTGCCAGGCGGCAGAGCAGCCATCCACGAAGCGACCACGAGGAATAGTTTTTCGACGAAATCGTCAGTGTCGCTTGTGCCATCGCTCGAAACTCCTGCCGGACAACCGTGCGTCCTGTGACAATCTTCTCGCATCGCGAGACATATTGCACTAGCATTTTTGCACTGCCGCATTTTGGCGGCGCGCGGGGTCATGTTCATGCTCTATCAGGCCTATCAATTTCATGATGACCTCCTCGCCCCGATGCGGGACCTGGCCCGACGCCTGCAGCTGATGTCCTCCACCCTATTCTTCGGCGCCGGCACCGAAATGGGCCGGCATGCCGCAGCAGCATTGGAATTGATGTCCCGCTTCAAGATCTCCCACGAGCGGCCGGAGTTCGAGATCACCTCGGTCACGATCGGCAATCGCGACGTGCCGATCGCCGTGGAAACGGCGCTCGACCTGCCCTTCGGCCGCCTGCTGCATTTCGTCGCCGACGTCGATACGCCCCGCCCGCGGGTGCTGGTGGTCGCGCCGCTGTCGGGCCATTTCGCGACGCTGCTGCGCGGTACCGTCCAGACGCTGCTGAAGGACCATGACGTCTATGTCACCGACTGGGCCAATGCGCGGGACGTTTCCACGGCCGCCGGCCGTTTCGGCATGGACGATTATGTCGACTATATCATCCGTTTCCTTGAGGAGATCGGTCCGCGCGGGCATATCCTCGCCGTCTGCCAGCCCTGCGTCCAGGCGCTGGTCGCCGTCGCGGTGATGTCGGAGGCGAAGAACCCGGCGACCCCGCGCACCATGACGCTGATGGCCGGACCGGTCGATACCCGCGAGAGCCCGACCAAGGTCAACGAACTTGCGGTCTCGAAGCCGCTGGCGTGGTTCAAGAGCGAACTGATAACCGGCGTACCGATGGGGTTTCCGGGCAGTGGACGGCGGGTCTATCCCGGTTTCCTGCAGCTCGTCGCCTTCATGAGCATGAACATGGAGCGCCATGTCGAGGCGCATCGCAAGCTCTACAGGCATCTCGCCAAGGGCGAGACGGCTGAGGCAAACAAGATCAAGCATTTCTACGACGAATATTTCGCCGTGCTCGACATGACCGAGGAATTCTACATCGAGACGATCGACCGGGTGTTCCAGAGGGCGGAGCTGGCGAGCGGCACCTACACCCATCATGGCCGGAAGGTGGATCCGAACCATATCCACGCCACGGCGCTTCTGACCGTCGAGGGCGGACGCGACGATATCTGCGGGCTCGGCCAGACTTCGGCCGCGCACGACCTCTGTCGCTCGCTGCGGCCGCATCTGCGCCGCCACCACCTGCAGGCCAATGTCGGGCATTATGGCGTCTTCAGCGGACGCCGGTGGGAGAAGGAAATCTATCCCGTCGTGCGCAACCTGATCCTCGCAATGGAATGACGCCGAAGGCGTCAAGCCTCATGCCTTGACTTGCATACGATCCTCTATCTGCTGTATGCAATGAATGGGTAGGAGAAAAGAGATGAGCAACAGGGATCCAGTTTTCGGCTGGTGGGACGCTCCACCGTTTATCGGCGAGCTGATCCAGTCCTTGTCCGGCCGCGGCCGGGCCTTGTTCGGCCTGTCATCGCCGCCGGTGCAGAACCGCGATCTCACCGGCCTTGCCGAAATGATCCTGTCGCGTCGCGGCGAAGTCTCCGGCGCCATTCTCGCCGAAGCCTTCCTCGAAGCCTACCGCCAAGCAAGTGCTGCGGACCGCGACGTGTTCATGCGCGCGCTGCTGGATCGTTTCGGCCCCGACCGCACGGCCCTCGATGCCGCGGCCACCGCCTATAGTGCCGAGCCGAGCGCAGAGAATATCGCCCGGCTGCACGAGGCGGCCGAGCCGCGCCGGCAGGAGCTTTTCCGCCGCATCAATTTCGCCAAGCGCGGTACGGCGACGCTGGTCGAGATGCGCGAGCATCTGATGGACATGCTGTCCAAGGAACCGGCGCTGCAGCCGGTCGACCTCGACTTCTGCCATCTCTTCTCCTCATGGTTCAACCGGGGCTTCCTGATGTTGCGATCGATCGACTGGACCACGCCCGCCAATATCCTCGAGGCGCTGATCCGCTATGAAGCCGTGCACGATATCGACGGCTGGGACGATCTGCGCCGGCGACTGGCGCCGGCCGACCGCCGTTGCTTCGGCTTCTTCCACCCGCAATTGGAAGACGAGCCGCTGATCTTCGTCGAGGTGGCGCTGACCGACCACCTGCCGGCTTCGGTCGATGCGCTTCTCGCCCGCGACCGCCAGCCTCTGGAAGTGCAGCAGGCGACGACGGCCGTCTTCTATTCGATCTCCAACTGCCAGCGCGGCCTTGCCGGCATTTCGCTCGGCAACTTCCTCATCAAACAGGTGGTGAACGATCTGAAGCGCGACCTTCCGCGGCTCGAAAATTTCGTGACGCTATCGCCCATCCCGGGCTTCGGGGCCTGGCTGCGCGGCGAAAGCCGCGTAACCGACAGCGAAGAAATCACCCGAGAAAAGCAGCGGCTTGTCGCCAGACTTGAAGGTGATTGGGCATCTGCCGGCGAGCACGAACTCGACCAGATCCAGCGCGCCATGCTGCCGCTCGGGGCGCATTACCTATTGAACGTCCGGCGCGGCAATGGTCGACCGGTGGATCCGGTGGCGCGGTTCCATCTCGGCAACGGCGCGCAGGCCGAGCGGCTCAATTTTCTCGGCGACCGATCGCCGAAGGGCATGCGCCAGTCCTGCGGCCTGATGGTCAACTATCGCTACCGGCTCGGCGAAATCGAAAAGAACCATGAGGCTTATGCCGAAAACGGCCATATCGCAGCCACGCCGGCGCTGCGCAAACTGGCCCAACCGGTTTCCCAGGAGGTGTTTTAATGGCTGGTAATCTCTATGACGCGCTGCTCGGCGGGCTCGACCGGGAGGATCGGCTGCTCCTGACGGACGAAACGGTCGGCGCCATGAGCTACCGCGCCTTCGCCGATCAATGCGCGCGGCTTGCCGGAGCCCTTCTTGCAGCCGGCCTGCAGCCGGGCGACCGGGTTGCCGTCCAGGCGGAAAAGTCGGTTGCGGCACTGGGGCTTTATCTGGCGACGGTCCGCGCAGGCGGCATCTACCTGCCGCTCAACATCGCCTATACACCCGCGGAAATCGAATATTTCCTCACCGACGCCGAGCCCTCGATCTTCGTCTGCGATCCCTCGAAATTCGAGGCGCTGCAGCCGATCGCCAAGGCGGCCGGCGCGAAGATCCTGATGCTCGATCCCACGGGGCAGGGGACTTTGACGGACGCCGCCGCCATCGCCAAACCGATTGCCGAAACCTCGGCGCGGGGAGGGGCGGATATCGCCGCGATCCTCTACACGTCCGGCACGACGGGGCGTTCCAAGGGCGCCATGCTCAGCCACGACAATCTCCTGTCGAACGCCACGTCACTGGTGGACAGCTGGTGTTTCACCGACAAGGACGTGCTGATCCACGCGCTGCCGATCTTCCACACGCACGGGCTTTTCGTCGCCACCAACGTCGTGCTCGCCTCGCGCGCCTCGATGATTTTCCAGGTGAAATTCGACCCGAACAAGATCATGGAGGCGATGCCGAAGGCGACCGTGCTGATGGGGGTGCCGACCTTCTATACGCGCCTGCTGCAGCATTCGGGGCTCAACAGGGACAGCACCGCCCATATGCGCCTCTTCGTTTCCGGATCGGCGCCGCTTCTTTCCGAAACCCACGCGGAATGGCAGGCGCGCACCGGTCACGCCATCCTCGAGCGCTACGGCATGACCGAGACCAACATGAACACCTCGAACCCCTATGACGGCCGGCGTGTCGCCGGCACGGTCGGGTTCCCGCTGCCGGGCGTCGAGGTGCGGATCACTGACCCCGAAACAGGCGCCTCCCTCGGCACGGAAGAGATCGGCATGATCGAGGTGCGCGGCCCGAACGTGTTTTCGGGCTACTGGCGCATGCCGGAAAAGACCGCCGCGGAATTCCGCAAGGACGGCTTCTTCATCACCGGCGATCTCGGCAAGGTGGATACCGACGGTTATCTGCATATCGTCGGGCGCGGCAAGGACCTCATCATCACCGGTGGCTATAATGTATACCCGAAAGAGGTGGAGATGGAGATCGACGCCATGCCGGGCGTCACCGAAAGCGCCGTCTTCGGTGTCGCACATCCGGATTTCGGCGAGGGCATCGTCGCCGCGATCGTCCTGAAATCAGGTGCCCAATTGACCGAGCAGGAGGTCATCAGGGCGCTCGACGGCCGTCTGGCTGGCTATAAACGCCCGAAAAAAGTGGCATTCATGGCCGAACTGCCGCGCAACACGATGGGCAAGGTCCAGAAGAATATACTGCGCGATCGGTTTTCCGGAATTTGCGAGCCTGCAGTGGCTGCAAAGTAGGCGGCGGCGATTTTAGGACTTGACGGCTGATGTATACGCGTGGACTATGAATTGCATACGAGCACGGATCATTTCGGGAGGAAATGGGATGTTGCAACAGGGAAAGCCGCAGAGCGCTCAGCCGCTCGTCACCGTCCACAACCCGATGGGTTATCCGCCGAAGGTCAGTCGCAAGCAGCCGGCCGACCGGCCCGCCAGCCTCGACGGCAAGGTCGTCTATCTCGTCGACAGCCGCTTTGACGATTCCGTCGAGCTTCTGAAGGAGGTGGAGGCCTGGTTTGCGCGCAACATGCCGTCCGTGGACGTACGGATCCGCCAGATGGCGAACACCTATTCCAAGGATGACCCGCAGCTCTGGGAAGAGATCAAGGCGAACGGCCATGCCGCGATTATCGGTGTCGGCCATTGCAGCACCTGCGCACCGGCCGTCACCACCCATGCGATCACGCTGGAAACCAAATACGGCGTACCGACCGCGGCGATCCATACCGAAAAATTCGACAAGGTGGTCCGCTCGGTCGCCAAGATGGGCGGGCTTTCGCAGCAGCCGCTGGTCTTCGTGCCGCAGCCGGTGATGGGAAAGACGCCGGAAGAGCTGCGCGCCTATGTGGAAGGCATCGATCCGATCAGCGGCAAGTCGGTGATGAAGGAAATCATCGAGGCCCTGACCGTCGGCCTTTCGACAAGTGCCGAGGATACACAATTCGAACGCAGCACACCGCGCTTGATTGAGCCGGATACGGAAGACAATCTCCACGTCGCCTTTTTGCGCAACAACTGGACCGACAAACTTCCGATCATCCTGCCGACCGACGCTCGCGTCGCCGACATGCTGGCCGGTACAGGTCGAAAGCCGGACGAGGTCGTCGGCCATATGCAGCCGACCACCAATCGCGGCCTGTGGGAATATACCGTCGAGAAGGTCGCCGTGAACGCCGTCATGGCCGGCGCGTCGCCCGAATATTTCCCGGTCATCCTGGCGCTGGCGGCAGCACAAGTCTCCGCGCGGGGATCGACCTCTTCTTCGGCAGCGGCGATGGCCGTCGTCAACGGACCTGTTCGCAACGAGATCGGCATGAACTGCGGCGTCGGCGCACTCGGCCCCTACAGCCATGCCAATGCCACGATCGGCCGCGCCTTCGGGCTCCTGTCGCAGAACCTGCAGGGCGGCTCGGTCGTCGGCGAAACCTTCATGGGCTCGCTTGGCAACAATTATACCTACAACAACCTCACCTTCGCGGAAAACGAGGAGCGCAGTCCGTGGGAGCCGCTGCATGTGCAGAAAGGTTTCGACGCCAAGGCGAGCACCGTCAGCATCTTCCACGGCTGCCGTTCCACGACCTTCAGCCTCGGCCTGCGCAAGGAATACTGGCGCGAGCACGTGCGCGACATGCTGCTCGGCACCGATGCGATCACCGCGCCGACCCTGGTGCTCGACCCGATCTGCGCCCGGCAGTTCATCGATCGCGGCAGCTTCGTGAACAAGCAGGACCTGCTGGACTTCATCTACGAGACGGCGCAGATGCCGGCCGGCCGTTACTGGGACCTGCAGCTCGTCCAGAATTATATCTATCCGCGCGCCACCTTCGGCGAGGAGCCGATGGCGGGCAAGCTGAAGGCCGGCAAGGACGAACTCATCCACATCTTCCGCCCGCAGGACATCAATGTCGTGGTCGTCGGCGGCGAGTCCAACGGCTACTGGCAGATTTACGGCGCGCATTACCGCACCACCGTTTCCGTCGACGATTGGCGCTGACGATGAGCGCCAACGATTACGACATCGTGGTGATCGGCGCCGGCGTGGCGGGGCTCAATGCCGCCATCGCCGCTGCCCGCCACGGCGCGCGCACGATGATCGTCGACATGCTCGGCGCCGGCGGCCAGGTGATCAATGTCGACCGCATCGACAATTTTCCGGGGCCTGCCGAGGGTATGTCCGGTTTCGAACTCGGCCCGATGCTGCAGATGCAGGCGGACGAGGCAGGCGTCGAATTTGCGCTTGATACGATCGAGACAATTTCGAAGACGGATACCGGTTTCCGCATCGCTGGCGCCGATCTCGATCTGACGGCAGGCGCAGTGGTCATCGCCGCCGGCTCGGCCAAGCGCACGCTCGGCATTCCCGGCGAAGCGGAATTCGAAGGCCGCGGCGTGTCCCATTGCGCTTCCTGCGACGGGCCGCTGATGCGCGGCAAGGACGTGTGCATCATCGGCGGCGGAGATTCGGCGCTGGATGAGGCTTTGGCGCTCGTCCCGCATGCCGCTCGCATCACCATTATCCATCACGGTTCACGTCTCACTGCCTCCGCTGCCCTGCAGGCGAAAGCGCGGGAAGCCTCCAATATCGAAGTCAGGCCGAACACGATCGTCACCGCGATCCGCGGTGACGGCGGCGTCAGCGCCATAACCGTCCGCGATCTGTCGACCGGCACAGAGAGCGATCTCCCCTGTCACGGCGTCTTCGTTTATGTCGGGCTCGAACCCAATACCGCATTCCTCGGCCAATCGGTCACGCTCGCGGCGGATGGCCGGATCGTCGTCGATCTCGACATGCAGACGTCGGTTCCGGGCATTTTCGCAGCCGGCGACATCCGCACGCGTTCGGTTGCGCATTTGGCAGCCTCCGCCGGCGACGGCGTGACGGCCGCGATTTCCGCCGTGCGTTATCTCGCAGAACAGGACGACGAAACCCAACAGGCGGAGCCGCGTTTTGCGGCGGCCGCATCGGCAGGATAGGCCCATGAACGTGCAGCTCAAAGGCAAGCAGGGCAAACCGAGCGTTCGTGATGCGATCGAGCAGGATATCGTCACCGGCTTCTATTCCCCCGGCGACCGGCTCGACGAGGCAGGGCTTGCGACCCGCCATCAGGTGTCGCGCACGCCGGTGCGCGAGGCGCTGATCCAGCTCAGCACCATGGGCCTCGTCAAGATGGTGCCCAATCGCGGCGCCTTCGTCACCCAGCTGACGATCACCGAGCTTGTCGAAATGTTCGAGGTGATGGGTGAACTGGAGGCGATGTGCGCCCGGCTTGCCGCCCGCCGCATCCGCCCGGAACAGCTGAAACTGCTCGAAGCGGCGCAAGCCGCCTGCGCCGCGGCTCAGCAGGCCGGCAATTCCGACGATTATTATTATGCCAATGCGGAATTCCATCGGCTGATCTACGAGGCGAGCGGCAACGGGTTCCTCGCCGAGAACGCCCATGCGCTGCAGCGGCGGCTGAAGCCCTATCGGCGCCTGCAGCTGCGGGTCCCCGGGCGCGTCAACAGTTCGCTGTCCGAGCACGAGGAGGTGCTTGCCGCAATCCGGGACCGAGACGACGCCCGCGCCCGTGATGCGATGCGCAACCACGTCGTCATCCAGGGTGAATATTTCAGCGACTTCCTGGCGCTGATGCGCCCGGTGGAACGCCAGCTGATCCCCGGCGAATGATGAGGAACATCGCCTCCGGGATCGATTGCGGCGGAAGGGAAATGTGAATTTTTAAGCTCGGGAGGGTCGAGCTTATCGCCGGCGATGGGCCGGATCAAAGGGAGGAGAGACGATGAAGCATGCCATGACCTATGTGGCCGGCCTGGTTCCGGCATTCTTGCTGGCGGCCGGTCTTGCCGGTGCGGCTGAAATGACGGCCAGCGAAAAGCAGCTCTACGACGCCGCCAAGAAGGAAGGTTCGGTCACCTGGTACGTCTCGCAGACGACCACCGAGTTCGCGGACGGCATGTGCGGCCTGTTCAAGAAGAAATATGCCGGCGTCGAATGCAACGTCGTACGCGCCTCCGGCCAGGTCATCTTCCAGCGCCTCGTGCAGGAACTGCAGGCCAAGGCCGTCCAGGGCGACCTGATGTCGACCAATGACGATGGCCAGATGGCGCAGTTGAAGGAACAGGGCGCGCTTGCCCAGTTCGCCCCTGAAAACCTCAAGGACATGGTGCCGGAGCTTCGGTCGCTCGCCGACAAGGAAAATTACTGGATCACGTCGGGCGTCTCGCCTCTTGTCATCGCCTACAATACCAAGCTGGTGACCGAGGCGGAAGCCCCGAAGAACTGGACGGATCTTGCCGATCCGAAATGGAAGGGCCAGGTCGCCATCGGCCATCCGAGCTTCTCCGGCAGCGTCGGGCTCTGGACGGTGCTGATGAACGATCTCTACGGCTGGGACTTCTTCAAGAATATCGAGAAGAACAAGCCCCAGATCGGCCGCTCCGTGGCCGATGGTCATAACCTCGTCGCCTCGGGCGAACGCAAGCTGGCGCTGGCGCCGTTGCCGCTGATCCTGTCGGACTCGATTCTCAAAAAGGTACCGATCGGTGTCGTCTATCCGACCGACGGCGCGCTGCTGCCGCCTTCGGCGACCGCCATCTTGAAGGACGCACCGCATCCCAACGCCGCGAGACTGTTCGAGAACTTCCTGCTCGGGCCGGAGATCGCCGAATATTTCGCCAAGGATTACCGTTACCCGCTTCGGGCCGGCGTGCCGCTGGCAGAGGGCATGCGTCCACTCAGCAGTTACAAGACGAAGTCGATCGCGACGGCCGACGGCATCAGGAAGCTGCCCGAGGTCCAGGAAAAGTTCCGCGACACGTTCGGGATCTGAACCGTAACCGGGAGGCCGGCATCTGCTGGCCTCCGCCCATCACGCCCGCTGGCGTGACCTGTTTCCGACGCCTCCAGTGACAAAGCGAGCGCCGATCATGACGAGTGTTTCCCATCCCGCGGCCTCCACCTGGTCGCAAGACCAGCCGGTGAAGGTGCGTGTGCCCTGGCACCAGCGACTGCAGCCGGCCAATCTGCTCTGGCTATTCCTGGCCGGCATTCTGGTCGTGCTGATCGTGGCGCCGATGTGGACGCTCGTCGTCTCCAGCTTCACTGACGCCAAGACCGGCGGCTGGACGCTTCACAACTATGTCGAGGCCTATGGCAAGGAACGCCACATCACGGCGCTCACCAATACGCTGAAGATGGGTGCCGTCGTCGTCGTGCTGAAACTGGCCTTTGGCGTGCCGCTCGCCTGGGCCTGCACCCGAACCGACATGCCGGGCCGCAATTTCGTGCGCTACAGCGTGTTCGGCGCCTTCATCATGCCGCCCTATCTCGCCGGCGTCGGCTGGATCCTGCTCGCTGGCCCGAATACCGGCTGGATCAACCGCGTCTGGCACAGCCTTTCCGGTTCGACCGAACCGCTGGTCAATATCTTCTCCTTCGGCGGACTGGTGCTGGTCACCGCGATCGGCGGCTTTTTCCTTGTCTTCGTGCTGGTGAGCTCCGCCTTCGAGATGATCAATTCGGAGATGGAGGATGCCGCCAACATCCTCGGCGCCGGTCCGTTCAAGACGGCGATGAAGGTGACGTTCCCGCTGGTCATGCCGGCGATCATCGGCGCAGCCCTTCTCTCCTTCCTCGGCGCGATCGCGCTCTACGGCGTGCCGGCCTTGATCTCGATCCCGGCGCGATATCCGGTCGTGGTGATCCAGCTCACGGAATTCTTCTCGTTCCCGCTGCGGATCCAGGTGGCGGCCGCCTATTCGATCCCGCTGCTGCTGATCACCGCCGCGATGCTTGGGCTGCAGAAGCTGATCCTGCGCCGCAAGGGTTACGTGTCGGTCAGCGGCAAGGGCGGCGAGCGCCGTATCGTCAAGCTCGGCAGGTGGCGCTGGGTGCTGTTTGCCTATTGCTTCTGCGTGGTGGCGCTCTCGGTGCTGATGCCGCTGTTCGTGCTGCTTCTCGCCGCCTTTTCCGATTCATGGACCACGGGCTTCTCGTTCAGCAACCTGACGCTTTCCAACTTCCACTATGTGCTCTTCGAGCATTCCAGCTCACAGAAGGCGCTGGTCGGCAGCATCGGCCTCGGCATCGTGGCGGCGACGGTGGCGATCACGCTGGCGCTGTTCATCGCCTATATCGTCCAGCGCAGGCTGATCCCGTTCTCGGGCCTGCTCGCCTTCCTGGCGGTCTCGCCCTATGTCGTGCCCGGCATCGTGCTCGCCATCGGCTTTTATGCGGCCTACGCCCTGCCGCCGATCGCGCTTTATGGCACCTACACGATCATGGCGCTTGCCTTCATCACCCGTTTCCTGCCGATCGCCTTCACCACCAGCTCGGCCGGCGTGCGCAGCATTCATCCGGAAATGGAGGAAGCGGTGCGCATTCTCGGCGGCGGGCGGGTGACGGCGCTGCGGCATGTGGTCGGACCGCTCTTGAAGCGCACGCTCGCCGGCGGATGGCTGCTGATCTTCGTGCCGGCCGCACAGGAACTCTCGACCGCCATCTTCCTGGTCGGTCCCACCACGCGCGTCGTTTCCGTCGTGCTGCTTGATCTCAGCGAGGAAGGCGAGCTCGAAAAGCTCGCGGCGCTGGGCTCTTTGTTGTTGATCATCATTGTCGCAGTCGTCGCCCTCGGGATGAAATATCTCGGTCGCGACTTCATGTTGAGGAGAAGCTAATGGACGGACTTGTCCTCAGGAAACTCGGTCGCCGTTTCGGTGCGGTCGATGCGGTTCTCGATTTCGACCTGCATATCAAGCCCGGCGAATTCGTCTCGCTGCTCGGCCCTTCCGGCTGTGGCAAGACGACAACGCTTCGGATGATTGCCGGCTTCATCGACCCGACCTCCGGTTCGATCGAGCTCGACGGCAAGATCCTCTCTGCGCCTTCCGGCTCCGTGCCACCGGAAAAGCGCGGCATGTCGATGATCTTCCAGTCCTATGCGATCTGGCCGAACATGACCGTCTCGCAGAACGTCGCCTTCGGCCTCAACCTGCGGAAATTGCCCTCCGACGAGGTCAGGAAACGCGTCGGCGCCGTGCTGGAAACCGTGCGGATGAGCCATCTCGCCGACCGCTATCCGGCCGAGCTCTCGGGCGGCCAGCAGCAGCGCGTGGCGCTCGCCCGCGCCGTCGTCATCCGCCCGGCGGTTCTGCTGCTCGACGAGCCGCTCTCCAATCTCGACGCAAACCTGCGCGAAGAGATGCGTTTCGAGATCAAGCGCATGCATGACGAGTTCAAGATCACCTCGGTCTACGTCACCCACGACCAGGGCGAGGCGATGGTGACCTCCGACCGCATCGCGGTGATGAACAACGGCCGCCTCGAACAGATCGACACCCCATACGCGCTCTACAGCCGGCCGAAGACACGGTTCGTGGCGAGCTTCATCGGCCGCACCAATTTCCTCTCGGGCAATTGCGGCAACCAGATGATCGACTTTGCCGGCTTCAGCGTGCCGCTTGCCCTGATCGGTGAGGAAGTGAAAGGCTCCGGACCGGTCACCGTCTCGATTCGGCCGCAAGCGTTGAAGCTTTCGGCGACGGAGGCTCCCAAGGACAAGGCCATCAACCTCGAGGGCTTGGTTCGGCAGTCCGCGTTCCTCGGCGAGACCTGGGACTACGTCTTCCAGCCGAAGGACAGCGGGCTGCAGTTCCGCGTCGCGGCGCCGCCGGCCGATGTCTTCCATGTCGGCGCTCCGGCCTGGCTGCAGATCGACCCGGCCCAGATCGTCCCGATCGTGGATTGAGGCCTGCCTCGCCCGCTATTTCACCTTGAAACCCATCCGTCGCACCACATCGAGCAGCACGTGCCGGCCTTTCAGGGCCGGTGCGTCGGCAATGTCGCCCGTCCGTTCGGTGAGTGAACGGATGAAGGACTGGTCGATCTTGACGATATCGACCGGGAAACGGCTCATATAGCTCAGCGACGAATAACCGGTGCCGAGATCGTCGAGCGCGATGCGGCAGCCGAAGCGACGGATCTGGAGAATGCGATGAGTGATATCGACCGCCGCCATGCGGAGCGCCTGATGGTGCAAGCCGGCCTCGACGCCCTGATAATCTTCCAGCCCGAAGCCTTTCGGTATGCGGTGGGTGCGCCGGCCGGTGTCGCGACCATGTGGGGCAGGGCGGGTGCCGCAATCGCGCTCGTGCCGGCCGATGCCGCGACCGGTCTGGCCGCGATCGCCAGCGACCACGCCGCCGGCTCGATCCGCAAGGCTGCGGCAGACGTAGACCTGCGCACCCATCGCGTCTGGATCGACATGCTCGATCTGACGGGAGCCGAGAGCGTCGAGCAGATCAACGGGGCCTATCGCCGGTCCGGTTCTTTCGGGCCTCGGCCGGAAACGTTCGATCGGTCCGCATGTTTCGGCCTGCTCGGCGATCTGCTGAACGAGCGTGGCCTTGATCGCGCCCGGATCGGCGCCGACCTGGAATTCATGCCGGCCACCGATTTCGAGGCCCTGAAACTGGCTTTGCCGACGGTGACCTTGACCGATGGCTCGCACGTGCTGCGCCGCCTGCGGGCCGTCAAGACGCCGCACGAGATCGAACGGCTGCGTCGTGCCGCGAAGGCTGCGGAGGCCGGGCTCGTCCGCATGGCGGCGGCGGTGAAACCCGGCGCACGGCTCACCGACCTCTCCGGCGCCTGGAAGGCGGGCGCCCAGGCAGCTGCGGCGGAAGGCGGTTTCGGGCTGAGCGGCCACTGGGATTTCATCTCGGTCGGCGCCGATCTTTCGGACGTGTCGGCGGTCGTGACGCCGGGCGCGCTGATCAAGGCCGATGTCGGGACGCTGGTCGACGGCTACTCTTCGGACGGCGCACGCACCTTCACCCATGGCCGTGCATCGCCACTGTCGCGCGAAATCTTCAAGGCGCTGGAAACCGCTTTCGACGCCGGGCTCGGTGAACTTCGTCCCGGCAATACGTTCGGCGCGGTGCACGCGGCCATGCTCGCCTCGATGCGCAAGGACGGCTTTGCAGAATATGATCGTGGCCATTTCGGCCATTCGGTCGGCGGCAGCGTCGGCATCGAGGAATGGCCGTTCTTCTCCGCCGGCAATCCGGAAATCATCCAACCGAACATGGTGGTGGCGCTGGAGACGCCGTTCTACGGGCAGGGCATCGGCGCGCTGATGATCGAGGATCAGTTCCTGATCACCGAAACGGGGGCCGAATGCATGAACAGGCTGCCGCGGACATTGCGTGATCTTTCGGCAGAATAGGGCAGACGAGCAAACCGACGTTGAACCTTTGGCGCCGGTCCTGTATCGGTGTCACACCTTCGGCGATCTCGCCGGCAAGGGCACCAGACAGGCGGAATTTCGATCCTCGATGCTTACGAAGAAGGGAAAATACGGGCTCAAGGCGCTTGTCCACCTCGCGCAGCTTGAACCCGGCAAGACCGCCTTCGTCAGCGACATCGCCCAACAGAACAATATTTCCAAGAAATTCCTCGATGCGATCCTGCTGGAACTGCGCAAGGGCGGCATGCTGCGCTCCAAAAAAGGACCGGGCGGTGGTTATGCACTGTCCAAGCCCGCGTCGCAGATCTATGTCGGCCAGGCCGTCCGCATCCTCGATGGTCCGCTTGCGCCGATCCGCTGCGCCAGCAAGACGGCGTTCGAGCCTTGCGACGATTGCGACCATCCGGAAGATTGCCAGGTCCGCCATTCGATGACGGAAGTGCGCGACGCGATCGCCTCGGTACTCGACAACATGACGCTGGAGCAGATGGTCGCCAAGCGCTCGAGCGGCCTTATCGACGACGCTCAGGCCGGCAGCAAATAGATCCACGTGCCACTGTCGCAAGCCGCTGCACACCCGGCCACAGGGTTTAGAACTGTCCATTCGGCCGCGGCACATTGCCGTTCAGGTGAAAGTCGCCGATTGCGTGATGTTTCCAGCGCACCGGATCATGCACCGTGTGGGTGCGGGTATTGCGCCAGTGCCGGTCGAGGTTCAGGTCTTCCTTGGTCGCGGACGTTCCGGCAAGTTCGAACAGGCCGTTGGTGGCGTCGAGTGCTGCCTCCGTGGTCAGGATCTTTGCGGCGGCGACGGAAAGCGAGGCCTCGATCGCCGTCTCGGATGACGGGTTGATCTGCGCGACATCGACCTTGCGACCGGCTCGCTCGAGAACCGCGCTTGCCGCCTCCAGCTTGACGGCGATCGAGCCGGTCCGCGCAATGGTCAGCGGATCGGCGCTGGCGGTCTCGACGCCGACATTGCGGATACCCCGGGATTTGTTCCGCACGAAGCCGACCATGTCGGCAAAAGCGGCGCGCGCAATCCCCAGGTCGACGGCGGCATGCAGCAGCTGGCCAAGCGAGCCGAGTGGCGCATGTCGTTCGAAACTCCGGTAATAGCTGACGACCGAATCCGGCGAGACGTAGACGTTGTCGATCACGACGGTACCGCTGGCCGTGGTGCGCTGGCCGAACCCGTCCCAATCGTCGACGATCGTCAGTCCTTCGGCATCGCGCGGCACGATCGCCATGACTGCTTTTCCTTCGGGATCGAGACCGAAGACCGCCACCCAATCGGCAAACAGCGCGCCGGTCGAATAATATTTGCGGCCGGTGATGCGATAGCCGAGCCCATCCGCCACCAGCCGGGTCTCGATGTCGCCGGCCGCCTTCGTTCCGGACTCGGCAAGGGCATTGCCGAAATGTTCGCCGGCCAGCGCCCGCGCGAAGAAATATTTCTTCTGCTCCTCGCTGCCGGAAAGGCGCAGGGCTTCGAGAATAGAAAAATGGTTCTGGGGGATCTGACCCACCGATGCATCGGCCTCGGACAGAATGACGATCACCTCCGCCAGGAAGGCGTTGGAAATGTCGGCGCCGCCATATTCGGCGGGCACGGTGATCCCCAGCAATCCCGACCGGGCGACCAGTTCCATCTCGTCATGCGGCAGTAGCCGCTCCCGGTCGCGCAGACTGGAACCATCGGCGATGCGCGCCGAAAGCCCCGTCGCAACCTCGATCGCCTGGTCCTCTGTCGCCAGATATGGAGCCACTGCCCTGATCTTTCCTGCCAAATGGAAAACCCTGCTCATTGTGCGCCTCCTCCCGGATCAAGCCTGTCATTGAGCCACGTCACGGAGGCCGGGAGAAGGAATAAAGCTTCAATTGCACAGGTCGAACGACGTGAATTTTCTCTTTTTGGCGGCCGCACCGGGAGATTTGCGGATTGTCACGCCAAGTTGAGCGGAAGGAGAGAGAATTTCTCCGGGGCGACGGGATCGACGCAACAACTTTCCTTAGCGCGCCGAACAGGAATGCCTAGTTTAGGAAACGAGCCCGTTTTTTCCTCTCAGCAGAGCGTCTCCGATGGCAAGATCACTACACCTTACCGCCTTCATGCGTCCCGTCAGCCTGCATACCGGTGCCTGGCGTTATCCCGGCGCCTATCCGGATGCCAATTTCAATTTCGGGCATATCAAATCCTTCATCCAGAAGCTGGAGGCCGCCAAGTTCGACGCGTTCTTCATGGCCGATCACCTGGCGGTGCTGAACATGCCGGTCGAAGCGCTGAAGCGCAGCCACACGGTGACGTCGTTCGAGCCGTTCACGCTGCTGTCGGCGCTTGCCGCGGTCACCGAGAAGATCGGCCTTGCGGCGACCGCCTCGACAACCTTCGACGAGCCCTATCATGTGGCCCGCCGGTTCGCCTCGCTCGACCATATCAGCAACGGCCGCGCCGCATGGAACATCGTCACCACGTCCAATCCGGATTCCGCCCGCAATTTCGGTCTCGACGAGCATGTGGAGCACGGCGAGCGCTACAAGCGGGCCCGCGAGTTCTATGACGTCGTCACCGGGCTGTGGGACAGTTTTGCGGACGACGCCTTCATCCGCGACCAGCAGAGCGGCATTTTCTTCGATCCGGAAAAGATGCACGTGCTCGATCACAAGGGTGACGAACTCAGCGTACGGGGGCCGCTCAACATTGCCCGCCCGGTACAGGGCTGGCCGGTGATCGTGCAGGCGGGGCAGTCGGAGCCGGGGCGCCAGCTTGCGGCCGAGACCGCCGAACTGGTCTTCTGTTCGCCGCGCGATCTCGCAGCCTCAAGGGCGCTCTATGCCGACATCAAGGGCCGCATGATCGCTGCCGGACGCAATCCCGACCACCTGAAGATCCTGCCGGCCGCTTTCATCGTCGTTGGCGACACAGTGGAAGAGGCGAAGGCGAAGCGGGCGGCGCTCGACAGCCTGGTGCATTACGACAGCGCCATCGCCTCGCTGTCGATCGCGCTCGGCCACGATGCGTCCGGCTTCGATCCGGACGGTCCGCTGCCGGACATTCCGGAAACCAATGCCAGCAAGTCCGGCCGCGCCCAGGTCCTCAAACTCGCCGAGCAGGAAAAACTGACGGTGCGCCAGCTTGCGCAGCGTTACGGCGGTTATTCGGGCCTCGCCTTCGTCGGCACGCCGGAAACCATCGCCGACGAGATGCAGGCCTGGCTTTCGGAAGAGGCGAGCGACGGATTTACTGTCGTTTTCCCCTACCTGCCGCAGGGTCTGGACGACGTGACGCAGCGGCTTATTCCGGAACTCCAGCGCCGCAGGATCTTCCGCACCGACTATGAAGGAGCGACGCTGCGCGAGCATCTCGGCCTGCCGCGGCCGGCCAACCGCTTTTTTACCTGAGGGACCGCAACCGCAAGCGGGCCGGGATCTCTATTTCGCCCATTGCCACATTTTGGACATAACAATTTCAAATGTGTCAACGAATTAGTATAGGGTTTTGATAGACTACATTGACCGAAACGATATTTGGCCTGAAAGTGGGGACGTATTACGCTCAACCAACTGGAGGCTGACGATGATCGCTTGTGGCTTATCCCTGTTTGGATTTGATCTGTTCGGGCTGGCCCGGCGCGCGCCGGGCAAGGCGGGTGCGGACAGCACTGAACGCAAGACGTCCGAAAAGGATCGTGAGGAACTTCGCGATCCGGATCGCGAACATTCGGAAAGCTTCTTCTGGGGCATGTATCCCGTCTATTGACCGGCCTTCCGGCACGGGGGCGATTATCCGGAATACAAAAAAGCCGGCGAAGCGATCCGCTCCGCCGGCCTTTCCATGTTCGAACAGACGAGCCGATATCAGGCGGTGGGCTGCTTGGTCTTGCGCAGGTAGGGCAGGACCGTATCGAACGAACCGAAGCGGGTGACCGCATCCTCGTTGGAAACGGCGGCGGTGATGATCACATCCTCACCCTGCTTCCAGTTGGCCGGCGTCGCGACCTGGTGCTTGGCAGTGAGCTGGATCGAGTCGATCGCCCGCAGGATTTCGTTGAAGTTGCGGCCGGTGGTCATCGGATAGGTGAGGATCAGCTTGATCTTCTTGTCCGGGCCGATCACGTAGACCGAGCGGACCGTCGCATTGTCGGCAGGCGTGCGGCCCTCCGAACTTTCGCCGGCTGCGGCCGGCAGCATGTCGTAGAGCTTGGCGACCTTGAGGTCGCGGTCGCCGATCAGCGGATATTCCACCTCGAAACCAGTCGCGGTCTTGATGTCGTCCTTCCACTTGCCGTGGCTTTCGACCGGATCGACGGAGATGCCGATGATCTTGACGCCACGCTTTTTGAATTCGCCCTCAAGGCCGGCCATGGCGCCGAGCTCGGTCGTGCAGACCGGCGTGAAGTTCTTCGGGTGGGAAAACAGCACGGCCCAACCGCTGCCGATCCAGTCGTGAAAATGAATCGTGCCCTGGGTGGTCTCGGCGGTGAAATCCGGTGCTATGTCGTTGATACGAAGGCTCATGTCAGCTCCCTTGAATTGTTGTGTCTGCAGCGATCGGGACTTCAAAGCCGGCCCGATCAAGCGGCCGCTTGGGTCGCCTGTCAGTTATAGAGTATTTCGCGGGTACCTGCCTGCTCTTCCGGCGGTCCGCTGCCCACGCTGGGCCAAAAGCAAGGAGCGACCATTAAAAACCCCGGATCCGTGTCGTCAAGAAGGATATAGCCGCTTCAAGATTGCGGGCCGACGCAGTTTGTTCCAAAATGCCGGCAGGAAAGAGTGTAGCTTTCCAAATATTCCGCAACCGCATCGGTTCCATCACTCGTATCAGGAATGAGCCTCAGCGGCGGTAGCCAAGCGCCCGGCTGATATCGTCGGCTGCACTGCGGACCATCAGCAGAAAGCCCTCGCGCTGCTCGTTGTAACGCACGGTCGGAACGCCGAGATTGAGGGCCGCGACGACCGCGCCGTTGCCATCGAAGATCGGCGCGGCAATGCCGGTCGAGCCGGTGACGAATTCCTGGTCGTTCAGTGCATAGCCATCCCGGCGGATCTTCACGAGCATCTCGCGAATGCGCTCGATATCGGTGACGGTGTAGCGGGTATAGGAGAGCAGTTGGACACGGGAAAGATAGTGTTCCAGCGCCTCCTTCGGCGTGAAGGCGAGCAACACGCGACCGGTCGCGGTGCAATAGGCTGCGATCGCCGCATCGAGGTTGACGTCGTAGCGAACCCGATGCCGGCTGACACACTTCGCCAGCCGCCTGATGTCGCAATGGGCGTTCATCGTCGCCAGCAGGATGGTCTCGCCGGATTCGTCGCGCAGCTTTTCCATGAACGGTTTCGCCACCACGACCAGCGGCTCTTCATGCCGCCGGAACGGAAAGCCGTGCCGGCTCGCCTCGACCAGCATATAGCGGCCGGCATCGTCCCGGACCACGTGGCCACGGGCAGCCAACGTCTGGACGAGACCGTGCGCGCTGCTTTTCGGGAAAGAAAGATCGCGCACGATCTGCGCCAGCGGCACCGCTTCCCGGCGGGAAGCCATATATTCCAGGAGATCGAGAATCCTGCCAGCGCTTTTGATTTCGGAGTTCATATATGTGAACGAAACCCCCATTGATGGCTATCGGATCGGCTCATAACAATTCTGCCTAGAAAGCAGCCACTCACATTTTCGAGTGTCGCGCTGACAGGATAAACGATCTCATGAATGCGCCGAATAAGCAAAATGATGTCTCCGAACCCTGGACCTGGCCGGATAGTGTCTGGCAGCAGAAGGTTCAGAAGGTACGCGCCGGGCGTTCCCTCAAGCCTGCGAAATGGAAAAACGGCGCACGCATGGCAGTCGCATTGTCCTTCGATTCCGATCACGAGACGATGGAACTGCGCAATGGCGGCACCTCCTTCGGCACGATGAGCCGTGGCCAATACGGCGCCCGCGCCGGCATGCCACGCATCCTGCGGCTGCTGGAAAAATACTCCATTCCGGCCTCCTTCTTCATGCCGGCGGTCTCGGCGATGATCAATGCGGACGAAGTGAAGACCGTGGTTTCGTCGGGCCACGAGCTCGGCATCCATAGCTGGATCCACGAATTCAATTCCCGCCTTGACGAGGTGACCGAACGCGACCTGGCGCTACGCGCCTCCGACACGCTCGAACGCCTGTCCGGCATCCGCCCCGTCGGCATGCGCACCGCGTCCTGGGATTTCAGCCCCTATACACTGAAGATCGCTCGCGAGATGGGTCTGCTCTACGATTCTTCGCTGATGGCCGACGAGGAGCCCTACGAACTTCTGGAGGACGGCGAACCGACCGGCGTGGTCGAGATCCCCGTCGAGTGGATCCGCGACGACGCACCTTACGTGGCGATGGACCGGATGACCGGCGCGCGACCTTACGGCGGCCCTGCCATGGTTTTCGACATCTTCGCCCGCGAGTTCGAAGTTGCCTGGGAAGAGGGCGGGCTGTTCCAGCTCACCATGCACCCGCATCATATCGGGCACCGTTCACGCATCTTCATTCTGGAAGAGATCATCCGGCTCGCCAAGTCGAAGGGCGACGTCTGGTTCTGCACCCATGCGGAACTGGCGCGTTACTGTGCCGACGAGGCCGGGCTCAAGACCGGCGCGAAGGCGGCGTAAACAGTTCTTGAATACAGCAGCAACAACAATGAGGGTAAGGGAATGTCTGCCAAATTCGCATCCATAGCCGCCGTGCTACTGGCGCTCACCGCGTCGACCGCGCTTGCGCAAACCAAGGACACGCTGACCATCGACCTGCCGAACGATGCGGCAACGCTCGATCCGCATCTGCAGTGGAACACCGACAGCTACTCGATCTACCGCAATATCTTCGACAACCTGCTGACGCGCGACGTCAAGGGCGAGATCGTGCCGCAGATCGCCAAGTCGTGGAAATATCTCGACGACAAGACGATCGAATTTCAGATCCGCGACGACGTGACCTTCCAGGACGGTACGAAACTGACGGCTGAAGATGTTGCGTTTTCTATCAACCGCATCATCGATCCGAAGTTGAAGAGCCCGCAGCTTTCGCAGTTCGACCAGATCGCCAAGGCCGAGGCGGTGAGCCCGACCGTCGTCAAGATGACGACCAAGTCACCTTATCCGGCGCTGCTCGCCCAACTGGTCAAGCTTTCTATCGTGCCGAAGGCCTATGTCGAAAAGGTCGGCGACCAGGAATTCAACCTGAAGCCGCTCGGCTCCGGCCCCTACAAGATGGCAAAGTGGCAGAAGGGCGTGCAGACCGAGCTCGAGGCCTATGGCAGCTACTGGCGCGCCAAGCCGCCGTTTCAGAAGGTGGTCTTCCGCACCGTTCCGGACGTTTCGACCCGTATCGCCGATCTGAAGACCGGCAAGGCCGACCTCGTCCGCGACGTGCCGCCGGATCAGGCCGAAAGCATCAAGAGCGACAGCAATTCGCAGGTCCTGTCGGTTCCGACCGAGCGGATCGGCTATCTCTTCATCAATGCCCAGGGCGGCGTCACCAAGGACGTCCGCGTCCGCCAGGCGATTGCCTATGCGATCGACCGCCAGGCGCTTGTCGAGGCGCTGCTCGAAGGATACGGCAAGCCGGTCGAGGTCCTCGGCGCCGAGCCGGTCTTCGGCTACACCGACAAGATCAAGGGCTACGAGTACAATCTCGACAAGGCGAAGGAACTGGTGAAGGCCGCCGGCGCGGAGGGCGCGACCGTCGAATTCCTGACCTCTCCCGCCTATAGCCGCGCCACCGTCGAAGCCATTCAGCAGATGGTCAACGAAGCCGGTCTCAAGGTGGAGATCTCGTCCAGCGACCAGGCGACCTTCCTGAAGCGCCGCCAGGGCGATCCCGCCAATGCCGGCGGTCTTGCCTTCGGCGCCTGGTCCTGCGCCTGCCAGGACGTCGATGGCGTGATCTTCCCGCTGTTCCGCACCGGCAGCATCTGGGCCAAGTACTCGAACCCGAAGTTCGATGAAGCGGTCGACAAGGCGCGCGTCATCCTCGACCAGAAGGAGCGTCTGAAGCTCTACGAACAGGCCTACCAGGTCCTGAAGGACGACGTTCCGGGCATGGGCCTTTATCAGGCCTATGCGCTCTACGGAGCCGCCAAAAAGCTGAAGTGGCAGCCGACCGCCAATGAAGCCATGTTCGTCATGGACATGAGCTGGCAGCAGTAAAAGACAGGTAACAGGATCATGTTGAGATATGCCGTCGAGCGTTTGATACAGGCGATCATTGCGATCTTCGGCGTTCTCACCATCGTCTTCGTCGTCATGCATCTCTCGGGCGACCCCACCCTGTTGCTGGTGCCGCAGGACGCATCGGCCGAGATGATCGCCCAGTTGCGCAGCCAGCTCGGTTTCGACCGGCCGATCTGGGTGCAATATCTCGAATATCTGGGCGGACTTGCGCATTTCGACTTCGGCATTTCCGTCGTCCAGCGGGTGCCGGCATTCGATATCGTCGTTTCGCGTGTGCCCTATACGGCGATGCTTGCCGCCGGCGCGCTGGTGGTGGCGATCGGCATGGGCATTCCGGCCGGCATCATCATGGCGACCCGGCGCGGCGGCTGGCTCGAACGGTTGCTGACGGCGATCGTCGTCACCGGCCAGAGCGTGCCGACCTTCCTGTCAGGTATCGTGCTGATCTTCTTCTTCGGCGTGACGCTGCGCTGGCTGCCGACCTCCGGCTCCGGCGATTTCGCCTCGCTGATCATGCCGTCCATCGCACTCGGGGCGATCTCGATGTCGACCTTCGCCCGCATGACCCGCATCTCGATCATCGACGAACTCGGCAAGGACTATGTCAGGGCAGGGCGCGCCCGCGGCCTGTCGCTGGGCTCCGTTGTGTTCCGCCATGTGCTGCGCAATGCTGCGATCCCAGTCATCACTATTGCCGCACTCGAAATCGGTAACCTGCTTGCCGGTGCTGTCATCGTCGAGACGGTATTCGCCTGGCCGGGCATCGGCCAGCTCGCCATCCAATCCATCCAGTCGCGCGACTTCCTGGTCGTCCAGGTGATCGTGCTGCTGATTTCCTTCGTTTATGTGCTGACCAGTGTGATCGCGGATTTCGTCTACGCGCTCGTCGATCCGCGCATCCGTCTGGTCCGATAAGGAGAAGGCTTTGAGCACCGCCGTCCTCGCCCTTAGCCAGCGCCTTCGCCGGGTCCCTCTCTCGGTCATCGTCGTATCGGTCATTTTCCTGGTGATCGTGCTGCTGGCGATCTTCGCGCCTTGGGTGGCGCCAGCCGATCCCAACCGGCAGAACCTGCTCGGCCGCCTGAAACCGCCGGGCTTCGAGATGCGCGGTATCACCTACTGGCTCGGAACCGACGACCTCGGCCGCGATCTGCTGTCGCGCACGCTTTATGGGGCAGGGGTCTCGCTGTCGGTCGCGGTGCTGTCCGTGGTCGTCTCTTCGCTGGTCGGCGTCACGCTCGGCATGATCGCCGGCTGGTTCCGCGGCAAGATCGAGATCCTCATCATGCGCCTCGTCGACATCATGATGTCGATCCCGGCAATCCTGCTCGCGGTGCTCACCGTCGCGGTACTCGGCCCGGGCTTCCTGAAACTGGTCCTGGTGCTCGGCCTGACACGCTGGCCGCGTTATACCCGCGTCGCCTATGCCCAGACGCTGCAGGTGGCGAACCTGCCGTTCATCAAGGCTTCGGAACTTGCGGGCGCCGGGGCGGCGCGCATTCTTTTCCATCACATCCTGCCGAATATCGCCGGCCCGGTACTGATCGTCGCCACCGCAGAATTCGGCCTGATGATCCTGATGGAAGCGGGCCTTTCCTTCCTCGGCCTCGGCATCCAGCCGCCGGCTTCGAGCTGGGGCTCGATCATGAGCGTCGGCCGTCAATATATCGAGCGGGCCTGGTGGATCGTCGCCTTTCCGGGCGCCTGTCTCTTCCTGCTCGTCTTTTCCGTCAACGTGCTTGGCGACTGGTTGCGAGACCAGCTCGACCCACGTTCCCGTACCCGTTGAGTCTTTGGCGCGTTGAGGTTTTAAGTCATGGAATTCGAAAACAAGACCATCGTGATCACCGGCGCCGCTGGCATTTTCGGCCGCTGGATCGCCGCTTATTTCGCCCGGGAAGGCGCCACGCTGTGTCTCAGCGACGTCCGCATGGACGGGCTGGAAAAGGCGGTCTCCGAGCTCGGGCTCGACCGTTCCAAGGTGCTGCTGCATGCGACTGAGCTGACCAGCGACGCCTCGATGCTCGACCTCGTCGATCTCGTGAAGCGCGAATGGAAGGCGCCGGACGTCCTGGTCAACAATGCCGGCATCTACACCCGCTTCAGCCTGCTGGAGATGGAGTTCTCCGACTGGGACCGCGTCTTCGGCGTCAACCTGCGCGCACCCTTCGTGCTGTCGCGCGAGTTCGCCAGGCTGATGATCGCGGAAGGCAAAACCGGCTCGATCGTCAACATCTCCTCCGGCGCCGCCCGCAAGATGACCCAGAACGGTGTTCCCTACTGCACGTCGAAGACAGCCATCGAACGCCTGTCCAAGGGTTTCGCCATGGAGCTCGCCGAATACGGCATCCGCGTCAACGTCGTCGAGCCGGGCTTCGCGCCGGGCAGCGAAGTGAGTGAACTTTCCGACGAATATGTCAGCAACATGCTGAAGAATATCCCCCTCGGCCGCGCCAGCGGCCCGGAGGATGCGCCGGGCGCCATCGCCTATCTCTGCTCGGACAAGGCCGCCTTCATCACCGGCGCCGTGATCAGCGTCGATGGCGGCAATTCGATCGGCAACTACAAGCGCCCCGAGCGGGCGAAGACGGCAGGCTGAGGACAGATGATGGACGCCGCCGCCAATCCGCTGCTTTCCGTCGACAGGCTGACCATCGATATCGGTGGCGCCAACGTCGTCGACGACATCTCCTTCACCGTCGCGCCCGGCAAGGTCATGGCGCTGGTGGGCGAGTCCGGCTGCGGCAAGTCGCTGACCTCCTATGCAATGCTCGGCCTGCTGCCGCCGGCTGCGAGACGCACCGCCGGCCGGATCATGCTCGAAAACACCGACCTTGCGGCGCTTTCGGAACGGCAGTTCCGCAAGGCACGGGGAAAAGACATCTCGATCATCTTCCAGGAGCCGAGTGCTTCGCTCGACCCGCTGACGACGGTCGGTTCGCAGATTGCCGAGGCCTACCGGGTCCACCATGGCGTCTCTAAAGCGGAAGCCTACGAGAAGGCGCGGCAGATGCTGGTCGATGTTGGCATTCCCGACCCGACCCGGCGGCTCGACCAATATCCGTTCGAACTGTCTGGCGGCATGTGCCAGCGCATCATGATCTCGATCGCGCTGATCTGCGGCCCGCGCGTTCTGGTCGCCGACGAACCGACCACGGCGCTCGACGTGACCATCCAGGCGCAGATTCTCGACCTGATGAAGAAACTGGTCGCCGACCGCGGCACCGCGATCGTGCTGATCACCCACGACATGGGCGTGGTCGCCGACATCGCCGACGACGTGGTGGTTATGTATGCCGGCCGGATCGCCGAAATCGCGCCCGTGCACGATCTCTTCCGGCAGCCGAAACACCCCTACACGGCCCTGCTGCTTGCCAGCGTTCCCAAGCTAGATGATGCGCCGAAGGCGGACCTCGCGACCATCGAGGGGACGGTGCCCACGCCGAACGAATTCGGCGTCGGTTGCCGTTTCACTGAACGCTGTCCTCTCGCGACCGACAAGTGTCGCACCGAACAGCCGCCGCTCTTCGATTGCGGCGCAGGCCACCGCTCGGCCTGCTGGCATATCGACCGCATGGCGGAAATCCGCGAGGTGGCGGCATGAGCGAGCCGATGAAATCCAGCAAAACCGGGCACGTTCTCGAAATCCGCGATGTCGCGGTGCATTTCGGCGGCCGCGGCGGACTGCTCGGTAAGTCAGGTCCAGTGGTCAAGGCCGTCAATGGCGTCGACCTCGATATCGCCCGCGGCGAGACGGTGGCGCTGGTCGGCGAATCCGGCTGCGGCAAGTCGACGCTTTCCAATACCATCGTCGGCCTGCAGGCTCCCATTTCGGGAAGCGTGCGGATCAGCGGCGACGAAGTGGTCGGCGCCAGTCGCCGCGAGCTCAACGACATCCGCCGCAATGTGCAGATGATTTTTCAGGATCCGGCGCTGTCTCTCGATCCGCGCTCGACCGTTGGCGCGACGATCGGCGAGCCGCTGATCGTGCGCGGCGTCGCCAAGGGGAGGGCACTGAAGGAACGGGTCGCGACGCTGCTGCAGCAGGTCGGCTTGCGTCCCGAACACGCGGACCGTTATCCGCACCAGTTTTCCGGCGGCCAGCGCCAGCGCGTGGTGATCGCAAGGGCGCTCGCTCTGGAGCCGGACCTCCTGATCTGCGATGAGCCGGTCTCGGCGCTCGACGTCTCGGTACGCGCCCAGATCCTCAACCTGCTGGTGGCGCTGCAGAAGCGCACCGGCGTTTCCTATCTCTTCGTCAGCCATGATCTCGGCGTGGTCCGGCATATCTGCGACCGGGTCGTGGTCATGTATCTCGGCCGTTTCGTCGAGATGGCCGACCGCGACACTTTCTTCGCCAATCCGAAACATCCCTATACCAAGGCGCTGATGTCGGCCGTGCCGGAAGCCGACCCGGAAGTGCAGCGTGCCAAGCAACGCTTTATCCTCAGCGGCGAATTGCCAAGTCCTTCAAACATCCCGTCCGGCTGTGCATTCCATACGCGCTGCCCGCTGGCGACCGAAATCTGCTCGCGAGAGCGGCCGGAACTGACGCCGCGTGCCGATGGCGCGCGCGTCGCCTGCCATCACGCCTAAGAGCCATGACGCATAAGAGACTGCCATGACGGATGCTCCGACGAACGAAACCCTCCGGCTGGCCGGCCTCGAAGCGCAGGCGGAAATCCGCATTGATCGCTGGGGCATCCCGCATATCAAGGCGGCGAGCGAGAAGGACCTTTTCTTCGTCCAGGGTTTCAACGCCGCCCGCGACCGGCTGTGGCAGCTCGACCTCTGGCGCAAGCGCGGCCTCGGCCTTCTCGCCGCCGATTTCGGCCCCGGCTACCTGGCGCAGGACCATGCCGCCCGGCATTTCCTCTATCGCGGCGACATGGCCCCGGAATGGATTTCCTACGCGCCGGATACGCAGGCGATCTGCACCGCCTTTGCCGCTGGCATCAATGCCTATGTCGCGCTTTGCGAGGCAGAGCAGGCTCGCTTGCCGCCAGAATTCGCCATCTTCGGCACCAGGCCGTCACGCTGGCAGCCGGCGGACGTGGTGCGGATCCGCAGCCATGCGCTGACCCGTAACGGCATTTCCGAAATCCTGCGTGCCAACATCATGACGCTTGCGGACGCAGAGACCGACCTGCTGCGCTTCGAGCTCGATCCACCGGTCTCGCCGACGCCGGAGGAGGGGATTTCACTCGCCGATATCCCGCTCGCCGCGACCCGTCTGTTCAAGCTCGCCACAGCCGCCGTCATCTTCGACAAGGCACGCCTGGCCGCAACGCTCGGCGATGTCTGGAAATGGACCGAGGTTACCGATCTCGGCGATATCGTCCAGGCGATCGCGGAGGAGGGGTCCAACAACTGGGCGGTGCACGGTTCGCGCACCGAAAGCGGCCGGCCGATCCTCGCAAGCGATCCGCACCGAGCGCACGCCGTGCCGTCGCTGCGGTATCTCGTCCATCTCGAGGCTCCGGGCCTCAACGTCATCGGCACAGGTGAACCGACCGCGCCCGGTGTCTCGCTCGGCCATAACGACCGCACCGCCTTCGGCCTCACCATCTTCGGCGCCGACCAGGAAGATGTCTATGTCTACCAGACCAAGGAAGGCGATCCGGAGCACTATCGTTACGCCGACGGCTGGGAGAAGATCACCCGCATCGAGGAGAATTTCCCGGTCAAGGGCTATCCCGACCAGACGCTGACGCTCTCGTTCACCCGCCACGGCCCGATCCTCCATGAGAACCCGAAGATCCATCAGGTCATCGCCATGCGCACCGTCTGGCTGGCGCCCGGTACGGCCGCTTATCTCGGCAGCCTGTCCTATATGCGCAGCGGCTCCGTCCAGGCGTTTTCTCAGGCGCTCGGATCCTGGGGCACGCCCTCGGTCAACCACGTCAGTGCAGATGTTGACGGCAATATCGGCTGGTTCACCGCCGGTTTCACGCCGGTGCGCCGCAACTGGGAAGGGCTGCTACCCGTGCCGGGCCATGGCAGCCACGAATGGGACGGCTTCCTGCCCGCCGGCGAGCTGCCGCGCAAGTATAATCCCGGTGAAGGTTTCGTCGCCTCGGCCAACGAGATGAACCTGCCGGCCGACCGCGACCCGAAAGCGCCATCGATCGGTCACGAATGGGCGGAAGTGAGCCGTGCCCAGCGCATCAAGTCGGTCCTGCGCGTCGATCCCAAACATACGTTGAAAGCCTCGATGGCTTTGCAGACCGACGTCTATTCCCGCCCGGCCGCGACCATCTGCGCCATGCTCCAACAAGTTGCCAGCCGTCAACCGCTGGATGACCGGCAGGAACATACCACAAAGCTTTTCAACGGCTGGGATTATCGTCTCGAAGCAGGGAGTGCGGCGGCGGCGCTGTTCGAAGTCTGGTGGATGAAGCACCTGCGACCGGCACTGCTCGCCAAATTCGCACCGAACCCGACCGTCCGCCAGTTGCTGCTGCCCGGCGATGTTGACCGCATGCTGGCGCTTATCAGCGAATCCGGCACGCTCTGGGATGCTGCCGAACGAGACGCCATGCTGGTATCGACGCTTTCCGACGGCTTTGCAGATTGCGAAAACCGGCTCGGTGCCGAGCCGGCAGCTTGGCGCTGGGGCGACCTGCACCGCGCGCTCTTCGAACACGCGACCAGCCGCATCAAGACCGAAGATGCGACCGACTGGAATGTCGGCCCGCTGCCCGTCGGCGGCAGCCGTTCGACGCCCATGCATGCCGGCTATCGGATGGGCGATTTCGGCGTCAACGCCGGCGCCTCGGTCCGCCTCGTCATGGATGTCGGCGACTGGGACAACAGCGTCTGCATCAATACGCCCGGCCAATCCGGCGATCCCCGTTCGCGTCATTATGGGGACCTGGCCAGTATTTGGTCGAAAGGCGAATACGTGCCGCTCCTCTACAGCGAAGCCCACATCGCCCGGGAAACAATCCACCGCATCATGCTTCTGCCGGGTTGAGCAGGCGGGGAGGGAGGGTTGGTGAATACGCTTTGTCGGATGTGTCTTTCAACGAGCGCTTTCAGCCTCTTCCCGTCGCGCGCCTAAAGAAGATCAACCATCTCATGATGCTCCCGAGCCGATTGCTCGATTCGCGCCCGCGTCTTCCACTGGGAAACGGGAGCGGAAAATGTGCGCTGTCGGAGTTCGGCGATAATCCCATCCAGTTCGTCATTACCAGATAGGTGCACGAAAGCCCGATGAAAGTTCAGATTGGCCTCATACAGTTCCAGCACGGTCCCGTGCAGGATCAGGCTTTCGAACCGCTCGGCCGTCGGGTGTGCTGGCGCTTGAATTTCGACGGTACTCGAAGCCGAACAGAGGTAGCTCATCGGCATCGCCAACTTAGCGAAACATGGACTTCGATGTGAGATGAAGGGCCATGACACGTGACCCTCTTTACCGCCGCCATCGTTTTCCCGCCGAGATCATAGCTCACGCTGTGTGGCAGTATTTCCGCTTTCCCCTTAGTCTGGGGATGGTCGAGGACATGCTGGCGGCACGAGGGATTATTGTCTCGCACCAGACGGTTCGGCTGTGGGCAGGGAAATTCGGGCGGGCCTTTGCCACCGAGATCCGCCGTCGCTGCGCGGGTCGGCTCCTGACGGATTACATGCTCAGGCGTTGACGACAGCGGCGATGTCGCGAAGATGCCGAAAGTCCCGTGGCGCCTTGGGCGCCAGTAGATCTTTTTCGATCTCCATGACGATAGAGCGGACCGTGTCGGTCCTGTTCATGCCACTGGCCGCCATCACCCACCGGACGTCGTCATCGGTCCTGGCGGAGATCTTGAATGACAAGCGACGATTGGGGATGCGGATTGTCGGCGTTATGTGCTTGCCCCTCTCGGCCTTCGACCTCTGCCATGCTTCGAAGTTGCGGCGCAGGGCATTCGTTCTCGGCTCGTCTAGCCGAAGTCGCTGAAGATAGGATGCAAACAACGTTTTCCTGAAGCGCGTGGTAGCAGTCGGATCGATGCGATGCGGCGGCATCGAGGATCTCGACCTCGGGCGCGGGAATGCTGACTTCGAGCGCGACCTCGGCCACCTCGCGTGCGCGCCGGATGGCCGGCGTGGACTGCGCGGGGATGGCGACAACGGCGTCGCATTCATCGCAGACCGCGGCCAGGATGCCCTTCACCGTGCCGGATCCGTTATCGAACGGAACGTCGCGATAGGCGAACGTCGTCGCGACCAGCTTTCCGCAGTGCGGGCAAATGGCTTTGCTGGTATCGCCTGGTTGGTATCGCCTGGTTGGTAGAGCTTCATGAAAGCCTCACTGATGCACGCTGATGAATACGGTATCCGGGTCGACGAAGTAGGACTCGATGTACCAGCCATCACTTTGGGGTGCAGCATGTGACGGGACATTCACCGGGCTTGAAAACGTCCTCAAAGGATCGAAAAATGGATAAAGCTCAGGCGACAATCGAAAATCCGGCCGCATGTCGATGGCTGAGCCGAACGGCCGCCTCCGCTGCTTCAATGATCGACAACGTATCGATGCCGAAATGGGCATACAGATCAGCGATCGTGCCTGTCTGGCCGAAATGTTCGACGCCGAGGCTGGTCAGCACATGACCATGAACCGAACCGAGCCATCCGAGCGTTGCCGGATGACCGTCCGTGACCGTTATCATATGCGCATGTTGGGGTAGGGGCGCGAGCAGGTTTTCCACATGGCTGCGAGCGGCGGCATATCCGTGCCGTCTTGCACGCTGTGCCGCCGTCCAGCCGGCATTGAGCCGGTCGGCCGAGGTCACGGCCAGTACGGCCACGTCGCGATGCCGTTCCGCGAGCCGCCCGGCCGCGGTCAGCACTTCCGGCGCAACGCAGCCCTGATAGGCCAACACCAGAGGCGTATTCGATTGCGGTTCGCGAAGCCAGTAGGCGCCATCGACGACACCTTGACGAAATGCTTCGCTGTCGCGGCGCACCGGCTGTTCCAGCGGCCGGGTCGTCAGGCGCAGATAAACCGAGCCGCCGGCTTCGTCCCGCAGCCATGTCCGCGGGTCATGCCCGCCTTTGCCTTCCCGCTGCATGTAGTCGAATGACCAGTCCATGATGATGGAGAGTTCGTCCAGATAGGCCGGTTCGAAACTTGCCAACCCGTCCTGGCTCATGCCGATCAACTGCTGCCCGATGGATTGATGCGCGCCACCCTCCGGCGCCAGCGTCACGCCCGATGGCGTGCCGACGATCATGAAGCGGGCATCCTGGTAACAAGCGTAGTTCAACGCATCGAGACCGCGGGCAACGAAAGGATCATAAACGGTGCCGATCGGTATGAGCCTTTCGCCGAACAACGAATGCGACAGCCCGGCTGCACTCAGCAGCAGGAACAGGTTCATTTCCGCGATGCCGAGTTCGATATGCTGCCCCGCCGGACCGAAAGACCACTTCTGGGTTGAGGGCACTTTCTCGTCGTGGAACGTATCCGCCAGCGCGTCACGCGCAAACAGCCCGCGCCGGTTGACCCAGGGACCGAGGTTGGTGGAGACAGTGACGTCCGGTGCCGTCGTGACGATCCTTTTGGAGAGGTCGTCATCGCGCCTTGCGATCGAATCCAGAACTTTGCCGAAGCCTGCCTGTGTTGAAAGTTCGCGATCATCCAGGAAGACCGGCCCCGGCGATGCGACACGGGCGGCGGCATAGCGGCGTGAGCCCTTGGCGAAGAAGGGTACGGTCTTGAGATAGGCCTTGACCACCGATGGATTCGTGACGGCGCCGAACTCCTCCCATTCCTCGCCGGCGGCGACCCCGATGTGGCTCTGGAACTGCGCCATCTGGGCCTTGGTCATCAGGCCGGCATGATTGTCCTTGTGGCCGGCAAGCGGCGTACCCCAACCCTTGATCGTATAGGCCAGAAACACCGTCGGCCGATCATGGTCGATGCTTTCGAAGGTCTTCGCCAGCGTTTCGATACAGTGGCCGCCGAGATTGCTCATCAGTTCGGACAGTTCCGCATCCGTGCGCCGGTCGATCAGCCGCGTCACCTCGCCCTGATCGCCGATCTCGTCGGTCAGGCGCTTTCGCCATGCCGCTCCGCCTTGAAAGGCGAGGGCCGAATAAAGCTGGTTCGGGCAGCGGTCGATCCAGTCGCGCAGCGCAGTGCCGCCGGCTTCACGAAAGGCGGCCTCCTGCAAGGCGCCGTATTTCAGCACCTTCACATCCCAGCCGAAGGCCGCAAATATGGATTCGATGCGCTTCCAAAGCCCCTCGCGCACCACGCCGTCGAGGCTCTGCCTGTTATAGTCGATGATCCACCAGGTGTTGCGCAGGTCGTGCTTCCAGCCCTCCTGGAGGCATTCGTAGATATTGCCCTCATCCAGTTCGGCATCGCCGACAAGGGCGATCATGCGGCCCTTAGGGCGCGGCGACGAAAAGGATTTGGCTTCGATGTAGTCCTGGACGATCGAGGCAAAGGCCGTGATCGCCACACCCAACCCGACCGAACCGGTGGAGAAATCAACGTCGTCACCGTCCTTGGTGCGGCTCGGATAGGATTGGGCGCCACCAAATCCGCGAAAATTGACCAGCTTCTCCCGCTGCTGATTGCCCATGAGATACTGGATCGCATGAAACACCGGCGAGGCGTGTGGCTTGACCGCGATCCGGTCCTCCGGCTTCAGTGTGTGGAAATAGAGTGCCGTCATGATCGACACCATCGAGGCCGAAGACGCCTGGTGCCCGCCAACCTTGACATCGCCTTTTTCGCGGATGTGGTTCGCGTTGTGGATCATCCAGCAGGCATGCCAAAGCACCTGGCGTTCAAGATCCTTCATGATCTGGAGCGTTTCCTGCGACAGGCTCACTTTCATCTCTGATCCTCCCCAATTGCAGTGAAAGACTATCACCCTTGATGCGGATTTACTGGCCTTTCTAGCTTGCTTGTTGCCCATATTTCGGTACGATTTGCCGCCTTAATCGGGAAAACGGAAATTTCATGCCGATTGTCAGCTATGACCCCGCGACGCTGAAGCTTCTGGATCTCCTGCAGAACAATGCCGAACTCAGTACGGCGGAACTCGCGCTAGCGACCGGTCTGTCGGCGTCTCCCTGCTGGCGGCGTGTCAATGACCTGAAGGAAAGCGGCGTGATCAAAGGAACGGTCGCACTCGCGGATGCGCAATCCCTTGGTCTCGCCGTCAACGTCTTCGTCCATATCTCGTTGAAGCAACAGGACAGGACATCGCTCGCCATCTTCGACGAGGCGGTGCGGTCCATGCCTGAAGTCATGGAATGTTATCTGATGACGGGTGAATCGGACTATCTTCTTCGTGTTGTCGTCGAGGATCTCAGAAAATACCAGGCGCTGGTGGTAGACCGGCTGACGACCATTCCCTGCGTATCCAACATCCGGTCCAGCTTTGCCCTGGGGCAGGTCAAGTATACGACCGCCCTGCCAACCACGCATCTTCGGAAATAGCACGGAGAAAAAGGTCAACTGCTCGAATAGGCGGATTTGTCTGCCCGAAGTCTCAGATTCCAAATGAACGGCCGACGGCGCGCGAAGCCGTACGTAGCGCAGCGCTCCGTCCTGATGGTCATGGCCATTCGCGTTGGTTGGCGGCATATGGCTGATGTGGTGGCTTGGTTTCAATGCATCTGTTGCAGTCGCGGTCGGATTCATTGCTCTCGCGGGCGTCGCCGCCGAAACAGGGGTGATCATGCTCATCTACCTCGATCACGCCCTCAAGGAGAGACGTGAGGTCTGCTTGACCGAGCGGAGGCCTCTCACGAAAGCAGACGTCCGAGACGCAATCATGGTCGGCGCGGTCGAACGGGTGAGGCCAAAGATGATGACGGTTGTCGCCATCATGGCCGGTTTGATCCCGCTCCTCTGGAGCACCGGGACCGGCTCGGAAATCATGCAGCGAATTGCTGTCCCAATGATCGGCGGAATGGTTTCGTCGACCATCCTAACGCTCGTCGTCATTCCCGCAGTCTATGCCCTGGTCAAGGGCTGGCGTCTTCCGGAAGCCCGGGTTGAACAGCCTCAACATCCCCAAGGACCACAAATAGAAGGAGTTACCGCATGAACAGGAGACAATTCATATGCTCCGCAATCGCGACCATCGCAGTTGCCAGCACGGCCCCAGCGCGGGCGTCGCAAACCAGAATGACGGTCTATAAAGACCCGACCTGCGGCTGTTGCGGCGCATGGGCCAACGCCATAGCGCAGGCCGATATTGCCGTCGACGTTCAGGAGGTCGACGATCTTGACTCGGTAAAGCGGAGATACCGTGTGCCGAAAAATCTGGAAGGCTGCCATACGGCGACCATCGGCAAATATTTCATCGAGGGACATGTCCCGCTGGAAGCCGTTGAGAGACTGCTCAACGATGCTCCGGATATCCTTGGGCTGGCAGTACCGGGTATGCCCGTGGGATCACTTGGAATGGGCGACAATCCGGCAGTAGCGTCATTCGACGTGTGGAGTGTCGAGGAGCAAGGTGGAGCGTCAATCTTCATGAGCGTTCGGCCGACGAAGCTTTGAGCCTGCTTGCGGTTGCCTGTTCACCCATTCCATGCGGCTTGGTAGCCCGGGAGAGTCCACTAGAGCGTTTCACCTTTTGACGGAAACGTAGCCTGCATTTTCGAGATAGTTGGCACATTCATCGGATTGGATCGCCTCGACCAGGTTACCAATGTGCCGCCAGGTTTCGTCGATGGTCCTCCTTT